>JAPORR010000186.1 GCA_026710105.1 Alphaproteobacteria bacterium
CCAGCGAAACCGTAAAGATTGAGCGCGAATCCCGCGGCAAGAAAGCCGACCAGGGGCGGAAGGCCGACAGTTCTGGACAACAGGCCCAGGACGAATGCGATAGTGAGCCAGAGGACATCTCCAAGGGCGATCAGCTCAAAATCCATCGAACAGTATCCAGGAAGCCCCCGTGAGCACCGGTCTGCGTGCGCCGTAACTTGGGGTAATACCAAGTGCGATTCTAGCCATTCCCGCTTCGCTGCCTCTCGTGCCCTTGTCCAGTGATCTTTTTTCGTGGCGCTATCAGAATGATGAGAGCACCGATCGCGATCATGCGTCGTCCCTCTGTATCCGTATAGCCATCAGTCCAACCGCTGGTGCCGCCTGTCAACCTTGCGCCGCCGAGAGAAGGGTTTCGCCGTGAGCAGAAACGCAGGCGCGTCCGAATTGAACTGATGAAATGGTTGTCACAGGTCTCCACCCGGTTGAGTAACTCCCTGTTGTTGAATTCGATGCACACCGCCGTAAGCTGCAAGCTGCGGTGGCCATCGGCTGCCGTGGACCGGGACGGGGGAGGCAGGGTCGCATGAACCGCTTCGACTACATTATCATCGGTGCGGGTTCTGCCGGCTGCGTCATGGCCAGCCGGCTCAGCGAGAATCCGGGGACGCGCGTACTGCTGCTAGAAGCGGGCGGGCGTGACCTAAACCCGTTCATCCACATTCCCGCCGGTTTCTTCAAAACGCTCTACGACACCTCCATCAACTGGTGTTATACGACGGAAAAAGAAGAGGGCAGCGGCAACCGATCTATCTACTGGCCGCGTGGCAAGGTGCTCGGCGGCTCGTCCGCCATCAACGGCCATCTCATCGTGCGCGGCCAACCGCAGGACTATGACGGTTGGGCGCAGCTCGGTAATCGCGGCTGGTCCTATGAGGATGTGCTGCCCTATTTCAAGAAATTCGAGAACCGCGCGGGCGGCGACTCGGAGAGTCGCGGCCGCGGCGGCCCGATCAATGTCATCGATCCCATCGAACAGCATCCACTGACTCGGTTCTTCATCGAAGCCTGCGTGGAAGCCGGCATTCCGCGCAATAACGATTACAATGACGGTGAACAAGAAGGCGTCGGCTATTTCCAACACGCCATCCGCAACGGCCGCCGGGAAAGCACGGCGCGCGCTTATCTGCGCCAGGCAAGCAGACGTACGAATCTCAGCGTGGAGACCCATGCGCTCGCCCAGCGCCTGATTGTCGAAGAGGGGCGCGTCACCGGGGTCGTGTTCCGCCAAGGCAATACCGTCCGCGAGGCTCGTGCCAGCACCGAAATCGTCCTCTCGTCCGGCTCCATTGCCTCGCCGCAACTGCTCGAACTCTCGGGCATCGGTGATGCGGAGCGGCTCAAGCCACTCGGCATTGAGCCGGTACACCATCTGCCGGGCGTTGGTGAGAACCTGCAGGATCACTATGTCGCCCGCATCTGCATGAAAGCGCAGGGCATCCGGACCTTCAACGAGCGTTCACGCGGCCTGCCCCTGCTCTGGGAGACCGTGCGCTATGCGACGACGCGCACGGGCCTGCTGACGGCTGCCCCTGGCAATGTCAGTGCTTCGGTGAAGATCATGCCGGGCGCGGCGACGCCAGATGTGCAATACAGCTTCGCGCCAGCGAGCTACAAGGACGGTGTCATCAGCGTGCTCGACGACTATCCCGGCATGACGCTTGGCTTCTGGCAGCATCGGCCGGAGAGCATCGGTTCGATCCATATCGGCGCGAATGACCCAGACCGCCACCCGATCATTCGCCCGAATTACCTAGCCACCAAGACCGACTGCGATACCATGACAAGCGCGCTGAAGCTGGCACGTAAGATATTCGAGCAGCCTGCCATCGCGCCTTATATCGAGTGCGAAACGATACCTGGTGCTGGGCGGACGAGCGATGATGAACTTCTCCACTACTGCCGCAGCAACGGCGCGACGGTCTATCACCCAATCGGCACTTGCAAGATGGGCAACGACCCGATGGCCGTCGTCGATTCCTCGCTCCGCCTGCACGGGCTGGAGGGGCTCAGGGTCGTGGATGCTTCGGTCATGCCACGTATGGTCTCGGCCAACACCAATGCCGCCGTGCTGATGATCGCCGAGAAGGCTGCGGACATGATGAAGGCGGAATGCTGATACGGCCCGATCTACAGAACGGGAGTAGGCACATGGTTGAATACGCACCCTATCCGGACGGCTCGCAGCCGACAGTCCAGTCCGAGCGCTATTTCCGTACGAGTCAGCTCGCCCCATCCCGACCTTTCATTGAAGCGCCCGTGACACTTTCAGAAATCACCGGGCCGCTCTTTTCGCGCGAGGGCGTGGTGCCGGAAGAGGCGGACCTGACCACAGGCGGGCGGGCGCTCGGCCAATTGATGGTGCTTGCCGGGCAGGTTCTGGACGAGGATGCACGCCCGCTTCCGGGCCTGCTAGTGGAAGCCTGGCAGGCGAACGCCTCCGGCAAATACCGTCATCCGGTGGACGGGCGCGACGCGCCGCTGGACCCCAATTTCACGGGCGCGGGGCGCATGGTTACGGATTCAGAAGGCCGCTACCGGTTCGTCACCATCAAGCCGGGAGCCTACCCAGTCCCCAATACTGGCAATTGGTGGCGCCCGCCGCATATCCACCTATCAATCTACGGTTACGCCTTCATGAGCCGGATGATTACCCAGATGTATTTCCCGGGCGACCCGCTGAACGAAATCGATTCCATCTTGATGTCCGTCCCGGACGCCGAGGCGCGCAACCGGCTCGTTGCCCGGGACGAAGCGGCACTCGGCATCCACGAGCATGCGCTCGGCTATGGCTTCGATATTGTGCTGCGGGGTCGGAACCAGACACCAATGGAAAATGAAGGACCTGCGGCATGACCCTGGCGCCCACCGCCTCGCAGACGCTCGGGCCGTTCTTCAACTACGCCTTGCCGCTCAATGCCGACCTCACCGGCGGTGGCAAGGCGCAGGGGTGCCGGATCGTGCTTCGGGGCCGCGTGACGGATGTGGATGCCGCGCCCGTTCGCGATGCGCTGGTGGAAATCTGGCAAGCGAATGCCGCAGGCGGCTATGACCATCCGCTCGACAGGGACGAGGTACGTGCGCGTGACCCGCATTTCATCGGCTTCGGCCGGACGTTGACAGATGCCGAGGGGGCGTTCTCCTTCACGACAGTGATGCCGGGGCCAGTGCCCTTCGAAGGCAATTGCTGGCAGGCTCCACATATCTCGGTCGCGGTGTTCGCCGCCGGCCTGCTGCGGCGGGTACGCACCCGCGCCTATTTCCCCGGCGAGGCAATGAACGAAGATGACCCAGTTCTGGCGGCCGTGCCCAAAGAGCGCCGGGAGCTGCTAGTCGCGGCCGCTGAGGGGGAAGGTAGCTACCGCTTCGACATCCGCCTCCGGGGCGACAACGAAACGCCATTTTTCGGGGATTGAGGTCGCGCTCAGAGCCGCGGCCCGAGGCTCTCCACCAGAGCGTCGAGCTGCTTCAAGCTCTCGGCCTCATCCACTGACGGCAGCATAAAGATAACCCGCGCGACCTGTGCAGCCTCGGCCCTGTCGAGCAGCGCGTCGTCCGGCACCGCGCCGAACAGTGTTACCGCAATGCTATCCGGGTCGCGCTCGGCCTCGGCCGCCATTTGCCGGAAGCGGGGCAGCAGCTCCAGCACATCCTGGTTGCGTCCGCCGATCGGCATCCAGCCATCGCCATAGGCCACAGCCCGGCGCGCGCCCCAGGGAAAGGCGCCACCCACGATCACCGGGGGATACGGGCGCTGTACGGGCTTTGGCCACTGCGCCATGGAGTCGAACTCGACATGTTTGCCATGGAATTCCGCTTTCGCTTCCGTCCAGATGGTCTTCATCGCCGCAATGCGTTCTTCCATCACCGCGAAGCGCGTCGAGAAATCGGTGCCGTGGTCCGCCATTTCTTCCGCATTCCAGCCGCCGCCAACGCCGAAGAGAAAACGTCCGCCCGACAGCTGGTCCAAGGTGGAAACCTCTTTGGCGGTGTGGATCGGGTCGCGCTGCACGACAAGGCATATGCCGGTTCCGAGCTTGATCCGGGAGGTCGCGGTCGCCGCGCTGGCAAGAGCCAAGAATGGATCCATGGCATGGTAATACGGCTTCGGCAATTCGCCGCCGCCGGGCCAGGGGGACTTCCGAGACCACGGAATATGCGAGTGCTCGGGAGCCCAGAGGGACTCGAAACCGCGGTCTTCGGCGGCGACAGCAAGAGCCGCCGGCGCAATGGAATAGTCAGTCGGGAATTGGGCGATGCCGTAGTCCATGCCGCGTTCACCCTTCTACAGCAGCGGAAGCACCGGGAAGCCGGAGCAGCATCCTACCCTATTTCCGGCGATTCCCGTCATCCCCATGGATTTGCTCTTGAACTGCCGCGGGATCGAGCCGACTCTCTTGTCATGGGGGCATTCAAAGAGCCCGCGCGGGTGACCGCGCTACTCGGGCCGACCAATACCGGCAAGACCTATGCCGCCTTGCAGCGCATGATTGCGCATGATTCCGGGATGATCGGTTTCCCGCTGCGCCTGCTCGCGCGCGAGAACTACGAGCGTATCGTGGCGGCGAAGGGTGCAAGCGCGGTGGCGCTGGTGACGGGCGAAGAAAAGTTGGTTCCGCCCCGAGCACGCTATTTCGTTTGCACCACTGAATCCATGCCACTTGACCGGCCCGTCGCCTTCGTGGCTGTGGACGAGGTGCAGATGGCAGCGGACCCGGAGCGAGGCCATATCGTTACCAACCGGCTTCTCCATGCGCGGGGCAAGCAAGAGACCATGTTCCTGGGCGCGGAGACGATCCGTCCGCTCCTGAAGCAATTGGCCCCGGAAGCAATTGTCGAGGACCGGCCCCGCTTTTCCCGGCTCGATTATTCCGGCTATCGCAAGGTCACACGCCTGCCGCCGCGTTCGGCTGTGGTCGCTTTCTCCGCAAGCGAGGTCTACCGCCTGGCAGAGCTCGTCCGCCGGCAACGTGGCGGCACGGCGGTCGTGCTGGGCGCGCTCAGTCCACGCGCGCGCAACGCCCAGGTAGGTATGTATCAGGCCGGCGAGGTGGATTATCTGGTAGCAACCGACGCCATCGGCATGGGCCTCAATATGGATGTGCGCCATGTCGCCTTCTCCGCGCTTGATAAGTTTGACGGGCGGCGGATGCGTGGGCTCACCCCGGCCGAGGTCGGCCAGATCGCCGGGCGTGCAGGCCGTCATGTTGCTGACGGCACATTCGGCGTCACCGCCGAACAGCGCCCTATGGAGGACCGCTTGGTGGCGCGGGTCGAGGAGCATCGCTTCAAACCCCTGCAAACCGTCTTCTGGCGCAATGACGATCTCGACTTTTCGAGCGTCGACTCGCTGCTGGCAAGCCTTGGCCGCCCGCCACCCCTGCCCTTCATGGTGCCGGGGCGGGACGGCGAGGACCAGCAGGCCCTTTCCGTGCTGGCACACGACCCGACGGTTCTGGCGGCAGCGAAAGGCTCGGAAAGCGTAGCCCTGCTATGGGAAGTTTGTCAGATCCCGGACTTTCGCAAGACGCTGACCGATGCCCATGCCCATCTGCTCGGGCACGTTTACCGCTATCTGGTCGAGGGCGATGGTCGGCTACCGGAAGACTGGGTCACCCGGCAGGTCGGGCGGCTGGAACGCACGGACGGCGACATCGACACGCTCATGGCCCGTACCGCCAGCGTGCGTACCTGGACCTATATCGCCCACCGCGCCACATGGCTCGATGACTCCGCTGGCTGGCAAGAGCGTACCAGACGGCTAGAAGACATGCTCTCGGACGCCTTGCACGAGCGGCTGACCCAGCGCTTTGTGGATCGTCGCACCACAGTGCTGGCCCGGCGTCTGAGGGAGGGCGGAGATCTCATGGGGGCCGTGGCACGCGACGGCTCCGTGTTCCTCGAAGGCGAAACGGTTGGGCGCCTGGACGGCTTTCGCTATACCGCCGCGCAAGCTGGACGTGGCACCCGCCCGCTGGCGCTGGCTACCCAGCGCGTGCTGAGACAGGAAACCGCGCGCAGGGTAGAGGCGCTCGTGGGCGCGCCCGACGGCAGCTTCGCGCTCGACGCCGCTGGTCGGGTGCTCTGGAACGATGAGCCGGTCGCCCGCCTAACCGTTGGCACGACGGCGCTTTTGCCCGATTTGCGCATCTTCCCTTCTGATCTGCTGGAAACAGTGCCACGGCGCCGCGTGGAAGAGCGCGTGCGGGAATGGGTCTCGAGCGCAGTTGCGCGTGACCTTGCGCCGCTGGTGGCGCTCGCGGCGGCCGATAGCCTTCCTGCCCGTGTACGCGGCATCGCTTACCGGCTTGCCGAAGCGCTCGGCACGCTCAGGCGGGATGCCATTTCGGACCTCTCGGGCGCGCTATCGCGGACCGACCGGCAGACGCTTGCACGTCTGGGCGTGCGTATCGGCCGTGTGTCGCTGTTTGTGCCGGCGATGCATAAAGCCCGCCCTGCTGGACTGCTCGACCTGCTTTGGCGCATCCACAGAAATGTCGAAGGCGCGCCCCTGCCCGCCACCCGGCAGGCCCTGCCTCTCGATCCCGCCGTGCCCCCCGCCCGCTACGCCGCCGCCGGTTATCTCGTCGCAGGTCCGCTTGCGATTCGCCCAATGGCGCTGGAGCGGCTAGCGGACGCCGCAGCCGGCCTTGCCCAGCAGGGGCCGTTCGTGCCGACCCTGCATCTTGCCCGGCTCGCCGGCTGCCGCCTCGACGACCTGCCGGCCGTTTTGGCAGATATCGGCTATGAGATAAGTGATACTGCGACCGGCATGCAATTGACCCGTAGTCGGCCCGGGCGAACACCCCGGTCCCGGGTGAGGCCCTGTTCGCCTTTCGCAAAGCTCGCCGAGTTGAAGGTCGGATTGTGAACGACTCGAAGGCAGGCCAGAGGCTCGACCGCTGGCTGTGGTGTGCGCGCTTCTTCAAGACACGTGGATTGGCGACGAAGCTCTGCCAGACCGGGAGGGTGAGGGTTAACCGCAGACCGGTGCAAAAGGCTCACCATATGCTGCAGGTCGGCGATGTGTTGACCTTTCCGCAAGCGGGCGCTATCCGGGTCGTGCGGGTCGAGGCGCTGGCAGAACGGCGAGGGCCCGCGCCGGAAGCCTTGCTGCTATATGAGAGTTTGGAAGGTTGACAGGCCCGTAACGGCTGCTAAATGGCGCCTTTCATCGCGCCGTTCCGCCTGCGGCCCGGAGACAGTGCCTATGACCTATATCGTCAATGACTCCTGCATTCGGTGCAAATATACCGATTGCGTCGAAGTGTGCCCGGTCGACTGCTTCTACGAAGGCGAAAATATGCTGGTCATACATCCCGACGAATGTATCGATTGCGGCGTCTGTGAGCCGGAGTGCCCCGTTGAGGCGATCAAGCCGGATACCGACCCCGGCATGGAAAAGTGGGTCGAATTCAACCGGCGCTACTCCGAGAGTTGGCCCAATATAACCTACCGCAAGGACCCACCGCCGGATGCTGAGGACTGGGAAGGCGTCGAAGGCAAGCTGGAGGCGCAGTTCAGCCCCAATCCCGGCGGCTGAGAAACGGCCTCCAGGGCCGGATCTCGCCCGCAAATATGGCGCGTCGTTTGACAGGCGCAGCACCGTGTCAGACTGGAGACCATGCAAGGGGCACCTTCTCCCGTAGGTCGCCTTTTCGAGTCGCGAATCGAGTCCAGGATCGACAGGGAGCCGGGAGGTGTGCCGGAAACGGAGAAAGATTATACGCTATTCATATTAGAATTATGATATCGCATAACAAAACATGATGTCTAATGACCTTCGCAAGCGACGCTCGGCGTCTCCAGGTGGCGAAGTCGTCGAAATATCTCGCCATCCGGGCGGGTTTATGCTAGTGTCACATTTGGGTTTGGAGGAACCTGGCCAATCGCAGTCACTTGTCAGCATATACGCTCGCCGAAATGGTGAATCACGTCATGGTTGCAGACTGGCATAATGTCACGGATTGGGGGGAACAAAACAGGATGTCAAAGCGCGTAAATTTCAAGGCTGGCAATCATGTCGTCTATCCGGCGCATGGTGTTGGTAAGGTTATTGCCATTGAGGAGCGGACAGTTTCTGGTTACGAGTTGGAGATGCTGGTCATCGAATTCGAAAAGGAAAAAATGCTGCTTCGAATCCCGACCACCAAGGTGCAAACGGCAGGATTGAGAACGCTCTCTACCAAGAAGGAGATGCAAAACGCACTGAAAACACTGAAGGGCAAGGTGCGCATCAAGCGCACGATGTGGAGCCGACGCGCTCAGGAATACGAAGCGAAGATCAACTCCGGCGATCCGGTTCTTGTCGCTGAGGTGGTGCGGGACCTACATCGCAACGCAGATCAACCGGACCAATCCTACAGCGAACGCCAGATCTACCAGGCGGCACTCGAACGATTGTGCCGCGAACTGGCGGTTGTGGAGAAAATCGACGAAGACAAAGCCGTCGAACGAGTGGACACAGTCTTGCAGGCCGCCTGACGCGATAAAGACAAGATGTCGCATCGAAAGGCGGTTTGCTCCAAAAGGCAAACCGCCTTTCGATTTTTAGGGGAGGCAAAACGCCAGAACGGTTGAATAATCGTGAAGCGCAGCCCACCTCTCGAAAGATGGCGCGCCCGTTCGGCAAGCGGAACGCGGCGTGGGAAGGAACGAGATGAGCTATCTGGACCAGTCGGCGAACAGCAGGGGGACTTTGAATTTCGTCCGCCATGCGATGAGCACGCCCCTGCTCACGCGCGAGCGGGAACAGGAATTAGCACTGCGTTGGCGCGATCAGAAAGACGAGGTGGCTCTGCACGAACTCGTCAACGCCTATACCCGCCTGGTCGCCGCAACGGCTGCGAAATACCGGAATTATGGCTTGCCCATGGCGGATCTGATGCAGGAAGGTGCCGTCGGCCTGATGCAGGCGGCAGCCCGCTTCGAGCCAGAGCGTGAAGTGCGGTTTTCGACCTACGCCTCCTGGTGGATCCGCTCTGCGATGCAGGATTATCTGCTGCGCAACTGGTCGATCGTGCGGACCGGCTCCACCTCGTCCCAGAAATCCCTGTTCTTCAACCTGCGCCGGCTGCGCGCCCGCATTGAGGGGCGTACCGGCAAGCCGTTGGACGATCAGGGGCGGGAGTGGATCGCCACGGAACTCAATGTTGCGAAAAACGATGTGGAGTCTATGGAGGGTCGGCTGACTGGTGCCGACCGTTCGCTTGATGCACCTGTGGGCGAAGATGGGGATGAAACCTGGGTACATTTCCTGGCAGACCAACGCCCATCTCCCGAAGACAACGCCATGGCGCATCTCGACGGAGATGAACGCGCACGCTGGATCCGGCAGGCGCTCGCCGAACTGCCGGAGCGCGAAGAGAGGATCATTCGCCAGCGGTTGCTGGAAGACGATTCGCGTACGCTGGAGTCCCTCGGACAAGAACTCGGCGTGAGCAAGGAGCGCGTACGCCAACTCGAAGCCCGCGCACTGACCAAGCTCCGCCGAAGCCTCGCGCCCCGCTGGCACGCGGACGGCAACGCCTTGTCCGACACATAGCCGCCATAGCTGCACCGTATCCGCACGCTACAATGCGGCCCTATGGCAAGCCGGTATGACGCCGGGCGAGAGAGGCTGCATGCGTCGGGCTGTACCCAGATGAAACATTACACTGAACGCGTGCTCGTCACCGGAGGAGCGGGCTTCATCGGCTCGCATCTCTGCGAACGCCTGATGGCCAGCGGCGCGGATGTCATCTGCCTCGATAACCTGTTCACCGGGGCGAAAGCGAATATCGCGCATCTCCTGGACGCGCCGAATTTCGAGTTCATCCGCCATGATGTCACGGAGCCGCTGCGCCTCGAAGTGGACCGCATCTTCAATCTTGCCTGTCCGGCAAGCCCGGTGCATTACAAGCACGATCCCGTGCAGACAGTGAAGACCTCTGTGCATGGCGCAATAAACATGCTCGACCTCGCCAGGCGCTGTGGGGCGCGTATTCTTCAGGCCTCGACAAGCGAGGTTTATGGCGACCCGCTCTCCCATCCGCAGAAAGAAGACGACTGGGGCAATGTGAATCCGGTCGGCCCGCGTGCTTGCTATGATGAGGGCAAACGTTGCGCTGAGACCCTGTTTTTCGATTATCATCGCCAGCATGGGGTCGATATCCGGGTCGTTCGTATCTTCAACACTTACGGACCGCGCATGCACCCGTCGGACGGGCGCGTGGTCTCTAATTTCGTCGTCCAGGCCTTGCTCGGCCGGGCGCTGACACTAGCCGGGGACGGCAGCCAGACCCGCTCCTTCTGCTATGTGGACGATTTGGTGGACGGGCTGCTGGCCTATATGGCACTCGACGGTGCTCCCCCTAGGCCGGTCAATCTCGGTAACCCCGAGGAAACGACCATCGCGGCTTTGGCGGAAACGGTTCTGCGCCTCTGTGAAAGCCACTCGCCCACTGTGTTCGTGCCGCTGGAGCAGGATGATCCATCACGGCGCCGTCCAGACATTTCACGTGCCGCCGCCCTGCTTGGCTGGACACCCACCACGGAACTCGAAGATGGGCTCGGCGCGACAATCACTTGGTTCCGTGACCTGCTGCGCGCCATTCCCGAACACCGGATCGATGTCGCCCGGCCGTGAGGCCATCTGGGCGGTTGTGACGCCCGTATATGAGGACGGCCAGTCCTTCGCTTCGCTTTGTCGAGACCTCGCGCGTCTTGATACCGGGACGAGGCTCGAAATCCTTGCAGTGGATGACGGCAGCACAGTTGCGCCACCTGAGACAAGTGCGATCCGAGACTCGGGACTGACGGGCCGGATCATCCGCTTGAAACGCAATAGCGGCCACCAGGTAGCAATCTGGGTCGGCCTCGCCGTGGCGGCATCAGAGTCGCGCTATGCCGGTGTGATCGTCATGGACAGCGATGGCGAGGACGAGCCCGAATATGTGCCAAGATTGGTGGCAGCACTCACAGCGGGCAGCCATGCTGCTGTCGCCCGGCGCGGGCGGCGCACCGAATCCCTACTCTTCCGGCTTTTCTACCATATTTACAGGCGCTTTTTCCGTCTGCTGACAGGCCGGGACATGCGCTTCGGTAATTTCTGCGCTCTCGACCGCTGTGCGGTGTTGCGGCTGATAGCCATGCAGGAGACACGCATCCATCTGGCGGCAGCGATTATCAAGTCAAGGCTCAGCCGCGTCGAACTCTCCTGCGACCGTGGCCGCCGTTATGACGGGCAATCGCGGATGAATTTCTACGATCTGGCGCTGCACGGCATCAGGGCGGTTGCCGTTTTCGACGACGCTGTGTTGACCAGAATGGGCGCGGTCTGTGCCGGAGCAGCGGTTTCAGGGATTCTGGTTTTCCTGACCGCCCTTGCTCTGAAGCTCTCAGGCCAGACGGCACCGGGCTGGCTCACCTTTCTCACTGGCTTCTTAGTTCTGGTTTTCCTGCAAACCGCAGTGCTCAGCCTCGTTGCGCTGATCATGAACGCACTTGGCTACCGCTCGCCGGCAGATCTCGAAGCGGCGGCGGCCTCGCTCATTCTGAAGACGGAAACGACTGGACCTGACGATCCAGCCGATGCGTGAGGAAACCGGCCGGATTCTGCGCTTCATGCTGAACGGCCTGGTTGCGACAGCCGTGCATTATGCTGTGCTCGTCGGCTTAGTCGAAAGCGTAGGCATGGCCTCGGCGGCGTTCGCCAATGTGCTCGCCGCTATTTGCGGCACCGCAATCTCCTATGCGGGCAACCGCAATTTCGTGATGAGGAGCCGTGCATCCCACTACAGGGCAGGACCGCGGTTTCTTGCCGGCTATGCAGTCGTCATTTCGCTGCATGGCGGGGCGATGGCACTGTGGGCGGATATCGGTGGGCTAGACTATCGAGTCGGCTTCCTTCTCTTTACGGGTCTGGCCGCCATGCTCACCTATCTACTAAACCGTCTTTTCGTGTTCCGGGAGCCTGAGGCGGGACAATCGTCCAGGTAATACTGATCGGGCGGGCCGCGGTGGCCTGGCTCCACAGGAAAGTTTCCTGCCGTAAGGTCCGCCCGGCGGCCAACGCCGCCAGACCAGGTGCGGGTTTCGCACCGGCCCGCCACACGAGCAGCGCGCCCTTGCGGGCGATATCCTCGGCAGCGATCCAGGGAGACTTGCGCCCATCGGCATCAATGAATACCGAGGGTGCACTGGGCGCCGTCAGCGCGACCAGACCCGCTTCCCAGACTGGGCCAGCGACGATCTGCGGCTGGGTGCCTATCTCGTTTTCATAGTGCCGAAGCAGCCGGGCAGCGATCTCCTCTTGAGGCCACAAGACCCGTGAAGGCTTGTCCGATCGCTCGGCGCGAAACAGCACCGAAGCCGCATAGCCTGCCGGTACGGCCGTAAGCAACACGGCCGCCATGACGGCAATCCGCGCGAGCCGTCCGGCGTCGAAACGCCCAGGCAGCAGCGCCAGCAGCAGCAGGCCGGAAAGGTTGAACATCGGCATGCCCCACATGTCCTTGAGTCCCATGCCGGTCGCGCCCGCTGCCAGCACCGCCAGCAAAGCGGGCAGAAGACCCATGATTAGGAGGAAACACCGCGCCCGCGCCTCTCTGTGTTGCCGCTGAGACGCGCCCCTGCCGAACAGCCCGGCCGCAAGTGCCATCAACAAGAAAACGGTGTGATCCGCCAATTGCGTCAACAAGAAGGAGAGTGGCCCCCCTGCTCCACCCGAACCGGCCCGCGCCAGGGCATAATCGAATGGCAGGAATTCTGTCGTCACCAGGAATATGGCCTGCGGCGCAGTAATGGCAGCGAAGACCGCCAACGCCGCCCACGGGCCGAGCCGGGTGAATTGCGCGCGCGCGGGGGTATCCACCAATATCCAGAGAATCACCGCCGCCAGAAGCAGGCCCGAGGAGTATTTCGCCCAGAGTGACAACCCCGCGAAGACGCCCAAAAGCAGCCACCATACGATTCGCTCGCCCTGCGCCGATCGCCAGAGTGCCAGGCATGTCCACGCCCAGAACGGCATCTGCACGAGATTGTGGTTCATCTCCGGTGTTGGCCATGAATAATAAAAGATGCCTGTCAACAGCAGCGTCCCAGCCAGCGCCCGGCCCGGACCAAGCAGGTCGCGCCCGAGCAGCCAGACGGCGGCGAAACTGGCAGTAACGCAGGCCTGCGCCAGGAGATATAACGGCCAGAGCGCGCCGGAGGAGAGGCGTCGTACGGCTTCGAGCAAAAGCCCGGGCAAGTTGGGATGCTTGTAGGTCGCAACGACGCCTTCCCGCCCCCAGACCAGCATCTCGACGATATCGAGCGGCGGCGCGTTATGGGTCAGCGCTGGCGCCAGCGTCCAGAAGAATGCCTGCCCGGCGCACAGCAAGGCAACTGCATGGCCGGGGCGCGACAGGAGTCTTTCCGGAACCGTCATCGTTGAGGAAGGCTTCGCTGGAATAAGTCCCGTGTCTCTTATCTTCCTGCTGGCCTACGTTGCAGGATCGGCAGGAGCACGCCGGTCAGCGCTGTTTCGTTGCGCTGGTTGCAGGCGCGGAAGGCCATACGCATATGACCCCGGTCAGGATAGGACGAAGGCAGAAGATCAATGACCTCGCAAAAAACGCGGAGCGTATCTCCAGGCCGGACTGCACGCTGCCATCGCACCTCGTCCATACCCTTGCCGCCCAGATTGCCAGCCCCAAATGCCTGCGCCTGAACTAACAGCCGGAAGACCACCGAGAGTGTGTGGAATCCGCTCGCCACTAGCCCGCCATAGAGGCTTCCAGCGGCGCGCTCCCGGTCGAGGTGGAAGTATTGCGGGTCGTATTGAAGAGCAAAGTCGATGATGCTGCTTTCTGTAAAAGTGTAGCCATCCGTTTCGAAGCGCTGGCCAATCTCGAAATCGTCGAACCAGTGCCCGGAAGCGCCTGTTTCCATCACCAACTGCCGGTATTCTCCATCGACGCCCAGGGCTCGACCGGCTCACGCGGCCCGCCTGCCTGCAGCAGTTCAATGGAAATTCCGTCCGGCGAACGTATGAAGGCCATATAGCCGTCGCGCGGCGGGCGGTTAATGGTCACGCCAGCGTCGCAGAGCGACTGGCAAAGTCCGTAAATGTCATCGACCTCAAAGGCAAGATGGCCGAAATTCCGCCCTCCCTTGTAGTCCTCAGGGTCCCAGTTATAGGTGAGCTCCAGAACCGGCGCCTTCGCGTCGCGGGCTACAGCCTCATCCGCCGGAGCGGCGAGGAAGATATTGGTGTAGCGGCCTTTCTCGCTTTCGGTGCGCCGGGTTTCGACCATGCCAAGCAGGCCGGAATAGAAGGCGAGTGATTGTTCGAGGTCCGAAACGCGGACCATGGTGTGCAGATAGCGCATGAGAGGAAGGCTCCTGGGTTGTATCGGATGAATCGTCTCGAACTGGCGACGACGCGGGCATAGTCTAGCGCCCCTGGAAGACCGGCACCCGTTTCTCCATGAAGGCCATGCGGCCTTCGCGGTAATCCTCACTGTTCGATGCGCGCATTTGGAGGTCACGATAGCCTGCTTCGGTCGCCTCCATACGGCCCGAGGCGACCGCGTTGAGGCCTATCTTGGCACCCATGATCGAGAATGGCGCATTGTCAGTCATCGACAGGGCAAACTCGACCGCCGCCTCGACTGGGTCCCCGTCCACCAGCATATCCACGAGCCCCATGCCCTCGGCTTCCTCGGCCGTGAACCGCCGAGCAGTGTACATGATCTTCTTTGCGTTGGTGACGCCGACGATGTTGGCGAGCTTCTGAAGCCCCTCCATGCCATAGACGATCGAGAGTCGCGCCGCTGGGATTCCGAACCGCCCGCTACGGTCCGAGACTCGGAAATCCGCGCAGACAATCAGGCCGCATCCGCCGCCAACCGCATAGCCCTGGATCGCGGCGATGACAGGTTTGGAGAGTTCGGTAATGGCATGTTCTGCGAACATCACCTGCTGGCCGTAATCCGCCGCCTGCTCGGCGTCGCCGCGAACGGCCGCGAATTCAGAAATGTCCGCCCCGGTACAGAAATTTCCGCCGGCGCCGGTCAGAACGACGGCGCGCACGTCGTCATCATGCTTCAGCTCGGTGAATAGCCGGCCGAGCTCGGTCCACATCGCCTTCGTGCAACAGTTCTTCTTTTCTGGCCGGCTGATAGTGACCACCTCAACCCGGTCCTGCCGGCGAAGCTCAATCTCGTCCATCGGACTCTCCTTCTCGCCTGGTCCGTTATGCCGCGATGCGGCCAGCCTTGCCAAGAGCAGGCCATTGGCCAGAATGGCTGCAGGTTCGGCACGGGAGGACGCGCATCATGGCTGGAGCGCTGGACGGTCTCAGGGTTATCGACTTCACGACCAATCTCTCAGGACCCTATTGCGCAATGCTGCTCGGCGACCAGGGCGCCGATGTCATCAAGGTGGAGCGCCCCGAAGGCGAGGCGATGCGCCAAACACCGCCTTTCGTGAATGGCGAGAGTGCGCCCTTCATGCTCTGGAACCGCAACAAACGCTCGGTCACGCTCGACCTCAAGACCAAAGACGGTTTCGGGGCCGCGTGGGAGCTTTGCACCTCTGCCGATGTCGTAGTGGAAAACTTCCGGCCCGGCGTCATGGCGCGGCTCGGCCTCAGCTACGAAGCACTTGCAGCGGAGAATCCCGGCCTGGTGATGACCTCGATCTCCGGCTTCGGCCAGACTGGCCCCTACGGCTCGCGGGGCGGCTTTGACCTAATTACCCAAGCAATGTCCGGTCTCGCCACCATCAACGGGCCCGAGAACGGACCACCTTTCCGCCTGCCCATCGCTATCTCCGATGTCGGCGCCGGCATGTTCGGAGCCTATGCCACCATGGTGGCGCTCCACGGACGCACGCAGACCGGCAAGGGCCAGCATGTGGACGTGTCTCTCTATGAGAGCGCCATGTCGTTCTGCGTCTATGAGGCAGCAAGTTATTTTGCGACCGGCAAAACACCGGAGCGCATCGGCCAGCGCCATCGCGGCAGCTCTCCCTACCAGATTGTCAAGGCGAAGGACGGCTATCTCGCGGTCGGCGGTGCTCAGCAGAACCTCTGGTTCCGCATCTGCCATGTGCTCGGCCGCCCCGACCTGCCGGAGGACCCACGTTTCGCAACGCGCGCCGACCGAGTGGAAAACAATGATGCACTCGTCGAGATCATCGAAGGCGTGCTGGCCACACGCACCCGCGAGGAATGGCTGGCCGCGCTTGAGGAGGCGGGCGTGCCGGCGGGCCCGGTGATGAACCACGGCGAGGTATTCACCGACCCGCATACGCTCGCCCGCGACATGGTGGTGGCGCTTGACCATCCGGTAGCAGGGAGGATGAACACGATTGGCACGCCTGTGAAATTAACTGCAACGCCCGGCGCCATCGTCCGCCCGGCGCCACGACTCGGCGAGCATACGGAGGAGGTCCTAGCGACGCTCGCCGCAAACAGG
>JAPORR010000184.1 GCA_026710105.1 Alphaproteobacteria bacterium
AGCTCCATTTCACTCGATGCGGGCGATGCAGGTAAAGTCGAACTGGACGGAAGTCGGTTTATATGACTTGCGTTTGGTATTAGGCCCGGTGGCGAAGCTCGCCGAGAATGGCAGAGTACGTAGACGACTGGAGCGAGTCCAAGCTCACCACCAAGCCTGCGCAGGCATCATTGCTTTGGAGACGGCTATTGTTGTCCTGCTGTCACGGCCCATCAACCACGCGCTCCGAAGACAGCGGTGCCGATGCGCACATGGGTTGCGCCGAAGCGGATCGCGGTCTCGAAATCCACGCTCATTCCCATTGACAGCCCGGCCAGCCCGTGGCGCCGGGCCGCTTCGCGCAGGAAAGCGAAATGCGGTCCCGGCAGGTCCCCGGCGGGCGGAATGCACATCAGCCCGGCCACGTCGAGGCCGTATTCCGTACGGCATTTGTCAAGGAAGCTGCCGAGCGCCGCCGGCGTGACACCGCCTTTCTGCGGTTCCTCACCGGTATTGACCTGCACAAAGCAGGGCAGCAGCCGGCCCGTCCGTTCGAATTCCCGCACCAGCGCCGCTGCGAGGCGAGGCCGGTCCAATGTCTCGATCGTATCAAACAGCTGCACCGCGGCGCGCACTTTGTTCGTCTGCAGCCTACCGACCAGACGCAGCGCGATGTCGGGATAGCGCTCTCTGAACGCTGGCCAGCGCCCTTCCGCCTCCTGCACCCGGTTTTCGCCGAAGAGCCGTTGTCCTGCTTCTAGGGCGCCGGCGATCCGTGCCTCTGGCTGCAGCTTGGAGACGGCCACCAACTGGACTGAGGCTGTCTCCCGTCCCGCTGCCGCGGCGGCACCGGCGATGCGCGCCCTGACTGCCGCCAGGCGTGCGGCGGCGTCTCCTGCTTCCGACCTTGTCATGCCGGTAGGCTAACTCGTCCGGTGTATGCATGCCAGTATCGCGCCAGGGTACCGGCTGCGCGGCGCAAAGGAGACGAGGCGTCTCTATCCGCGCCAAGCTATCGGCTGACCCAGTTGCGAGTCGGAGAAGGCTCTTGCTAAAGTAAGGGGTTGGCGGGTTAGAGATCCGTCCAATGATCCGGCCGGCGCTGCTGCCGGACCGGCAGGCAACAGCCAGCGACCATAGGAGATGCAAACATGAAGATCGTTCGTCTGGCATGCGGCGTGGCCGCGGCGGCGATGGCAGGAGGCGTTGCCATGCCCGCGTCCGCCGCCGATGAAGTGCTTTGGAACTTTTCCGCCTGGGGCAAGCCGCGTGCGTTCACCAAGGGCATCGACGCGATGCGGGACTATATGGCCGAGAAAACGGGCGGCAATTTCCAGATCAAGGTTCACTATGGCGAGGCGATCTCGCCCTCCAAAGAGAACATAGACGGCATCAAGATCGGCAGCCACGAAGCTGCGATGATGTGTACTTCATATCACCCCGGGAAGAATCCTGCCGGCACGGTGCTGGACCTTCCGTTCCTGCCTATCGCTAATCTGATGGTGCAGGCGAAGGTGCATGAAGACTTCATTCAGCATCCGGAATTCCAGAAAGAGATGAGACGCTGGAACGCCATTCCGATCTTCTCCGGCATCTTGCCGCAATATGAGGCGATGGGCGTTGGCGACCCGCCGATGAACGCGGCGGATTTCAAGGGCTTGCGGGTGCGTGCGCTAGGTGGCATCGGGCAATTCTTCGACAAGCTGGGCGCAGTGCCGACCACGGTGACGGCGTCCGAAAGCTACACGGCGCTTGAACGCGGCACGATCCAGGTAATGACCTTTCCCTACAGCTATGCCTTCGGTGCCTACAGGCATCACGAGGTCGGGAAATGGTACACGGAAGGAATGGCGCTGGGTTCGGTTTTCTGCCCACAGCTCATGAGTGTCGATGCCTTCAACGCCCTGCCCGACGAGTATCGAGCGCTGTTCAACGACGACATGAAGTGGAATTCTTACAAAGCCTTGATCGATGCTTATGAAGAAGCCGATAAGAAATGGATTCCAATCTACGAAAAAGCCATGACGAGAATAGAATTCAGCAAGGAACAGCATGCTGAATTCGTCAAGATCGGGGCGCAGCCCGTTTGGGACGAGTGGGTAGAAAATAACAAGGAAAAGCTCCCCGCTCAAGAAATTCTCGACTTCGTTCTTGAGCGCGTGATGCACCACAACAAAGAAGCATAGAGGGAGACCTCTCATCAAGCCGATATGGGGTCGTTCCGTTGTGAACGGCCCCATTCTGCTGTTTGTCATAAGGGGAGGAAGCGGACTCTATGGCTCAGGGTCAATCAGGAAACGGGCGCCGGAACAGCGCGTTATCGGCTATAGATCGTGCCTTCAGCCGCATAGAGGATTTCGCCACGCTCTTTGCGTCAGCATTTATCTTCATATTGATGCTGTTTGTCGTATGTGAAGTGATTGGCAGATATGTTTTCAATAGGCCGATACCAGGAGCAATCGACTGGATTGAAGTCTATATGGCGATCTTTGCCTTTCTTCCTGCCGCCTATGCGCAGCGCCTCGGTGTGCATGTTCGCATGGAATTGGTTGTCGCAAAGATGCGCGGGAGGTTGCTCTGGGCCACTGAATGCTTCGCAGTCTGCATCGGTGTCGTTTATTGTCTTATTATTATCGATAAGAGCTGGGAGCATTTTCTGCGCTCCGTCATCGAAGGTGATAGTACAATCGATGTGCAGCTCCAGACCTGGCCCGGGAAGCTGGTTGTTCCCGTTGCTCTCACGCTTCTGTGCATAAGGCTGGTTATTCAGGTCTGGGGTTACGGGCGGCTGGCACTCAATCCCGACAACGTCCCCCAAGCGGTGCCGATTATCATGGACGCCGCGGAGCATGCGAGAGCGGAAATCGAAGAGGTCATAGGCAGGGGCAGTAATGACCCGCCAGACCCTTCTGGCAGCGGCGCGAAGGCATAGGGGGAGTTTGCGGTCATGGATCCGTTCAATGCAGGTCTTGTGTCGATCGCGGTCATCATCGGAATGGTCGTGCTCGGCGTCCGAGTGGCCTACGCTTCCGGGATTGCCGGTGTTGCCGGCCTGATCATGCTGCGGGGTTACGACCCTGGCGCCGGCCTCGCCGGCCTGCTTGCGCATTCGCAGGTCAGCCATGTGACCCTCTCCGTACTGCCGATGTTCATCCTCATCGGTTTTATGGCCTTCTATGCCGGGCTGACCCGAAGTGCGTTCTATGCCGCGAGATGCTGGCTGGGCACATTGCCCGGCGGTCTTGCCGTCGCGACCGTGTTCGCAACCGCTGGTTTCGCGGCGGTTTCCGGAGCTTCGACGGCGACGGCCGCCGTTTTTAGCCGCGTTGCCATCCCGGAAATGCTGAAATACGGCTATGAGCGCAGCCTGGCAGCGGGCGTGGTTGCTGCCGGCGGCACGCTGGCCTCGCTCATTCCGCCGAGCGCTATTCTGGTGATCTACGCCATCATCGTTGAGGAATCGGTTGGTGCCCTGCTGCTCGCGGGCTTCATCCCGGGTGTGCTTTCTGCGGCGATCTATGCAGCACTGATTATCTTCCGCTGCAAGCTGAACCCAAAGCTGGGTGCTCCGGTATCCGCGGTTCCCATGGCCGAAAAATTCCGCTCCTTGATCGGCGCTTCGGGTATCTTCTTCGTAATCTTCATCATTCTGGGTGGCATTTACACGGGGGTCATGACGCCGACCGAGGTCGGCGGCGTCGCCGCTTTCGTAATCTTCCTGATCGCGCTGGCGAAGCGCAACATGAACCTTGCGAACCTGCGCGAGTCGCTCATGGAGACCGCGAAGCTCACGGTCTTCATCTTCACTATCATCTGGTCGATCTTGATCTATGTGCGATTCCTCGGCTTCTCGGGCTTGCCGGAGGCGTTCGCCAATTTCGTCGTCGGTCTCGACGTGCCGCCGCTTGTCGTGATGATCCTCATCCTGCTTGCCTATGTCGTGCTGGGCATGTTCATGGACGGGATCGGCATGTTGTTGCTGACCCTGCCGGTCGTGTATCCGGCAGTGACGGCGCTCGGCTACGACCCGGTCTGGTTCGGCATCATCGTCGTTAAGATGGTGGAGGTCTGCCTGGTCACGCCGCCCATCGGCCTCAACTGCTTCGTGGTCAATGGCGTGCGTCCGGATATTCCGCTGGAAGATGTCTTCAAGGGAATCTGGCCGTTCTTCGTGGCCGACATCATCACGGTTGCCGTGCTGGTCGCTTTCCCCGGCATCGTCCTCTGGTTGCCGCGGTTGATGATCCAAAACATCACCGGCTAGTGCCTCAGCCCCACTGTCGGCAGCCCCAGTTCAGGCTGCTTAGGTCATGCCGATGTCGCCTCGATCGTCGTCTTTTCGTTGCGGTCATTCCCGCATTGGCCTGAGGCCGGAAGCCCGTTCGCGCAGGCGGTATTTTTGGATCTTCCCGGACGCCGTGCGCGGCATGGCGTCCAGAAGCTCTAGGCGTTCTGGTAGATAGGGTTTTGCCAGGCGGCACTCCAGCAGGAAACCGCACATCGCCTCGAAGGTCAGCATCGCCGCTCCTGGCCGCAGGGTGACGAACGCGCAGCAGCGCTCGCCAAGGCGCTCGTCCGGCATGGCGACGATGGCGCAGTCCGCCACGCTGGGATGGCGGTAGAGCAGGTCCTCGACCTCGGCCACGGGAATGTTCTCACCCCCACGTATGATGATGTCCTTCGACCGCCCGGAAATGCGGATATAACCGTCGGCGTCTATCCTGGCATTGTCCCCGGTCTCGAACCAGCCGTCCCGGTTCGTGTCGTGGCGCTCCGGGCGCTTCAGATAGCCGACGAACTGGCCGGCACCCCGCACCTGTAGGCGGCCTTCCTCGTCATCCGGCAGGGGCGTGCCCTCCTCGTCGATAACCCGCAACTCCAGGCAGGAAACGGCGCTGCCATCCGTGCCGAACACGCGCTCCGGGGGATCGGACTTTCGCGTGCCGGAGGCGAGGCCGTTCTCGGTCATGCCCCAGCCGGAATGGACAAAGCAGCCAAGGCGCGCGCTCGCCCGCTCCACCAGAACGCGTGGGAGCGGCGCCCCGGCAGATACGAAGGTTGCCAGGCTCGAAATGTCGTAGCTATCGAGCGCGGGACTATTGGCGAGATCTGACAGGAAGGGCGTTGCTCCCATGGTGAAGGTCACTGCCTCGTCCTGGATCAGCTGCAGCGCCGCTTCGGGATCCCAGATGTCGAGATAACAGGTCTTGGCACCGAGCACGGATGACAGCATCAAGCCGTATATGAACCCCGTCTGGTGGGCGAGCGGAGAGCCCATCAGTATCGCTGTGTCCTCGCCGAGCCCAATGCGCTCCACATAGCTCATCACCACCGCGATGAGCGTATTGGAACTGTGCATCACGCCCTTGGGTTCGCCCGTAGTGCCGGAAGTGTAGAGAAGCTGGACGACATCATCGGGATCCGGCCTGCTGGCGGCGAATACCGCCTCGGTGTCCGCCTCCCGCTCAAGTGCGGGGTCGAGCAGTACCGCCTCGAAATTCCCGCCGACGACGAACAGCTGTTCCAGCTTCGGCAGGGACGGGCGCAGCTCGCGAGCCATCGCGGCATGGTCATGGCCGCGAAACACTTTCGGGACGACCAGCGCTTTCGCTTCCGCGAAATCGATCATGAAGGAAAGCTCACGCTCGCGGAAAATCGGCATCAGCGGGTTGGAACACACGCCGAGGCGCAAGCAGGCTATATGCAGGCAGTAGAACTGCCACCAATTGGGAAGCTGGAACGCCAGCACATCCCCTCGGCCCAGGCCGTGCGCATGAAGGCCGAGTGCTATCCTATCCGAAAGCCGCTTGAGCTGGCGCCAGGAAAGCACAGTCTCGCCACCGTTCTCCATGCGCCGTGCGACCAGCGCTACGGCGTCTGGCTTGCGTGCCACCGCCTCGTCGAAATAGTCAAGCAACGTCCGGTCGCGCCAATGGCCTTCGGCGCGATGTTTTCTGCCCCTCCAGGCCGGCAGGATCGGATCGAAGATCATTGGTGCCCCCCGAAAGCGATGGTCTGTCCCTGTCCCATGCATAACTTCTGCCCAGACTGTTCGGCCGCTTGCTTGACCCGCTGACACAGAGGGGCTAGAAGCCGCGCGGATTGCCCAGGTAGCTCAGGTGGTAGAGCAGCGGACTGAAAATCCGCGTGTCGGTGGTTCGAGTCCGCCCCTGGGCACCATCCGCCGTTTCTGCCCCTATTCCTGTCCTTAAGCCGGCCAGTCAGGCATCCGTCAGTACATGGATCGTCCGGTTTGCTAGCAGGTCTTTCACCTTGGCTGCATAGGCCGCCATATGGGCCGAGGCGCCATGCGCGCGAAGTGCCTCGAGGCTCGCCCATTTCTCGATGACGACAAAGCTGTCCTCGCCGTATTTCGTCTGGATCGCACCGGCTTCCGCGTCCACGGCAGCGCCATATTCGATGCAGCCGTCCTCAGCATGCACCGCTGGCACATTGGCATTAAAGGCTTCGAGCACCTCGGCCCGACGGCCAGGTTTGGTTTGGATGACGGCGATGACATGCACTCTGGACATGGATCCTCCTTGCTGCCCTTGCGGCAACGGTTGCAGGAGCGTTATTGACCGCGTCCAGCCGCCGGGGTCAAGATTCCGCCGTTGCTTGGGTGTGAGTCCAACGCGCCGAAGGACGTAGAAGATGGGCCTATCCCATGCATTCGCGAAGCGCTGAAAGCCCCTAAGTCACAACGGCTTGCAGCCCGCGCAGCGTTTGAGCGTGACCCTTTCAACTTTCAACCCGCTGCCGTTACCCGGCGTGTCCTGGGTGTTCCCCAACGGGGACGCCCGCGACGCGCCGGTCGCGATCGGAACGGAGGGGATCGGGCGATGACAAACAGAACGAAGATCACCATGGCGGGCGCGACCGAACGGGCACAAGACGTGGATCGTGCACCGGCGCGTGGGCGGCTCCGTCGTCAGGCGCACGCTCGACGCGCTGACGGTCGGGGACACGTGGCACGGGCGATGTTCGTTGAGCGGAAGCGAAGGGCATATCGGCGACGGTGCTGGCGTTCGCGCCCGCGTTCCTCGCGAACTGCGCCGGATGCTGGAAGCCCGCGACGCGGGCGGGATCGCCGCCCCCGGGCGCTACGCCCGCCCCATGCGCTCGATCCGATCGTGGACCCGCCCGTCAGGATGCGGCCGGAAGCTTGCTGAGGGAGAGCAGCAATCGCGTGCAGCCTGTATCCGCGATCGGCGGCGAGCGATGCACGATTCCGCTGCCTGGTCCGGCGCAGCTTCCCTTAAAAATCGCCACATCATTGCTGCGCATGTGTTCTAACGGTCCTTTGAACCGTTTCTGTGTGTGCAATGCCCGCTCGGCGTGGACTGGTTGAACCCACTCGGTGGCGGGACCGCGATACGTTGTCAGAAGTCGCGCCTCCACGCAGTCCCGGTGGAACTTCCAACAGGCATCGTGGCTGACGCGCTCTAGCCTTACATCGACGAGATCACTTCGGGTAATGCCAGCAAAACCCAAGACGAGATCATGGACGTCTGCGATTAGCAGGTTTCGCATGTCTCCGGGACGCATGCCAATTTCGTCCAAATGTGGTTCCATCGCACGTCGAAGGTCGCCGGGCCGGACAAGAATACGTAGGTCAGGAAGACATGAAGGATCCATTTGGTCGAGCCAAGTCTGCAGGCACAAGGGAAGCGCGCGCCGCCAGATCACGAGCTCCATGTTGGGCTTGTTAATGGCAGCGAGGTCTTGCGCTGCATCGCATGTTGCGATGCCCGCTCCCAACATGGCAGAGGTCGTAACGGACTCACTTTCCAGGGTTAGCGCCGAAACGGTCATGACGGCTCAGCCCGCTTCCAAGCTGGGAATGGATCCTTGAGCTTTTTCCAGACAGCAGGCTGCATAGCTTTGGCGTTGACGTCACCGACGAGGCAGGTGTCAAGTTGGTGTCGGATCGCGGCCTCATCCATGTCGGTGCCGATGAAAACAATTTCCTGGCGGCGGTCTTCGTAGACGGGATCCCAGGATTTGGCGATGTGCTGCCGCCATTCCGGGTGATCGGGCCAGTGTTGTTTGGGGACATTGGCCCACCAGAAGCCAATAGCCTCATGGCGGACAAGCGCGCCGGCCTGGCTCAGCTCGCCGACCCATTCAGGGCGGCTAGCCAGCCAGAAGTGCCCTTTGGCACGAATGATCCCTGGCCATGACGAGTTGATGAAGGCGTAGAATTTCTCGGGATGAAAGGGGCGGCGCGCCCGATACACGAAACTGCGCACCCCATATTCTTCAGTTTCTGGCTTGTGCTCGGCGAAGCCGTATAGCTCTTTGAACCAAAGCGGGTGTTCCTGCGCCTTGCCATAATCGAACTGGCCAGTGTTTAGCACCTTGTCCAGCGACACACGTGACATGCTGGTCTCGATCAGTTCCGCATCAGGGTTGAGCGACCGGATGATCTTGCGCGCGGCGTCAAGCTGTTCGGGTGTGGCGGCATCGATCTTGTTCAGGATGATTACATTGGCAAATTCGATCTGATCGACGAGCAGATTGACCAGCGTGCGGTTGTCCTCCTCGCCCAGCGCTTCGCCCCGATCCTTGAGGAAATCGGTTGATGCATAATCGCGCAGGAGATTTGCGGCATCGACCACAGTCACCATCGTATCAAGGCGCGAGACATCCTCCAGGCTCTCACCCTCTTCCGTCCGGAAGTTGAAGGTAGCCGCTACGGGCAGCGGCTCGGAAATGCCGGTCGATTCGATGAGAAGGTAGTCGAATCGGTTGTCTTGAGCGAGCCGGCGCACTTCCTTCAGAAGGTCATCGCGCAATGTGCAGCAGATGCAGCCATTGGTCATTTCGACCAAAGCCTCTTCGGTGCGGCTCAGATCTGCGCCGCCGTCACGGATTAGATCGGCGTCGATGTTCACCTCACTCATGTCGTTGACGATGACCGCGACACGCTTGCCTTCGCGGTTGTTGAGGATGTGGTTCATCAGCGTGGTTTTGCCGGCACCAAGGAAGCCGGAAAGTACGGTGACGGGCAGAGTGGGTCGTTCCAGGGACTGGGTCATGGCAATTCTTCAGAGTGTGGTTATCAAGTTGGGAGCGCGGGGTTCGCGTGCCGCATAAGATCGGGTGAGGTTGAGTCTCGTTTCGTTTATCCTGCTCCCAGCGCGTCTAGTGAGTCCTTGACCGTCGGCGAAGCCCCGGATTCGACTGCCCGTCGGCGCTCCGTGTGAAACTTGCTCAAGACGGTGTTCGCCTCGGCAAGGACTTCGACGGCCTCGACATAGGCCTCGAGTCGCGCGCCCGGAAACCCCCACAGAACGATGCCGTCGGTGAGTGAGTCCATATACGCTCGAGCACCACAGCAGCCGAGACTCGCTGCGGCAGCGCCTGAGTTGACGACTTGCGGCACCAACGCACAAGCGGGTCGGCCCATAGCCGGTGGTGCGCTGCCATCCACGCGCGCAACCGCTTCAGTCAGCGTCAGGCTTCGGTTGGCATCAGCAACGACGAGTACAACGCTCACGGGACCCTTCGCATCGGCGAGTGGACCGTAAGTCACATACGCGTAGCTCTCACTCATCACGGGAATGTCGGCCACCTCATTGGGCTTGACATAACCCAACCCGGTCATCGCCCCGAGCGCTGCTTCGAGTTCGGTGCCGTGGCTCGCCACGGCATCGCGAAGGTTGTGTGTGTGAACTCCAATCGAACAGAACTGATGATCGGCAGCAGACGTCGTCAAGCTCTGCCTCGTACCCAACTCCCAGAACGAACAGCCGGCAGGCACAGGGGCCTCGGGCGTGGGAACATCGGGTGGCTCGTCGGAGAACGTGATGGCTAGCGGTGGAACGGTGAGGCTCAAAGCATGGGTCAAGCGTTGGTCGGCGTCTTTCATCAGCTGGCTTTCTCTTCGTGGACGTTGAGACAAGCGGCACAGGAACGCCAGCCCCAAGAAAAAGTGTATCGGATCACACAGCCAAACTCAGACGTGGGTTTGGCCACTGCGTTGCCAAGATAATCATCGAGAATCGGCATTCCCCTGCACGGCTCGACAGTCGAGGTCGTTCCTCAATCGAAATGTGGTCGTATTCAGCTCCGTCATTAGCGTCGCAGTCAGCGTATCGCTGGGGATGGCGACTTGATCGTAACGTGAGATTGTGGCGCGTTGATCTTCAGAGACTCTGCGAAGTTTGATCCTGGAGGCGCCATCGACCGGTCCAAGCAGATCTTGCGCGGGAAGCATGGGGAGCATCTCACCGTTCCTCAAAGCTGCGTTGGATTTGGCGCATCACCGTAGACGTGCTTCGGATCAAATGATCTCTCTGATTCCGTGAACACGAGCCGAGCAGGTTCATCGGAATCACCACCGAGCTCAACCGACCGGTAGAAGCAAGAACGGTATCCGACATGACAACTGGCGCCCGAGCCAGCGACCCGGACGCGCAGCCAGATGGCGTCCTGGTCATCGTCGATGCGCATCTCGACAACCTCTTGGACGAGGCCGCTAGTCGCGCCTTTGTGCCAAAGGCACCGGCGGCTTCGACTCCAGTAATGCGCTTCGCGGGTCGCAATCGTTCGCTGTAGAGCCTCGTCATTCATGTAGCCCAGCATCAACATATCGCCTGTATCGGCGTCGGTCGTGATACAAGGAATTAGTCCGTCGGCATCGAATTTGGGTGCTAAGGCGAGGCCTTCCTCGACCTGCTCGACCGTCGTCCGGGCAGCGAAGGCGGCTGCTGGAACGGATTTGCCATTGGAGCCACTACTGGGGATTTCGATCA
This sequence comes from Alphaproteobacteria bacterium, assembly GCA_026710105.1. Classification (GTDB taxonomy): domain Bacteria; phylum Pseudomonadota; class Alphaproteobacteria; order Bin95; family Bin95; genus Bin95. The sequence continues at coordinate 10,740 of JAPORR010000184.1, forward strand.
TTACGAGACATTCCCGGCGAGTCGTGCGCCCGAGTTAATGAACACTGATTCTACAGGCCGACCTCCGACCACCACTGTGTCCATGTCAGATCCTTTCCGGCAGCCCGGTTTTTAGGGGGGCTAGGTGCTTGCCGGAGGCAACTTGCGAAACATTATAACATTTTGGACTCAAAGCGCGCAATAGAGATCGAACCGATGACCAGGGGGAATCGCTTTTGGTTTGTCATGCGGCAGCCCGGAGCATGTTTAGGAGGAAGTCGTCGTTCCAAGCGGTGCGCTTGATTTTGCCGCGCATTGCGCCCTTGCTCGGTTCACGTCGTGCGATCTTGAAGGCGACCCGCCAGGGCCGGCTCCGGACGAGTGCATCGCCCGCTATCACTATCTCGGATATCCGGATCGAGTGGTGCATGGTGGCTGCATATGGTGGGAGCGGTGTTGTCGTGTTGCGGGCGCTTCCTCGCGCGCTATGCTCGTGTCACCGTAATGCCGGAAGGAGGCAGGGGGGTCATGGGCGCGCTGGACGGGGTGAGAATCGTGGAATTCGCCGGCATCGGGCCGGGGCCATTTTGCAGCATGTTGCTCGCTGACATGGGCGCCGACGTCCTGCGTGTGGACCGGGCGGCGCATGTCGACAGGGAGGATGGACATCCGAAGTTCAACACCCTGTTGCGGAGCCGCAAGAATGTCGCCATCGACCTCAAGCATCCCGACGGGCGTGAGACGGCACTGCGGCTCTGCGACGGCGCGGACGCCATTGTGGAAGGATTTCGGCCGGGCGTCATGGAGCGTCTCGGCCTGGCGCCCGACACGCTGCTCGCGCGCAATCCCCGGCTCGTGATTGGGCGCATGACCGGCTGGGGTCAGACTGGCCCGATCGCGCACACTGCCGGGCATGATATCAACTACATCTCGCTCTCGGGCGCGCTCCATGCCATCGGCGAGGAGGGTGGCCCGCCAGTGCCGCCGCTCAACCTCGTCGGCGATTTCGGCGGCGGCGCACTCTACATGGCTGTCGGCATGCTGGCCGGGATTATCAGCGCCCGCACGACTGGCAACGGCCAGGTGGTGGACTGCTCGATGGTCGAAGGCTCAGCCTCGCTGATGACGCCAATGTATGGTGCGCTAGCCTCCGGAGCCTGGATCGAGGCGCGTGGCAGCAACCGCCTCGACAAGGGCGCGCACTACTACAATGTCTATGAGACCGCTGATGGTAAGCATGTCTCGGTCGGTTCCATTGAGCCGCAATTCTATGCGCTGTTGCTGAAACATACCGGGCTTGAGACTGCTGATCTGCCGGATCAGCTCGACCGGGCCCGCTGGCCCGAGACGCGCGATCGCCTGCGGGAGATCTTCAAGACCAAGACCCGCGACGAATGGGTGGCAATCATGGAGCAGACTGATATCTGCTTCGCTCCAGTGCTCTCCATGTCCGAGGCGATGGCGCATCACCACAATGTCTTCCGCGGTAGCTTCGTTGAGGTGGACGGTGTGCGTCAGCCAGGGCCGGCGCCGGTGTTCGAAGGCACGCCAAGCGGCGTTTCCAGGGCCCCGGCGCATGCTGGCGAACACACCGACGAGGCACTTGGCGCGTGGGGATTCGAGGCCGCCGAAATTGCCCGTCTGAACGCTGTCGGGGCTGTGAAGCAACGATAGCCTGGCCGGCTTTCCGCCCATGATGCCTGCGCCGGTGGCGGTCCACACCGACATCCTGCTGATCGGCGGCGGGCACGCCCATGTCGAGGTGTTGCGCCGCTTCGGCATGCAGCCCGCCCCTGGCGTGAGGCTGACCCTGGCGACGCGTGACCTCGCCACACCCTATTCCGGTATGCTGCCGGGGCTGGTCGCCGGTTGCTACAGCCATGCCGAAGCTCATGTCGATCTGGTGCCGCTGGCTGTTTTCGCTGGCGCGCGGCTTGTCCACGGGGCCGTGACCGGCCTCGATCTTGAGCGTAATGAAGCTGCAATCGACGGGCGCCCGACGCTCGCCTTCGACCTCGTATCGCTCGACATTGGTTCGACGCCCTCTGCAGCGGGCATTGAAGGGGCGGCACACGCCCTGCCGGTGAAGCCCGTGGACCGGTTCCTTGAGCGCTGGGCAGAGGTCGAGGACCGCGCGGCAGCGGCTGGTGGACGCTTCCGGCTCGTCACCGTGGGCGCAGGGGCGGGCGGCGTCGAACTCACGCTCGCGCTGAAGCGCAGGCTGGCAGCCTGCCTAGCGGAACAGGGCCTGCCGGCGGACGCATTGAATTTCACGATCGTTTCGGATGCGTCCGAAATACTGCCGGCCCATAGCCCAGCGGCACGGCACCGGGTCGCGGCCGCGCTTGCCCAGGCCGGGATCGCGTGGCGGACGGGAGCGCGAGTCACAACGGTCGGGCCTGGCGATGTGCTGATGGAGACTGGCGAGAGACTGCTGGCGGATGCCGCGATATTAGCAACGTCGGCGGCCCCTGCCGGCTGGGTTGCGGCCTCCGGGTTGGCGGTGGATGAGCGGGGGTTTGCCGCAGTCGGGCCGGACCTGCGCTCCCTGAGCCATACTCAAGTCTTCGCGGCAGGAGATATCGCCGCTTTCGGCGCATACGGCCTGCCGAAATCCGGCGTGTTCGCCGTTCGCCAAGGTCCGGTTCTGGCCGAAAACCTGCGCCGGGCGGCAGCGGGGGTGGGCACCTTGTGTTCCTACCGGGCGCAGAAACGGGCGCTTGCGTTGATTACGACGGCGGATGAACGAGCTGTCGCTGCCTGGGGGCCTTTCGCGGTTGCGGGTGGCTGGGCATGGCGTTGGAAAGACCGCATCGATCGGCGCTGGATGGAACGCTATCGCGGTCTGCCTGAAATGCCGGGTGCGGCTGATATGCGTTGCGGCGGTTGTGGCGCGAAACTGCCGGCGGACCCGCTTGCACGCGTATTGGCGCGCCTGAATGTTGCGCCGCGCGCGGATGTGGTGCTTGGCCTCGGCGATGACGCCGCTGTCGTGCGCTCGCCGCCCGGTCGGGTCGCTGTCCGTACGGTGGATCAATTCCGGGCCTTCATTGACGACCCCTGGCTGTTCGGGCGCATTGCCGCGAACCACGCGCTTGGTGACCTCTATGCCATGGGCGCCGAGCCCCAGACGGCGCTGGCGCTGGCGACATTGCCGCACGCGCCCGAAAACAAGCTGGAACGGGACCTAGAAGCCCTGTTGCGCGGCGCGCTGGAGGTGCTCGACGCTGCCGGTTGCAAGCTGGTTGGCGGCCATACGGCGGAAGGGGCGGAGCTGGCGGTCGGCTTCGCCCTGGACGGCCACGGCTGCGAGGACCGGCTGACCGGCAAGGGCGGGCTGGAGGCCGGCGACCGGCTCGTGCTCGTCAAACCGCTCGGGACCGGCGCGATCTTGGCCGCACATATGATCGGTCGCTGCCGCGGCGTGTGGCTTGAGGCGGCGCTTGTCGCTATGCAGCAGTCCAATCGGGAGGCAGGTGCTGTGCTGCGCATGCATGGCGCATCCGCCGTCACCGATGTCACGGGATTCGGCCTTGCGGGCCATCTTGGTGAAATGCTGCGAGCCTCGGGCCGGTCGGCGGTTTTGTGGCCCAATGCTCTGCCTGTGCTGCCCGGTGCGGCGACGCTTATCGCGCGCGGCGTGCGTAGCACGCTGCATCCCGCCAATGAGGCGGCGGCAAGGGCGTTCGACGCTGAGGACTGCCCGGTGCTGTTCGACCCACAAACGGCCGGCGGGCTGCTGGCCGGCGTGCCGGACAGCAGGGCCGCCGCCTGCCTCGCCGCGCTCGTCGCCGCCGGCTACGGGCAGGCTGCGATCGTCGGCGAGGTGTTGCCGGGTCCGCCCGGGGCGCTCGCCCTGGGCGGCTGATACGGCTGATGTACCGGCATTCTGGTAGCCGGCTGGAATTTCGGCGGCGTCGGATCCGGCTTTAGTATCCCGGCTGTGGGATGCTCTTTAGCGCCCCGGCTGCGGGACGGTGCGCAGATAGGGCTTTTGTTCGTTCCAGCCGTCGGGGAACAGCTCCTTCGCTTGCTCCGTGGTGAGCGCGGGCAGGATGATGACATCATCGCCCTGCTGCCAGTTCACCGGCGTTGCCACCTTGTGGGCCGCGGTGAGCTGGAGCGAGTCGAGCGTGCGCAGGATCTCGTCGAAATTCCGGCCAGTGGAAGGCGGGTAAGTAATCGTCGCCTTCACTTTCTTGTCCGGTCCGATGAAGAACACCGAGCGCACCGTCACCGTTTCGGCGGCATTAGGGTGGATCATGTCGTAGAGCGTGGACACATTGCGGTCATGGTCGGCCACGATGGGGAAATTGACCGCCTGGCCCTGGGTCTCCTCAATGTCCTTGGACCACTCACGGTGACGGCCCAGCGGGTCCACGGACAGCCCAAGAATACGGCAATTACGTTTCTCGAATTCGCCCTTGAGGCGCGCCGCGGCTGCCAGTTCGGTCGTGCAGACCGGGGTGAAGTCGGCGGGATGGGAGAACAAAACCCCCCAACCGTCGCCGAGGTAATCGTGGAAGGAGACTTCGCCCTCGGTGGTTTCCGCGGTGAAGTCTGGAGCATCGTCGCCAAGACGCAGAGACATGATGTTTCCCGTTTCGTTATCAGTTGACCGGCTTGTCCGCGGTGGCTTCAGAGTCCCTCGGTAGCCGTGTCGCTCATGTAGGTTTGCCGATGCGCTTCGTAAAGGGCGATACCTGCCGCAACGGCGATATTGAGACTTTCAGCGCCGCCATGCATGGGAATCGCGGCCTCGAAATCGCAGGCGCGGCGCACCAGGCGGCGGATGCCACCGCTCTCAGCGCCGAGGACGAGGCCGATCCTGCCGGTGAGGTCGAGGCTTGAAAGCGGCAGGTCGGCCGCCCCATCCAGGGCGGCGAACCAGAATCCCGCCGCTTTGAGGCCCTCGAGCACGCGAGCAAGATTGACCACACGGACAAGCGGCACGCGCTCGAGCGCTCCAGCTGCGGCCTTGGCGAGCGCGGCGGTCTCGGCTGGCGCGCCGGCGGCCGGCATGATAACGGCCCTGGCACCGAAGGCTTCGGCCGAGCGCAACACGGCGCCGATATTGCGCGGGTCGTTCACCCGGTCGAGTAGTAGCAAGCGCCCCGGCCCGGGCTCGGCAGCAATGGCGTCGAGGTCAGGCGGCGGCAGCGGGTCGCAATGCAGGGCAATACCTTGGTGGACCGCGTCGGTGCCGAAACGTCGGTCGAGCAGGCGGCGTTCCACGGTTTCGACGGGAATGCCACGCCGGTGGGCCGCAGCCTCTGCCTCTCCCGGTTCCGTCTGCAGCAGCCGGCGACCCTTGCGCGAGCGGTTGGCAAGCGCAGCCACCACCGCGTGGCGACCGTAAAGCCAGAGCCTGGCGGCCGCGTCCGGCGGCCTGCTGCGATTTTGCATCCGATGGGCCATTGACATTGCGGCATGAGCATATCATTTTCGCCCGCCGTTTCGGGAACGGGACGGAGGGGTGCCCGAGTGGCTAAAGGGGACGGGCTGTAAACCCGTTGGCGTTGCCTACGTTGGTTCGAATCCAACCCCCTCCACCATTCGGATGGTCTAGACCACGGTCGAAGGCGGGGTGTGAGCGCAGCATAAGACTGCAAGGATGAAAACCGGGGCAAATGCCCGCGGGTGTAGCTCAATGGTAGAGCCCCAGCCTTCCAAGCTGGTTATGCGGGTTCG
>JAPORR010000128.1 GCA_026710105.1 Alphaproteobacteria bacterium
TCATTCCGCGGGAGCCGACCAACAGACGCGTCGTCAGGTCACCAGTTCGAGCTGACGTTTGATCACGGACAGCATATCGCGGATAGCGGCGAGCATTTCCCTGGCGCGCCGGTGGGCCTCGTCGCAGCCGATACTGTCTGCGTTGCCGATGGTCTTCCAGAGACGCCGACTGTCACGCTGGCTGTGGATGAAGAAGGGCCTTGTATCAACATGTTAGCATCTAAGATGCGTTAACAGGTGTTCCATGGCATCGCTTGTGCTCGCCTCCGCTTCGCCCCGCCGGCTCGAGTTGCTCCGCTGTATCGGCATTGAGCCGGCCTACGTCGCGCCAATGGCAATCGACGAAAAACCACACGCCAGAGAGTTGCCGCGGCACCTTGCAGCACGGCTTGCCGGAGAAAAATGTGCCGCAGCAGCAGAGTGCTTTCCTGACAGCTATGTACTCGCCGCGGATACGGTGGTGGCATGCGGACGCCGGGTGCTCGGCAAAGCGCGGGATGTCGAGGAGGCGCGGCGATTCCTCACCATGTTGTCGGGCCGCCGGCATCGCGTCTGGGGAGGACTCGCGATTCGGAGCCCTGATGGCCGGCGAGCAAGTCGCACCGTGATGACCCACGTGTCGTTCAAACGGTTGGAAACGCGCGAAATCGAAGACTATCTCGCTAGCAGCGAATGGCGCGACAAGGCTGGCGCCTATGGCATTCAGGGCCGGGCCGGCGGTTTCGTCAAGGCGATCACGGGTTCCTATCCCAATGTTGTCGGCCTGGCGCTCTATGAAACGCGTTCATTGCTAGTCGGCCTCGGCTACCCCGCGCCATGAACCGCGCGCTGCTGACGGACGCAGCCTGGGGCCGAACGGCGGTCTTGCTAGCGGATGACGGCCCCCCGGTGGAAATACGGCTCGACCGGCCTACCGACTGGATGGGAGCCATCTGGCTAGGCCGCGTACGGCGCGTGGAACGGGGCCTGGGTGCGTTTGTCGATCTTGGCAAAGATGGAACGGGATTGCTGGCTTCCGACAAACCACCTCATGAAGGGGCTGCAGTCCTGGTGCAGGCGACCCGCCCTGCGACAGCGGACAAGGGGCTGGCGCTTGGCGCGGCACCGAGCCTCGCCGGCCGGTATCTGATTTATACACCCCGGAAACGGGGTGTTTCGGTGTCAAAACGGCTGCCGGACAACGGGGTACGGCTGCAGGGTTTTGCGCGCCACCTCCTCCAGCCTGGGGAAGGGGTCGTGGTGCGCGCTGCCGCCGTCGGCGCCGGCGCCGCCGCGATTGTCCGGGAGCTGGACCTGCTGCGGGCCCGCTGGCGGGGCATCGACTCAACCCAAAATGAAGCGCCAGTGCGCTTGTGGCAGGAACCAGACCCTCTGGCCGCTTTCTTGCGCGACCGGCTTGCAGCTGGTGGCATTTTGTTGGCGGACCGGGCACTACGCCGCTATGCAGAGCGCATGGCACCGCCCGATGCGCGCCTTGAGATCGCAGACGAACCCGGTTGGCGGGCCTTCGGCCTCGAAGAGGTGATCCAGGGCGCGATGGAGCCGGTTGTGGCGCTTGCCGACGGCGGCAGCCTTGCCATTGAGGAGACGCGAGCCGGCATAATGATCGATGTAGATGGTGGCAGCCGGAAGGACGCGCTGGCGCTCAATCTGCAAGCTGCACGGACGATTGCCCGCGAAGTCCGGCTGAGAGGACTCGGCGGGCTGATACTCGTGGATTTCGTCGATCTCGACCGGGCGGCCGCACGGCGCCAGGTCGAGCGCTGCCTAGCCGAAGGCTTTGCCGGTGACCTAGCCACACGACGGCAATTACCGTTCTCGCCTCTCGGGGTGGTAGAAATGACCCGCCAGCGTCTCGGAATTCCGCTTGCGGAACAATGGAGCTGCGTCGGAGGTAGCCATGGCCCAGGAGCCTGTTAAACTTCGCCCCTTCGGTTTCTGCCCGATCTGCGGTCGGCCCGCCGTAGAAGCGACACGCCCGTTCTGCTCTTCCAATTGCCGTCATCTCGATCTTGGCCGCTGGTTGAACGAAGGCTATATCATCCAGGCTGGCGGCGGCCTTGGGGGAGCGTCGGCAGCGGAGTTGCTCTCCGACGAAGACGATGGATAGCAGGTTCAATAATGGCTTAAACTACTGCAAAATCGTACGAAAATAAGTGCGTGCCGCTTTCTCTCGACGTGTCTCCCAGGTTAGAAGCACCTCTCATGAGCATACCGTCTATCGGCCATAATGCGGCGATCGCCGCGCTGCGCGATGTGTTTGGCGACCGGCTTTCCATATCTGAGGCGGTCCGGGAGCAGCATGGCCGCGGCGAGGACTACTTTCCGCTAGCGCCGCCCGACGCGGTCATCTTTGCGCTGACGACAGAGGAGGTCAGTGCCGCACACCGCATATGCGCCGAATTCGGCCTCCCGATCATCCCCTTTGGAACCGGCACCTCTCTTGAAGGGCATGTCAGCGCAGTACAAGGCGGCTTGTGCATCGACCTCAGCTGCATGAATGAAGTACTCGAGGTGAACGGAGAAGACGGGGATTGCTGCGTCCAAGCGGGCGTCACCCGCAAGCAATTGAACGAGTATCTGCGTGATACAGGCCTGTTCTTTCCCATCGACCCCGGCGCCGATGCGTCGCTTGGCGGCATGGCGGCGACAGGTGCTTCCGGCACTAACGCCGTGCGTTACGGCACGATGAGCGAGAACATCCTCGGGCTGACTGCGGTCATGCCCGACGGCGAGATTATCGAAACCGGTGGTCGGGCGCGAAAATCCTCGGCCGGCTACGATCTCACGCACCTGTTTGTTGGTTCCGAAGGCACGCTCTGCACCATTACCGAGCTGCGTCTCAAACTCTATGGCATTCCAGAGAGCATAGCCTCGGCAGTCTGCCAGTTCCCGAGCCTCGAGGCCGCGGTGGAAACTGTAACTCTCACCATGCAGTCGGGCATTCCGGTGGCGCGGATCGAGCTGCTTGACGACACGCAGATGGACGCTTGCATCCGTTATTCGGACCTAGAGGATTTCGAGGTCAAGCCGACCCTGTTTTTCGAATTCCACGGTTCCCCGGCCGGCACCGCTGAGCAGGCGGAAACAGTCGAGGCTATTGCCGGCGAACTCGGCGGCAGTGCTTTCCGCTGGACGCGGAATCAGGAGGAGCGCAACAAGCTCTGGCAAGCCCGCCACGATGTCTATTATGCCTGCATGGCGCTCAGGCCTGGCTGCCGGGCCTGGTCCACGGACGTCTGCGTGCCGATCTCTCGACTGGCGGAGTGCCTGATCGAGACCCGGCGCGATGTGGACGAGACCGGCCTGACCGCGCCGATCGTCGGTCATGTCGGCGATGGCAATTTTCATTGCGGCATCGTTCTGGACCCCAACAACCCCGAGGAAATGGCGCGCGTGCAGGCTTTCAACAAGCGCCTTGTCGCACGGGCACTGGCAATGGGCGGCACCTGCACCGGGGAGCATGGCGTCGGCCAGGGCAAGATCGACTCCGTCGAGGCGGAACGAGGCGCCGCCGTGGATATCATGCGTACCCTCAAGCGCGCCTTCGACCCGGAAAGCAGGATGAACCCTGGCAAGGTGGTGCGACTATGACGCAACTCGCCCATGCGGAAATGCGGGAGGACCTCGCCTGCGCATTCCGTTGGGCCGCGCGGCTAAACCTGCATGAAGGCGTCGACAACCATTTCTCCGCAGCCGTGCCGGGCGAAGACGGCGACATGCGGGGCGACCGTTTCCTCATCAATCCCTACGGACTGCACTGGTCGGAAATGACCGCTTCCGCGCTTTGCCTCTGCAATGAGGAAGGCAAGGTGCTGGAAGGCAGCGAGACGGTCGAGAACACGGCCTTCTATATCCACAGCCGCATCCATGCGAAGGTCCCGTCGGCCAGAGTCGTTCTGCACACTCACCAGCCCTATTCGACAGCGGTGACCCTGCTTGAAGGCGGCCGGCTGGAGATGTGCGAGCAGAACGCATTGATGTTCGACGACCGCATTGCCTATGATGACAATTATGACGGCCTTGCCCTCGACAATGACGAAGGCGATCGACTGGCCCGCGCGATGGGTAACCGGCCCATCGCATTCCTGGCGAGCCACGGCGTGATCGTCTCCGGCGCAACCGTGGCCGATGCCTTTACCGACCTGTTCTATCTGGAGCGTGCCGCCCAGTTTCAGATGATCGCAAGGGCGACCGGCGGCCCGCTGCGGACGGTGCCTGACGAAGTGCGCCGGTCCGTGCGCCGGCAATTCGCAGAGGAGCGGCCGCGGCTCGCAGAACGTCATTTTTCTGCCCTGAAACGTATTCTGGATCGGGAAGAGCCGGAATACAGGCTGTGAGGCAGGCACAGTGAACATTGAGCGGGTTGGCAACACTATCGACATGCTTGGCGAAGGGCCGCTCTGGGACACGGCCGAACAGGCGCTCTACTGGGTGGACAGCCGGGGATGCACGATCCACCGTCTCGACTGGGCTACTAGCAAACGCCGTGACTGGGACGTGCCGGCAATGATCGGCTCAATGGCGCTGCGCGCATGTGGTGGAGCGCTGATTGCGCTGCAGACGGGCGTCCACACATTCGATTTCAAAACCGGCAAGGCGGTCCTTGTCGCCGACCCAGAAGCAAATGATCCCTCCACCCGCTTCAACGACGGCAAGGTGGACCGGCAGGGCCGGTTCCTAACCGGTTCCATGGCGACGCGGATCGGCGAGGAGGCACGCGGTTCGCTCTACCGTCTGGACACCGACCTTTCGCTGCACCGGCTGAAGAGCGGCGTCATCGTGGCGAACGGCCCCTGCTTCAGTCCGGACGGCAGGACCTTCTACTTCGCTGACACGCGCCGGAACGCGATCTTTTCCCATGATTACGACACCGCAACCGGCGACATCGGACCGGCACGCATTGCTGTGGACACAACTCCCTATGATAGCGGCCCAGACGGCGGCACGGTGGACAGCGAAGGCTATCTCTGGAGCGCGCTCGTCCATGCGGGCCGGATCGCCCGCTTCGGGCCCGACGGCAGCCTCGACCGGTTGATCGACATGCCATGCACTCACCCCGCCAGCGTCATGTTCGGCGGCCCTAATCTCGATATCATCTTTGTGCCGTCGATCCGTAATTCTGGCAATGTGCGCGGCGACAAGGAGATCGACGGCGCGCTCTTCGCCATTCGCGGCCTCGGCATTACCGGCCTCCCCGAACCGCGCTTTGCCGGCTGACATTGCGCGTCGCGACGGCCCGCTGACGACAGGACCCCTTGCGGTTCGGGGGCACGGGATAGACGGGTTGACCCGTGTCCGAGGGCGCGAGGCGCCAGTCGGCAACAAAGAAACCAACCGGATCAGTCCGCGATCCCCTCCGCCCCGTCGGGCCATTGAGGGTCATAGGCTAAATAAAAGGGCTTTCGACGCATGCTTTGTTCGTCCTCGCCATAGGTCCTGCGGTAGCCCGCGAGCGACGGCCCGCGCCCGGTACAGTTCAGATCGCAGCTTTCTCGTCCCGCCGCCGGAAAACGGCGGAACTTCGCGACCCCCTTCCGCCCGGCACCCTTCGCCAGACGGGGCGGCATCTCAGCCACCGGTCGATCATCAGCACGACCAAGTGATTGGAATTACGTCATATCCCCTCCTCTTGATCTTCACGGCGCACCGACGTCGGCTTATATCTTCGGGGCCATCTGCCCCGGCAAGGGCAAAGCTGCTCGTTATGCCCTATGCCAACACGGAAGCGCTGAACGCCCATCTCAAAGAGATCGCCCGCATCGTTGAATCCGGTGCCCATGTCGTCGACATGCTCGATCAGGCCGGATGGCATACCTCCTCCCCCGCCTGATGACGAACGAGATAGACGGAGAGATCAATGACTCGCCGTCCCGCCCGGCCTTCGCGAGGTGGTGGGCGAGGCTCAACCCGACAATGCCGCCGCCGACAGAGACGATGGACGCATGGGAAGGGAGAGGCGTCATAATAGGACAAAGTGTAGGCGCGAGCGCTTCCCGCCGGAAGTGGAACCGTGCCAATCTAGCGTCTTCCACAATGGAAGGGTTTCGCTCCATGGACCTGCCTGCCCTCAGCCTGACCGCCGTGCCCGGCCGCCGTCTCGCCACGCTGGAGCTCGCCCGCGAGATCGAGCGGCGCGGTTTCGCCGGCATATGGGTGCCGAGCCCGTTCAGTGGCCTCAGCCTCTGCCACGCGCTCGCGCATGTAACCGAGCGCGTGACCTTTGCGACCTCGATCGCGCCGATCTACTTCCAGCAGGCGGAGGAGTTCGCACAGGCGGCGGCCTTTATCCACGAGGTCTCGGGCGGGCGGTTCCGCTTCGGCATCGGCGTATCGCACGGACCGACGCATCAGCGGATGGGCATCACGCCCGGCAGGCCGCTCGCCGATATTCGCGCCTTCGTCGAGGATATCCGGGGCGTGGCGCACACGGGCGGGCGGCCGCCGGTGGTGCTGGCGGCGATGCGCCCGCGCATGATCGCGCTGGCGGGCGAGATCGCCGAAGGCATAGTCTTTGCCAATGCCGCGCGCAGCCACATCCCGGCCTCGCTGGACGTCCTGCCAGCGGTGACGCGGGAGGATGCTGGCTTCGAGATCGCCTGCATGACGCCGACCTGCGTCTCCGACGATCTGGAGGCGGCCAAGGCCGTCAATCGCCGCACGCTTACGCGCTATGCGCAGCTGCCCTATTACCGCAGTTACTGGAAAGACGCCGGCTACCGGGAGGAGATGGAGGCGATCGAGCGCGCCATGCCGGAGGGCGACGCAGCGGTCACCGCCTGCCTCTCGGACCGCTGGTTGGCCGATGTCACGCTGTTCGGCCCGCCGGTGCGGATTCGCGAGGGCGTGGAGGCGCTGCGCGCCGCTGGCGTCCGTACCCCGGTCCTCGTCCCCTCCTCCGCCGCCGCTGGCCAGATGAAAGCCTTCGAGGAGGTGATGGCGGTCTTTGCGTGAGGCTCGTCTATTGCAGGATGAACCATTGCCCCAGGCTGTTGCAGCAGGCAAAGCTCGACCTGAGACCGCCTGTGTCAAGCGCGTGGCAATCCCGGGCATCACGAACCGTCGCTCCCGCGGATGACTCTCCGCGCGGGCTTGCCGGGCCGTAATATCCAGCTCCGCTCGCCGCCGCCGGCAGCGCGAAACCCGGAACCGGCGTCTGCTGGCTGTGCGCCACCGGCACGCGCCTCGCATAGGTAGCATTTGCGCAATCCAGGCTTCGGCCGACATCGGAGCCGATGGCCGCGCCAGCGATTGTTCCCGCGGCGGTGGCAAGAACGCGTCCTCGTCCTTTGCCGACCAAGCGCAGCCTACTGGCAATCCAGGCTTCTACGGCCTGTCTTTCAGTCGGTTGATTCTGGTATGGAAGGCGCAGCCCTGGCGATGACGAAGCGGTAAGGGCTATCCCCTTCTTGGGCTTCCACGATCTCATGGCCTTCTACGGCACAGAAATGGCGCATGTCGATGGGCGAGGCCGGATCATCGGTCCACACCTCCAACCTGTCGCCTGGCGCCATTGCCCTCAGGCGTTTGCGGGCACGGAGAACCGGGATCGGGCAACGCAGGCCGGTAGCATCCAGCATATCAGCCATGGGTCAGAAGGCGTTGAGTGGAATCTTAAGATAGGTGCGCCCATTGCTTTCCGGCTCCGGTAAATCGCCACCGCGCATGTTCACTTGGATCGAGGGCAGCAGCAGCGCCGGCACATCAAGCATCCTGTCCCGTTCTGTGCGCATGGTGACGAAGGTATGCTCGTCTATACCGTCGCGTACATGTCGGTTCATCCTACGCTCTTCCGCCACTGTAGTTTCCCACGACACAGGCCGTCCGCCTGGGGCGTAGTCATGGCCGACAAAAATGCGCGTTTCGGGCGGCAACGAGAGGATACGCCGCGCGGAGCGGTAGAGAGCTGCCGCATCGCCACCGGGAAAGTCGCAGCGCGCCGTGCCGAAATCCGGCATGAACACCGTATCGCCGGTGAATGCGGCATCACCGATGACATAGGTCGCACAGGCGGGCGTGTGGCCCGGCGTATGCAGCACCCGCACCGGCACCTGCCCGATCCAGAAGCGCTGCTCGTCGGCAAACAACCGGTCGAACTGCGAACCGTCGGTCAGGAATTCGGGCGGCAGGTTGTAGATATCCTTGAAGACCGCCTGTACGTCCACGATACGACCGCCAATGGCCGTACTGCCACCGAGCGTGCGCTTCAGGAACGCGCCGGCGCTCAGATGGTCGGCATGGACATGGGTTTCAAGAATCCATTCGACAATCAGTCCACGCTCGCGAATCCGCTCGACGAGCTGTGCAGCGAAGACGGTTTCCGTCCGCCCGGAATAGATGTCGTAGTCGAGCACCGGATCGACGACGGCAGTTCGGCCGGTTTCCGGGCAAGAGACGATATAGCTCACTGTCGAGCTGGGCTCGTGAAACAGGGCCTCCACTAGCGGTCGGTTGGCCAAGAGTCACCCTCCCCTACAGCCATACTGCTATCTTACACCGGATTCAACAAAGGGAGAGTCAATCCGTGAACGCACCATTGATCGATTACCGCTCCGAAAACGGTATCGCAACGATTACGCTCAACCGACCTGACAAGATGAATGCACTGTCGAATGGGCTTGTCGCCGAACTGATCCAGGCCTTCCAACGATTGCAGGACGGTGACGACCGTGTGGCGATTCTGACCGGCGCCGGCGAGCGGGCCTTCTCGGTCGGCGCAGACCTACGCGATCCGCCTCGCGACCCGGAGCTTTGGGAATGTATGCCCGGCGTGGGTGTGATGGTCGACAAGCCGATCATCGCAGCTGTGAGCGGCTATTGTGTCGGCGGAGCCTTCTGCTTGGTAGAATTCTGTGACCTCGCTGTTGCCGACGAGACGGCAGACTTCTTTTATCCTGAGGCACAGATTGGGTTCTGTGGCGGGTTGATCGCCGGTCTCGCGGCGCGTATCCCGCACAAACTCGCAATGGAGTTCATGATGACCGGCCGGCATTTCGACGCCGAACGTGCTGCGGAAATCGGCATGGTCAATCGTGCCGTGGCGAAAGGTGAGTTGATGGCCACTGCAATGGAATATGCAACAATCCTGCGGGATAGTGCGCCTCTCGTGCTCCGGACTGTCAAGCGTTTTGTGCGCGATACGGTGGTGGCCCGCGGTCCTTCGGAGCTTCAAGCACTCGCCCGGCGCGAACTGCTCTCGATCAGCCGCAGTGAGGACCAGAAGGAAGGTGGACGCGCTTTTCGCGAGAAGCGCCCGCCAGTCTTTACTGGCCGATAGGCCATGGCGCTCACATCTGATAGAGACAGAAGCGTGGTAAGTTGTTAATCGAAGGTCGCACCAGCGGCTGACACTTGGCCGTCATGGGGGCATAACAGAGCATGACATCTCCAGATTGTGACGGCCGTTTGTTCCCTTTCGTTCTGTCAGGAGGCCAAAAACCTTGTCCATGTTGACCGATGAGGATCTCACCGCGCTGCGCGCGCTCGACACGCCCACAATCTGCAACGCACTCGAAGTCGTGGCTGGCAGCAGGCTGAACACTGGTTTCACCGTCGAGCCTCTGGTCTGTCCGTTCCCGGACCTGCCTCCCATCGTTGGCTATGCGCGCACAGGCACCATACGCTCGCAATTCCCGAGCGCCGTCACGGGCAAGGACGCTGCGAAGCTGCGCGTGGCCTATTACGACTATGTCGCGCATGGCGGCCCCACGCCACAAATCGTGGTCCTGCAGGATCTGGACGGCCCACGCGCTGGTTTCGGCGCCTTCTGGGGCGAGGTCAATTCCAATATCCATAAGGCTCTGGGATGCCTTGGCGTTGTCACCGACGGCTGCATCCGCGACATTCCAGACTGGGCAGAGGGATTCCAGGCCGTAGCCGGTTCAATCAAGCCCGCGCATGCGCATGTGCATGTTGTTGATTTTGGCGGACAGGCGAATGTCGCCGGCATGGTCGTCAATAGCGGTGACCTCGTTCATGCAGACCGGCATGGCGCGGCAGTTATTCCCGTCGATTGGGCGCGTGAAGTGCCAAAGGCCGCCGCCGAAGTCGCAGCCAAGGAAAAAGTTGTGCTTGATATCTGCCGGAGGCCGGATTTCTCCTTCGAGAAGTTGAAGCGCGCCATGCTCGGCCCCGAAGACGTGCATTGATGGCACTGCATTGATGCGTCTCCTTTTCCCGCCACTGGCCGCTATGACTGGTCTGGTCGCGCTCTCCAATGTGCTCGTCCAGTATCCCCTCAGCGACTGGCTGACTTGGGGCGCGTTCACCTACCCACTCTGCTTCCTGGTCACGGATCTCACCAACCGGATGCACGGGCCGGCAATGGCGCGCCGGATCGTCTATGTCGGGTTTGCGGCAGCGGTCGTGCTGTCTATTCTGCTCGCGACACCACGAATCGCTGCCGCCTCGGGTCTCGCCTTCTTGACCGCCCAGCTTCTGGATGTGACCGTATTTGACCGTATGCGCCACCGCGCCTGGTGGCAGGCCCCCCTGGCCTCCTCCATGATCGGCTCGGCGATTGATACGACGTTGTTCTTCTCGCTCGCCTTCTACGGCACGGGCCTGCCCTGGCTCACGCTCGCCATCGGAGACTTTCTCTGGAAGGCCACCTTTGCGCTCCTCATGCTGTTGCCGTTCCGCCTGATGATGCCGGTGACCGCTAGCCAAGCCGCTCGGTAGACCGACATGCTGAACGACGGGGGCGATGTGACTCTGGATCTCTACAATGTCTGAACCGAACATGCCCTCAAAAGGTCTCCGCTTCGCAGTCGATTACGGTCCACTGCTGGTGTTCTTCATCGCCTATTACACTGCCGGCATCATGTGGGCGACGGCGGCAATCATGGTGGCGACGGCGCTCATGTTAGCTGTATCCTGGTACTTCGAGCGCCGCCTTGCGCCCCTGCCACTCATCACAGCCGCCTTGGTGGCGGTGTTCGGCGGACTGACTCTGCTGCTAGCAGATGAAACCTTTATTAAAATGAAACCCACGATTGTGAAGACGCTGATCGCCGCCGTGCTGCTCGGCGGCCTCACTCTCGGCAAGCCGCTGCTGAAACCGTTATTCGGCGCCGTTTGGAAGATTGATGATAACGGATGGCACAGGTTGACCCTGCGGTTCGGGCTGTTCTTCGTGGCCATGGCGATATTGAACGAGATCGTCTGGCGCACACAGTCCACGGACTTCTGGGTCAACTACAAACTGTTCGGTACGATCGGCTTGACATTCGCTTTCTCGCTTACTCAAATACCCGTGTTCCGCCGCCACTGGATCGAGGAAGCTGCTAAAAACGAATAATTCCTGTGCTCAAGCAGCTTTTTGTGCCGTCTCCAGAAGGTCGTTGACGACACGTTCCAGATGGTTGAGTGTGTTGCATTCGTGCAACAAGTCGCAATAAGGCCGGTAGCGGCGCATTTCGCTGTCCCCCGTGCCCCAGAGCGGCGGCGGTTCGGGATTGAGCCAGATTAGCCGCTTGCAGCGTTCGTGCATCTGTTTCAGATATCCAGCCTTGGGATTAGTATTGTTAGACCGCGCGTCACCGAGAATAATTATTGTCGTATTTCGGTCTATATCGGCGAGAAAATTTTCGTAGAAATTGGTAAATGATTCACCATAATCTGTTGGCATATAGCCGACTTTCTGCATCACTTTTTCGGCAGCCATATCCGCGATATTTTCCTTGAAATATTCCGAAACCTCAATTAGATGACCAGAGAAAGCAAAGCTGCGAATATCGCGCAGCAATTCGTGCAGCTCGTAGAGAAATTGCAGCAGGAATCGGGCAACACTGGCTACAGAGCCACTGACATCGCAGATTGCCATGACGCGGGGCCGGTCAAGCTTGCGTTTCTTCCACTCCAGTTCGAATAGGACGCCATCATGGCCGTAATTTCGGCGCATAGTGCGACGGATATCGAGCTGGCCTCGATTCTTCATCTTTCGCCGCCGGGAATGGAGGGTGACCAGCCGGCGGCAGATCTTCTCCACGATACGCCTCATCTGTTCCCGGTCACGGCGATCGAGATTACCAAGCCGGGATCGGCGCAGACGGTCCTCCCGTAGTTCCCGCGAAGTTGCAGCACCTTGCAATGAAAGCTGGTGTTCAACGTAATTTCGTACCTGTTCGAAGAGCCAGGCACGGCTCTCCCTCAACGCCTGGCCTGCGCTACCACCCTGCCCGCCCATCGCCTGGATCTGGCTATCCACGCCCTCGACGCCCATCTGCTGGAGCACACGCTGAGTGTAAAGCCCGCGCTGGGTGAAGAAACGGATGTTCTCGACGCCAACTTCGATTGCCGCCTCCTGCATAGCAAGCACAAGCCCAGCGCGATCGTCGGCCCGAAGCATAGCAAGCAGGTCTCCATCCTCGCTCTGTCTACTTTCGTCGAGGATCCGTGCCTCTCTGCGATCGTGGAAGCTCTCGAATGCAAAGAATTCGTCGAATATGCGGGTGAACCCGGCTTTCTCGTCCGGCGTCTTGGCAAGTGCCATGGCGAGAGCGTCATGCAGGCCCTGCCGGTCTGACCAGCCCATTAACGCCGCCGTTTTCATTGCATCAAGCGTCTCGGCGACCGACACGCGGATCTCGGCCCCGCGCAGTGCGGAGAGGAAATTGGTAAAGGTGTGCTCCATCAGGCGTGCGCGACGTCCGCCTTCTTCGCTTGACGCGCGAACCCGTAAAGTTCCACATCGACCGACTGGATATCCTCTTCGAATTTAAGGAATACATTGAGCGTCTGCCGCACCATGTCGGGGTCAAGTTCATTCGCATGCAGCAGCAGAAGCACCCGCGCCCAGTCGATGGATTCGCTGACTGAGGGCTGTTTCTTCAGGTCGAGTCCGCGTACCTGCTGCACGAAGGACACAAGCTGATATTTGAGATTGCGTGGGATCTCCGGAATGCGCGCCTGGATGATCTCACGCTCGAGCGGCGCGTCGGGAAACGGCACATAGAGATGCAGACAACGCCGCTTGAGGGCGTCGCTCATCTCGCGTGTGTTGTTGGAAGTGAGAAACACGACCGGACGGCGCATTGCCTTGATTGTGCCGAGTTCAGGGATTGAGACTTGGAACTCCGAGAGAATTTCTAGCAGGAATGCCTCGAATTCATGGTCCGACTTGTCTACCTCGTCGATGAGTAGCACCGCCCCACTGGGCTCCCGCAGAGCCTTGAGCAAAGGCCGCGGCGCTAGGAAACGCTCGGAGAAGAAGACATCCGCATGGGCATGCAGCCGATCCATGGACTCTTTGAGCCCCTGAGCCTCGCCCAACACCTCGCCGAGCTTGTCCCGCAGGATTTGCGTATAGAGAAGCTGCTTGGCGTAGCGCCATTCGTAAAGCGCCTTGGCTTCGTCCAGGCCTTCATAGCATTGCAGCCGGATGAGCGGCAGTTCGAGATAGGCGGCTGTCGTGTTTGCAAGTTCGGTTTTGCCGACACCGGCCGGGCCTTCGACTAGAATTGGCTTGCCCAGATGGCCTGCAACATAGATCGCCGTTGCAATCTGGCGCGAACAGATATAGCCGAGTTCGGCATAGCCTTCGCGGACGCGTTCAATGGACTCCAGCTTTTCCAATCGTTCGGGGGTCATACCTTGTCCGGGGAAGAGAGAGCAACGGATATTGCCCGCTGCTTTCGGGCGATACAACCAAGCCAGGTCGTGCAAAACCGCCGCATGAGTTGCGCGCGTGTAGGTGACGGTCGCAAAGGGCGCATAGTTGGTGGAGTGGTGCGCTTTTGCGGCGCGCGGCAAACAGAGTGAGACACGCATTGCGGGTTATGTGACGGGGCCCGGGGACGGAAGGCAATCGTAGCCCGACTGGCCGTTCGCCTGGCATCCGTCGGACGCCCAAGGGTGGGCGCTCCTCAGCGCGGTGAGAATGCTCGAAATTATCACACATGGCCTGCTCATCCTTGCGGCGCGGGAAGCACCGGCTGCCGTATTGCAGCCGTTCAGCTACACTCTGTTGGTCTGGGCGCCGCTCTGGGGGGTAGGGTTCGGTGGATTTATGGATTTCCGGGCAATCGTCGGCGCATTGGTCGTAGTCGCCAGCGGCATCTTTGTAATTTACCGGTGCGGTGGGCGGTGTCCTCATGAGAGATGCCATACGGTCCGCATCCGGCATATCGTGCATAATGTCGGCAACACAGATCGGGAGATCGCTTTTCATGCAGTTCATCCTAGCAGTCAGGGGGCAGTTTCCACCCGGAGATGACATGGCCGCACGCTTTGAGGAGCTGATGGAGCAGGTACGCCTAGCGAAGCGGCTCGGCTTCGACGGCATCGCGAAATCATGCCATTACAGTTCCTCGCCTTGGCAGGAAATCCAGCAGATCCCTTTCCTCGCCCGCGCGGCGGCAGAGGCGCCGGGCCTCACTTTCATCACTTCTATCGTACTGCTGCCACTGCATAAGCCGCTAGAGATCGCTGAGCAGGCCGCAGCGCTGGACTTATTCACCGGCGGACGATTCATCCTCGGCGTCGGGATCGGCTACCGCGATGTCGAGTTCAAAGCCTTCGGCACCAGCCGCGAGGCACGAGTGCCGCGTCTTGTGGAGAATATCCAGGCGATCCGCCGCTTATGGACCGAGGACGAAGTGACGATTAAGGGCTCTCATTTCGAACTCGACAGCGCCGTTTGCTCGCTGAAGCCCCAGCGCCCGCCACCTATTTGGATCGGCGCTAATGCAGACCCGGCAATTCGCCGCGCCGCGCATATCGGCGATAGCTGGATGATAAACCCGCATAACCGCATCGACACCATCTTGCGCCAAATCGAGGTGTACAAGCGCGGCCTTGAGGAAGCGAACAAGCCTTGGCCGGAGCAACTATCGCTCGCGCGGGAGATGTTCGTGGCACGGACCCGCGCCGACGCGGTCCAGCTCGCGCGGCCCTATTTAGAGGGCAAGTATCAAGCCTATCACGCCTGGGGGCAGGATAAGGCGATGCCGGAGGGCGACAACGACCTCGGCCAAGAGTTTGACGAACTCGCACGTGACCGCTTCCTGCTCGGCTCGGCTGATGAGGTGGCCGAACAGATCATTGGGATGATGAGAGCCACCGGCGCTAACCAGTTGTCATGCCCTATCCAGTGGCCGGGCATGCCGCATAACCTTGTGGTGGAACAGATGCATGCGATCGGGGAAGAGGTCATTCCGCGCGTCAGACAAGGGCTTTAGGCAATGCAATTCGGATTGATGACGCGCGGCCAATATGAGCTGGGCGACGACATGCAGCAGCGTTTCGCGGAGCTTGCAGAACAGGTGCGGCTCGCAGACCGTCTCGGCTTCGCTTCCCTCACCAAGGGCTCACATTACAGCGCCCACCCCTATCAGGATTTCCAGCAGCTGCCCTACCTCACCCGGATGATGACGGAAGGGCCCAATCTACGCCTCAATGCCGGTATCATCCTGCTGGCACTGCACAAGCCGCTCGATCTGGCCGAGCAATTGGCGACCATGGATATCATGTCGGGCGGGCGGATGATCGTCGGCGCTGGCCTCGGCTACCGTGAAGTAGAATTCGCTGGGTTCGGCACGGTCCAGGCCGAGCGGATACGCCGCCTCGAGGAGAATCTCGAAGCGATGAAGCAGCTCTGGACAGAACAGACAGTCACAATGGAGGGTTCGCATTTCGCGCTCCGGGAAGCGTCCTGTCCCACCAAGCCAGTGCAAAAGCCACATCCGCCAATCTGGATCGGGGCTAATGCCGACACTGCCATCCGTCGGGCTGCTCGCATCGGAACCTGCTGGTATATCAACCCCCATAACCGCATTTCGACAATTCTGGAGCAACTGGAAGTCTATCGTCGTGCCCTCGACGAACTTGGTAAACCGATGCCGGAGGAATTGCCAATCCGCCGCGAGGTATTCGTCGCCGACAGCCGCGAGGAGGCGATTCGCCTCTGCGGCCCACATCTCGCTGGCAAATACGCTGTCTATGCCTCCTGGGGCCAGGACAAAGCGATGCCGGCGGGCGATTCTGACCTTACTGCCACCTTCGATGACCTGGCCCGTGACCGTTTCCTTGTCGGCTCTGCCGACGAAGTGACTGAACAGATGATCGCATTGGCGCGCGCTACAGGGGTCAATCACATCGTGATGAGCATACAATGGTCTGGCATGCCGCAGAGCCTTGCACTCGAAACACTACAGCGGCTGGCCGAGGATGTGTTACCTCAGGTGCGCCAGGGGTTATGAAAGCTCCCGGGACTGTTTCCAGTAGAGTTCTCCCGGGGGCGATGCCTCAGCAATGGCCTTATAGAAATCAAGCGCTTCAATAGTCTTCGCTTCGTCAAGC
>JAPORR010000124.1 GCA_026710105.1 Alphaproteobacteria bacterium
GTTCAGCCGATTGGCGCGCGCGGATTGCGTGGCCTTGATGACGGTGGCGTATTGCTCCGTGAGCTCGTCCTGGCCGTCAATCCGCACCAGTCCAGCATAGGATCGCAGTCTATCGCAAGCCTCGCCGCGCTTCCAGTTGAGGAATCTCGGAAGACGGTGAATTACAGGCGACGCTCCTTTCAGTCGTCGCACGAATTCCGGGCTCCGCCTGCCATTTGCATCAGGGAACTTCCCTGCAACGGTCGAATGCGTTACATGTAGCACCACGATCCGATGGGAGAGACGCCATGACCCCTGTATCCACCGGTGCTGAGCGCGTGGAGAAGCGCAGAGCGGTTCTCAGGGCGCAGGGGCTGCGGCCGATGCAGATCTGGGTTCCCGACACCCGCGCCCCCGGCTTCGCCGAAGAGTGCGCGCGCCAGGCTGCGATCGTCAACGCAGCCAACCTTGCCGACCCCGAGCTCATGCAGTTCATGGACGCCGCTGCCGCCGATCTTGCCGAACACCTAGACGCTCTCAGGCACAGCGAGTGAAGCGCGGCGACCTCGTTACTGTCGCGCTGCAAGGCGAACACGGCAAGCCGCGCCCTGCGATCATAATCCAGTCGGACCTGTTCGCGGAACTGACGTTCACGGTCACCGTCATATTGCTGACCTCGACCGCACTCAACGCCCCGCTGATACGGGTGCCGGTTGAGCCTTCGCAAAGGAACGGTCTGCAAAGGCGCTCTTATGTGATGATCGACCAGATCTTCTCGGCCGGAACGCGGCGCATCGGGCCAGTCTTCGGACATCTCGACGATGCTGACATGGTGGCGGTGAACCGCGCGCTCGCCCTGTTCACGGGGATCGCCTCATGACTCCAGGGAGGTTCCGCCGCGGCAATCGGGCTGCGAAGGTGCGATGGCGAGCAACATGGCGCGCACATCTCGGCGCAGCAGAACGATGACCGCACCCCGCAGACGGGTAAGACTGAAGGGTGCGGGCCCGGATGAAGTAACTGACGGGCCGAATCGGCGGTCTCGATGAGACGACGGCGCAGGTTATGGCCGTCACCGGAAGGGAATGGGAGTTCTGGCGGGTTTCGGGGCTGACACCGAAGCGGGCACGCAGGATCGCCTGATAGAGCCCGTTCTCAAGGCTCTGGGCGACCCCGAAGACCGCATGCGCCGCGAGGTTGCCGGCAACAAGCCGTCTGATCTGGCCGCTGGACAGAAGTTTTCGCAATCAGGCGATCAGTACGACATCCCATATCCCTGTTCGAGGTTCCGTCGACGCTCAATGTCTTCGCCCTGATTACTGCCATGTGACTATAGAAGAGAGCGGGCGTAGCCGTCAGCTGGCCGGCAGGCCCTGGCCGAAGCTCTCGCCACCGGCTGCCATATGTGCCTGTTCCTCCGCCGTGCTCTGGCGGCCGAGCACGGCGTTGCGATGCGGGAACCGGCCGAAACGGGCGACAATGTCGCGGTGGCGGGTCCAACCCTGGATGATCCG
The DNA here is from genome assembly GCA_026710105.1 of Alphaproteobacteria bacterium. Lineage (GTDB taxonomy): Bacteria > Pseudomonadota > Alphaproteobacteria > Bin95 > Bin95 > Bin95. The sequence continues at coordinate 1,494 of JAPORR010000124.1, forward strand.
GTCGATATAGGCCTGCCATGTCGGATCGGCTTCCTGCTTCAGCGCTTGAAGGAGGTCAACACCGTGATCCTGTTCGACAAGTGCCTCGGAATGGTGGTACGGGTGGTAGAGCCAGATGCGCGCAACCGGGTGCAGGGCATGGTCCATGCTCCGGTGGATGGCGTCCCCGACGATATTGAAGGCAGCGGCGTCGCCCGCATAGGCGCGGGCCGTCCCGCGCCATATGTTCCGCGTAAACTGGTCGAGCAGCAGGATGAGGGCCAGTGCGCCCTCCGGCGTCTCCTGCCAGCCCATGAGCCTCGGATCGCCGGTGCAAGCGCGTTCGACTGCGCTTCCGAAGCGTGTGCAGATCTCATCATCTACGGTTGGGCCACCCCTGTACCAGAACTCGCGCCGTGCCGAGGCGCGTTCCGGGCTGTCGAGGCTGTCGGCCAGCCAGAAGGCGATGATATCCTGGATCATGCGGGAGCGCGGCCGGGTCAGACGATAGGCACGCGGCCGGCGGCGATGTCGGCAGGGGAGAGCACATCCGGGTCCAGCGCGTCCAGCCAGCGCTCGGTGAAACGCGCCTTGGGTGGCGCGGAGGCAGGCGCGTCCAGGATGAATCCAGCAAAGCCGGCTGCCAGCACCTCATTGCATTTCTGCACATAGACGGGGAAGCCGCCGATATAGGGCATGAAGACGCGCGGGCGGCCCGGGATATTGGCGCCGACATACCAGCTCGAACAGGTGGAGCGCAGAGAAATAGAGGCGACATCTGCGACATGTGCAACCCAGGTTTCCTCGTCCCTTTCCCGGGCGTCGATCGTATGCGCACCAATATCACGCATATGCGCCATGCAGTCCGCTATCCAGTCTACATGCTGCTCGATGGACGGAAGCATGTTCGCGAGTACGGATGGGCTGCCGGGCCCCGTGATGGTGAAGAAATTGGGAAAGCCGGCAATGGCGAGCCCGAGATAGTTCTGCGGGCCGGCGCGCCATTTCTCCGCGAGCGTGAGGCCGTCCCGGCCGCTAATATGAATGCGGTCGAACGAGCCTGTCATCGCCGCAAAGCCGGTCGCGAAGACGACAGTATCGGCCGGATATTCAACGCGGTGCGCAACCACGCCACCCGAGGTGAAGCGCTCGATGGGCCGCTCCGATATATCGACCAGCGTCACATGGGGCAGATTATAGGTCTCGTAATAGCCGGTATCGACGCAAAGCCGCTTGCAGCCGAAAACATTGTCAGGGCAGAGCAGTTCGGCCGTTTCGGGGTCATCTACCCGCTCGCGGATCTTCGCGCGTGCAAAATCGGCTGCGGTTTCGTTTGCGGCCCTGTTGAACAGCAAGTCGCCGAAAGCGCCGAGGAAAGGTAAGCCGCCGCGCGCCCAGAACTCCTCATATTGTTGGTGGCGCTCCTCCGGCGTCGAGGCAAGCGCCGGGCGTGTGTTGTAGGGGAAATGGAAGCCGGTCGGTCGCGAGCGGGCCCTGGCGCGGAAGCCCGGATAGTCGGTCTTGACCTCGCGCACGCGCTTAGGATCGAGCGGTGCGTTCCAGGCAGGCACGGCATAGTTAGGCGTGCGCTGGAAAACGGTCAACGCCGCCGCCTCGCGGGCCATGACCGGAATCGATTGGATCGCCGAAGAGCCTGTACCGATAACCGCCACGCGCTTTCCGGTGAAATCCACTGGCTCATGCGGCCATTCGCCCGTATGCAGCACTTCGCCCCGGTAGTCCTCAAAGCCTTCGAAATGCGGTCGGTTGGCTGCGGAGAGGCAGCCAACCGCCATGATGCAGAACCGGGCCGACCTTTGCTCGCCCTGGTCTGTCTCGACATGCCAGTACTTCGCTGCCTCGTCGAAGGCGAGAGCCGTCACACGTGTGTCAAAGCGGATGTTGCGGCGAAGGTCGAAGCGGTCCGCCACATGTCTGGCATAGGCCAGGATTTCTGGCTGTGGGGCGTATGTCTCGGTCCACTCCCATTCCTGGTCAAGTTCTTCGGAGAAGGAATAGGAGTATTGCAAGCTCTCGATGTCGCAGCGCGCCCCCGGATAGCGGTTCCAGTACCAGGTGCCGCCGACATCGCTGCCCGCTTCGAAGACGCGCACGGAGAAGCCGAGCTTGCGCAGGCAGTGCAGCATGTACATGCCGGCAAAGCCCGCTCCAACGATCACGGCGTCAAAGTCAGGTGCTCGATCTGTTGTCGTCATTGAATAAGCATCATCAGCAAATCCGGAAAGTTCCCCATATGTCTATGCTGAATCCTATGGTCGATGCAACGCTGGAGCAGGACAGCCCAAGTCATTCCGTCCTTCGCCGTGATACCAAGGCACTCAACGCGAGCCTCATGCCGTGGTGCCGGCGGCGTTGATGAGGTTGTGGAAACAGGCGTTCCTCATCAATGACTGCCAGTATCACCGCCGCTCAACGCCCGCCAGACCTTTTCGGGGGTGATTGGCATATCGATATGGGTGGTGCCGAGCGCGTCCGCGACGGCGGCGGTGATAGCGGGCGGCGCGCCGCAGGCTCCGCCCTCACCGATGCCCTTGACGCCGAGTTCGTTGGAGGGGTTCGGCACCGGGTTGAAGCCAACGTCAATCTCGGGAAAATCGCTGGCGCGTGGCATACAGTAGTCCATGAAGGATCCGGCAAGGAATTGGCCTGTCCCGGCCTCATAGGCCGTGTGTTCCAGCAGCGCCTGCCCCAGACCCTGCCCGACGCCGCCATGCACCTGGCCGGCGGCCAGAAGTGGGTTGATGACAATGCCACAATCGTCCACGGCGGTATATTTGACAACCCGGACTTGGCCGGTCTCGGGGTCCAGTTCGACCTCGCAAATATGGCAGCCATTTGGGAAGTTGCATTCTGTCGGTCGCTGGTAGCGACAGGTTTCGTCGAGACCGGGCTCCTCCCCCTCCGGGAGGGCCGCCGCATCCTGCGCGATCCGGGCAATCTCGGTCAGTGAAATGGCAAGGTCGGTACCCGCCACACAGAAGGCCCCATTCGCGAACTCGATATCAGCAGGCGCAGCTTCTAGCCGGTGCGCGGCAATGCGCGATGCCTTCTCGACGATCTGCGCACAGGCCCGCGCGACGGAGACGCCGCCCATCTGTGAGGAGCGCGAGCCGCCGGTGCCGTTGCCGAAGGAAACGAACCCGGTGTCGCCTTGGAAGAAGTCGATATCGTCGATGCCGATGCCGAGCTTCTGGTGGACGATCTGGGCAAAAGTGGTCTCATGCCCCTGGCCGTGGCTGAAGGTGCCCATGATGAGCGAGATGCGTCCGTCCTCCTCGAAGCGAAGTTGCGCCTGTTCCTCCGGTGCGCCGCCGGAGGCCTCGATATAATAGCCGAGCCCGAGTCCGCGGCGCATGCCAGCAGCTTCTGATGCGGTGCGCCGCCGTTCGAAGCCGGCGACATCGGCGCGCTCTAGCGCCCGCTCCTGGGTTTCTGCGAACGCGCCAGAATCAATGACCATGCCGACCTGGTTGGTGTAGGGGAGCGTGTCTGGGCGGATGAAATTGCGCCCACGGATTTCGGCTGGCGACAGGCCGAAGGCCTCGGCGCCAGCGTCCAGAAGGCGCTCCATCTGGTAGCAGATTTCCGGCCGCCCGGCGCCGCGATAGGCGTCTGTCGGCACAGTGTTGGTGAAAAGACAGCGCACCGAAAGTTGCATGGCTGGTACGTGATAGACGGACCCCGCGATACGAGCGCCGGCCACGGTCGGAATTCTTGGCCCAAAATCGGAGAGATAGGCACCGAGATTGGCATGGGTCGCCGCCTTCATGCCGAGAATGCGCGCTTCGCCGTCGAAGGCCATTTCCACCACGGTCAGGTGGTCCCGGCCATGCGGGTCAGCGAGCATGGTTTCCTGACGGTCTGCCCGCCATTTGACCGGCCTGCCGAGGCGTCGCGCGGCCCATAGCGCTAGCACCGTTTCCGGAAACAGCTTGCCCCGCAACCCAAAACCGCCGCCAACATCCGGCGAGATAACGCGCACCTGGTCCTTCGGAACCTCGAAGACGATATCGGCGAGGCCATTGCGCACGCGAACCGCCCCCTGGGTCGGGGAGTGCAGGAGGTAACGTTCGGCTTCGGCCTCCCACTGGCCGATGACGACGCGCGGCTCCATCGGGTTACCGACGACGCGATTGTTAGCAAGCGCGACCCGCACCGTCTTCGTCGCTTGTGCGAACGCCGCTTCAACCTCAGTGCCGTCATGGTGGCTGAGCCAGTGTACGCACAGATTGGAGCCTATCGACTCATGGAGGATTGGTGCGCCTGGTAGGTCGGCCTCGGCGGCCGTGCAGATGGCCGGCAACGCCTCATACGCAACTTCGACGAGCGCAGCGGCATCTCGCGCCTCTTCCAGCGTCTCTGCGACCAGGAAAGCCACCGGGTCCCCAACATAGCGCACCCGCTCGGTCTGGAGCACGGCGCGGCCAGGATCGGCCATGCGCGATCCTCCTGCGCTTGGCACGTCCACTTGGCAGGGTAGCAGCGGCAGGCCGTCGGCCGCGGCATCCTGTCCGGTCAGCACCGCTAGCACGCCTGGCGCGGCCGCGGCTGCGCTCGTATCGAGGCTCAGTATGCGCGCGTGGGCGTGCGGGCTGCGCAGCACGACGGCATGGGCCTGGCCGGGAATGTCGATATCGTCTGTGAAACAGCCGGTGCCGGTTACGAAGCGCGTATCTTCCTTGCGCCGCACCGGCTGGCCGATGCCGTATTGTTCCATGTTGCAAGCCTTTCCGGAAAGGCGGCAGAGGCCGCGCCTATTCGAAATGCTCCATAACTTCGGTGACGGACTTACGAATTATGGGGATCATGTGGAGGCTGATATCCGCCATGTAGCCTTGTATCTTCCTCTGTATCGCCTGTCCTTCGAGCGAACCGTAAAACGTTGTCATGGCGTCGATCTCGGCCATCGTGAAGTGCTTTGAGACGATCTTCACCATGATGCTCTCGATCTCGGCCTCGGCCAACCCCTTCGACACTACCCCCCATCGGAACAGGGCCGGCTTGTCTTCGGGGATGATCAGCAGGACATTGCCGGCCATGTTGTTGGTCATCCGCTCGACTGGCACGAGATCGAGATATGCCCTGGCCGCCTAGACGCGACGTTCCGGCGTATTGGCCAGCCCGTCTGCCGCGGCGGACGCGGTCAACAGACAGGCTGGCAACAGGACCGGGAGCAAGAGGCGTCGCCCCTTGTGGCAACCGGTTGAAAGGCGTTGACGACAGCGGCGGGCGGTTGAGTGAACTCCCATATTGCGACGCATGGTGGCCAGACTCCTTATGGTCCGCCGGATGCGGACGGACGGTGCCCGCAGGATGCGCAAACAGGTCACCAGATGCGCGCCATGCTGTGACGAAAGGCCCACCGCCGCAACCGCTGCTTGACAGAGGCGAAAGCCTTCTGGGATCAGCGGTTCAGCCTGAAGAAGGAGGCTGCATGGAGGATACGGTTCTCCTGGCCGACCAGATAGCCCGCCTCGGCGGAGCGCTCGAGATAGGCTTGCCATTCTGGGTCGGCTTGCATGGCGGCTCGCTTGCGGGCACGGTCGCCTGCGTCTTCATAGGCCCAGACATGGACATAAGTATTGATCGGTCCTGTCTCGGTAATGCCGTAAAGCACAGGCTCTCCGAGATGCCGAGTCTGCACGGCATAGCCATGTTTCTCGTAGAGCGCCATCGCCTTGGGCACCGTGCCAGGGCGGCAGGTATAGATGCGGTGGTCAAAGATCATGGGATCGTTCCTTCCTCGCGTAACTCCTGCGAGACGCTATGATGAGCGCACCTACTGCCGCAAGGGGAGCCTTTCCGAAATGAGCGAAGAAACCGCCATCGGTGCCGCTGAACTCCGCATGTTGGCTGTCAAGCTGCAGGACCTGTTGAAGATCCGTACCCTGCCGATCGGCATGAAGCAGTATGAAAGCTTGGAGGAAATGGAGGCGGTACCAGGGTTGCGCCGCCCGAAGCCGGGGCGCTTCCACACTACTTGTCAGCTTGTCACGCAGAGTCGGATCGCTGGCTTCACCCTCGGCATCACGGCCGAGAATGTACGCCCGCAATCCAATTGTGGCGGCGTGATGGGCATCGACCTGCCAGACGAGGGCACGCTCTCAGGAGCGCATATGGATGGCGTGTGGTTCGCAAACCGCGAGGCGGCGCGTGCGCATCAGGAGCATATGCCGCGCCAAACCTTTGGCAAATATGTCGGCACGGTGGTCTCACCGCTTCGCTCCGGCCGCCTCGACCCACCGGACATCGTGCTGTTCTACGGTACGCCGGGCCAGATCATCCTGTTTGTCAACGGCCTGCAATGGAAGCGTTACCGCCGCTATGACATGTCGATCACGGGCGAGAGCGCCTGTGCCGACAGCTGGGGCAGGGCGCTGCTCACTCGGGAGACCTCGATCTCGATTCCTTGCTACGCCGAGCGCCGCTACGGGGGTGTGGCCGACGACGAAATGTTGATCGCCATGCCGCCGGAAGAGTTCGCGCGTGGCGTCGAGGGCATGGAGAAGCTCTCGCGTGTCGGTCTGCGCTACCCGATCCCGCCCTATGGTGCACATATGGACCCCTCCGAAGGTATGTCCGCCAGCTATGGCTGAGGGCTCCCGCGCCAAGGGCTCAACCGTCGCCATCCTGCGCTGCGTCGGCGCTGCCGATCACCATACGCCGCATCGACGGCGAGACCGCAACCGGGAAGGAATCCCCCGCATTGGCCTGACCACCGACATCGGGGCGGGCATCGCGCATCCCGAAAATGTGGTGCCATGCGCCCGAAAGCCGCCCATAAGACATTGATAATCAATGAAACTGTCTTCCAAACTGTCGAAGATGAGGCAAGGTTAGCGCTGAGCGTATTGTACTGCTGCTCGCCCTACGGTTTCGCGTGCCACCACCATTTTCGAAACCTGCGCGGTACCGTCGCCGATCTCGAGGCCCATAACATCGCGTAGGCGCTGCTGGTGCGGCAGGTCGCGGCTGTAGCCGAGATGGCCGTGAGTCAGCAGGCACTGGTGAATCGTGTCCACGGAGAGCTTGGGCGCCCACCATTTGCACATCGCCGCCTCCTTGGTATGCGGCAACCCCTGATCACGCAGCCAGAGGGTACGGTAGCAGAGCAACCGGCAACCCTCGACCTGAGTGTCGTACTCGGCGAGCGGGAAGGTAACGCCCTGGAACTCTGCGATCGGGCGCCCGAAGGCCTCCCTCTCCAGCGTATACGGCCAAGTCTCGTCCAATGAGGCGCGAGCGGCGCCCAGGCATTGCAGGCCAATCATGGTGCGGGAATAATCGAAGCCCTGCATGGCCTGGGTGAAGCCGGCGCCTTCGGGACCCACGCGGTTGCGGTCGGGTACGCGTACGCTGTCAAACCAGATGGAGCCACGCCCGACCGCAAGCGACCCGAGGTCGTCATAGGCCGCGCGCGAGATTCCGGGCGCGTCCAGGTCAATCAGGAAGGCCGTAACGCCGCGCGCGCCGGGGCGATCGGGGTCGGTGCGCGCCATGACGAGCACGCTGTCGGCATGGGCGGCCATGGAGATCGATGCCTTCTCGCCATCGATCACCCAGTCGCCCCCGTCGCGCTGGGCACGCAATTGCAGGTTGGCGGCGTCAGAGCCGCCGCGCGGTTCGGTGAGCCCAAGCGCGATGATTTCGCGGCCTTCGGCGATCGCCGGCAGCCGCGCCGCGGCCAGTGCTTCATCGGCGTGGCGGGCGAGGATGTTGGCGCTGAGCGAGGAAAGCAACGGTACATAGCTCACATTGAGGTCGCCATAGGCGATTTCCTCGATCAGCAGGCCGGCGGTCACGCCGTCGATGCCCATGCCGCCATAGCGCTCTGGCAGCGAGGGCGTGACCAGGCCGAGGCGGCCCATCTCACGGATGAGTACGTTGCCTATCACCGCGTCGTCCTCGCGCTTGCGGTAGCCCGGCAGCAGCACGTCACGGGCGAAGCGTCCGGCAGCTTCCTTGAGGGCCGTTTGGTCTTCGGTCAGTCCGAACTGCATGATGCATTGTGCTCCCGCTGCCGGATATGGAGACTACCGCCATGATTGATGACTGCCGCTGCGAGGGGCCAGCCGTCGAAGCGGTCCCGGAACATCGCAAGCCCTGGCGGGCTGCTGCCCGGTGCTGGGCGCATCACGCGACTCCCGCTAAGCGCACGACCTCCTCGGCGATGGCGGGTGACGCGGTGAGGCCCGGCGACTCGATGCCGAACAGGTTGATGAGACCAGGTACGCCATGTATCTGCGGCCCTTGCAGCAGGAAGTCTGGCTGCGGTTCGCCAGGGTCGTGGATCTTGGGGCGGATGCCGGCATAAGCTGGTTGCAGCGCGCCGTCCGCGAGGGCTGGATAGTAGCGCCGGACGGCGTCGTAGAAGCGCTCGGCGCGGGCAGGATCCACATCGTATTCCGGGGCCTCCAGCCATTCGAGGTCGGGTCCGAACTTGCACTGGCCGGCAAGGTCCAATGTCACATGCACGCCCAGCACGGACGCCTCCGGCATTGGATAGACCAGGCGGTGGAAGGGCTGACGCCCGGCGATGGAAAAGTAATTGCCCTTGGCGAAACGGGCTTTCGGAATATGCCGTGCCTCAAGGCCTTCGATCTTGCTGGCGACTTCTGGGGCTGCCAGGCCAGCGCTATTGATGACCAGCCTCGCGGCGAGCGTCATCGGCTCGGCGCCATCGACCCTAAGCGTGATGCCGTCTGCCAGCGCGTAACCACTCGCGACTGGGGCATGTAAAGCGATCACCGCCCCGTGGTCTTCCGCATCACCCTGGAAGGCCAGCATCAGCGCGTGGCTGTCGATGATGCCAGTGGAGGGCGAAAGCAGCCCAGCTTCTGCTTGCACGGCAGGCTCCAGTGCCCGCACGTCCGCACCCGTCAACAGCTCCAGGTCGGGCACACCATTGGCGGCTGCGCGCGCCTGTAGGGCCTTCAGTTCGGGAAGGCGGCTTTCATCGGCGGCGACGATCAGCTTGCCGATGCGCTTGTGGGGCAGGCCGCGCTCGGTGCAATAGTCGTAGAGGAAATGCTTACCCTCGACACAGGCCCTGGCCTTGAAGCTGCCGGTTGGATAGTAGATACCGGCGTGGATCACCTCGCTGTTGCGGGAGCTGGTCCCGGTGCCGACAGCCTCGGCTGCCTCCAGCACGATCACCTCCAGACCGGCTATGGCAAGTCGTCGCGCGCAAGCGAGACCGACCGCGCCCGCGCCGATGACGACGCATTCTACCCTCTCCGCCATGCACGCCGGTCTCCTCGTTGTGCTGCGCTGGATGTTCTCCGGCTTGCCTGCGCCGGGCTGTCTGCCTCAGTGCCGCCAGCTGCCAGGCTGGGGATGGTCGAGGCCGAGATGGTCGCGGAGCGTGGGACCGGTGTAGTCCTTGCGGTAGAGGCCACGCTTCTGCAGCTCGGGCACGACATGCGCGATGAAGTCCTCGAAGGAGCCGTGGAAATGCGTCGCGCCGATAACAAAGCCGTCCGAACCGCGTTCGATAAAGAATTCCTCCATCTTGTCGGCGATTTCCTTCGGTCCGCCGACCCAGGGATCCTTCAACAGGCCGCGGCCCGTGGCGGTCATGAAGTCACGCACGGTTGGATTCGGGTTCCCGGTCACCTGCACGGCGCGGTCGCGCATGGACTGCATGCCGGTCAAGCCCTCCATTTCATCGTCGGTGAAGGGTTCGTCCATGCCCTTCCTCGCGAAGTCGTAGTTGAGTGCCTCCGACAACAGTGAGAGTTGGTCGGTTTCGTTAGGTAGGGTGTCGTAGAGTGCACGCTTGTCTTCCGCCTCCATCAGGCTCTCGCCGACCATCGGGTAGAACAGGCTGGCAATCTTCATGCTCTCTGGATCGCGCCCGTGGGCGGCGCAATCATCCTTGAGCGCCTTGTAGGCGGACTTAGCTGCTGCGAGATTTGGGTAGGCGACAAAGATGAGCTCGCCCCAGCGCGCCGCGAAGCGCCGTCCACGCCCAGACTGGCCCGCCTGGATGACCACCGGATGCCCTTGAGCCGACCGCGGAACGGTAAACGGCCCGCGGGATTTGAAGAATCGGCCCTCATGGTCGAGGCGGTGGACCTTGTCCGGATCGGCGAAGACCTTGGTTTCCCGGTCTAGAACCAGCGCGTCGTCTTCCCAGGCATCCCAGTGGCCATGCACCACTTCCATGAACTCGTCCGCCCGATCGTAGCGCAGATCGTGCTCGGTCACGCCCTCACGCCCCATATTGAGGGCCTCATTCTCGTTGACGGAGGTGACAACATTCCAGGCGGCGCGGCCGTCAGACATGAGGTCTAGCGTCGAAAACATGCGCGCGACATGGAAGGGGTCGTAATAGGTGGTCGAACAGGTGGCACCGAGCCCGAGACGCTCTGTCGCCATGCCCATCGCCATCAGGGTCACAACAGGGTCCATCTTCACGCAGCGTATGCCGTGCTCCACGGTGTGCGCATGGTCCTTGCCGAACATGTCCGGCATGGCGAGGCGGTCGTCGAAGAAGCCGATATCGAATTTGCCGTGCTCCAGCAGGCGGGCAAGGTCGCGGTAATAGGCCGCTGTCATGAAATCCAGCCGCGCATCGGGGTGGCGCCAAGCGGCGGGCAGGGTCGAGCAATTCTGCGCCTGGAGAAAGGCGACTAAGGCGATCTGGCGGTCAGGTTTGCGGCTCATTTCTGGGAAAGTCCGGTTGCTGGATGTATCCCCAGCCTGCCGGCTTTCGAGCATGCCGTCCAGCCGTTTCCGTCCCAGCCGCCGTTACCGCCATGCCGGTGTGGAGGCGGTTTCGGTGGAAGCAGCTACCCTGTCGAATCCTGAGACCTGTCGAATTCCAGGTGGATGAGGCCGCGTGGAACTGGTGTTCACCAGCCTCGCATGACGGCGGACATTGCCATGCCGATGGCGGCCTGGACCGGTTCGACGACCGGGATACCGAGCGCCTGGGCGAGTGCTGGGCGCTGGTCTGCCATGCCAGCGCAGCCCAGAACCAGCACATCGGCGCCGTCGCGGTCACGCAGCATGCGCCCGGTTTCCAGCAAGTGGGCGTGGGTCCGCACCGGGTCCGAGAGCTCGACGACTTCAAGGTCCACCGGCCGGTCTCCGGCAAAGCGTGCCTCGAGGCCCATCTGACGGACATAGCGCAGATGCCGTGGTACCGAGCGGGCGAGGATAGCGAGCACGCCGACCCGCTCGCCGAGTGTGAGTGCGGTTAGCAGCCCGGCTTCTGCAATACCGACCACGGGCTTGCCCGTGTCCTCGCGCAGCACATGTAGGCCAGGGTCGGAGAAGCAGGCGAGCACCAGGGCGTCGGCGCTACTTTCCGTGGCGATCTTCCGCAGGTTGGGCACCACGCCGTCAGCGTCGCCCTGGCTCTGGACACCCGGCGGGCCGGTGCGGTTGGTCGTGGTCCGGATTTCGGGGCCGCCTTCGACGCGGAAGGGTGCTGCTGCCCGGTCTATGGCCGCTGTCACGGCCTCGGTGCTGTTCGGATTCACGACGATGATCCTAGCCATGACGCGACCCTAATGCGTTGTCTGTTCCGCACAAAGGGATGATCCTCTGGGGGGGTAATCCTCGAGATGATTCTCTTTAGAAATTAGCTTGTCTCGTTCCGTGGATCCGAGGACAGTGTCAACGCTATAAATCTGAGATAGAAATTCAAGATAGAACACGCCTCAAAGAGGAAGCGCCCGGTCGGGGGAGACCGGGCGCTTCAGGGCATCGAAGACTGTGGGACGAGAGGGGAAGTCCCAAAGCGGCAAGGTTGCCGCATGCAGCCTTTGTCTGACATAAATAGGACTGATTGTCGCGCCCGGCAAGTCCGAATGCGGAATTTTATGAAATGCCGGATTCTGGGGATGAATGACAGCCGGTTGGTGCCACCGTCATGCGTTCTCACGCCGCCTGCACGGCGCCGGCACCACACAGGCGCGCCTTCACCGCTTCCCCGAAAGCGGCGAAGATGGCGTGTGCAAAGGCGTTGTCCCCGTAAAGCGTTTCCGGATGCCACTGCACGCCGAGGCAGAAGACGCCGCCGGGGCGCGAAATTCCCTCGATAACGCCGTCGGGCGCGAGGGCTTCCACCATGAATCCGTCCGCCACCCGGTCGATGCCCTCGGCATGAAGCGAGTTTACCATCTCGGTGGTGCGGCCACCGGCGATGCGGCGCAACAGCCCCCCTTCCGCCAGCGTCACGGCATGGCGCAGCGCCGCGCGTGCACCCATCGGGCGGGTCTTCATTGAGCGGTGGTCCTGGTGGCCCGGTATCTTGTGGATGAACTGGTGGAGCGTGCCGCCGAACGCGACATTGAGCTCCTGGATGCCGCGGCAGATCGCGAGCACTGGTATGCCCTGGTGCGCTGCCTCGCGGAGCATGGGCAGGGTGGTGGCGTCCCGTCCGGGGTCAAAATTGGTGTTCTCCGGGTCGATATCCTGGCCGTAGAGATGCGGCTGAACATTGGAAGGGCTGCCGGTGGTGATGAAGCCGTCGAACCGCGAGACGAGATCAGGAATGTCGATATGCGCGCCGACGGGTGGGACAAGCAGTGGCGCGGCGCCAACGACCTCCACCACGACCTCGGCGAAACGGGAGTGAACGGCATGCATCGGAAAGGCGTTGAAGGTCTTGGTGCAGGCCGAAATTCCGACCAAGGGCATCGTCACGACACAGCGCTCCCGTAGCAGCGAATTTACCAACTATAACAGCATAACAGATCTTCTAGTCCGCCATCCGCATGTCCAGCAAGGTGACGCCCGGCCATGCGGCTGCTAAGAAGAGAGCCTGTCTTCCGACGAGCCGGAGACCCACGACATGGCCGCGACGACCGGCATGCCGCTTTCGCGCTTTAGCGTCCTCGACCTTACCCGCGTGCGCGCCGGGCCGACCTGCGTGCGCCAGCTTGCCGACTGGGGCGCGGATGTCATCAAGATCGAGGTACCGCCCGACCCCGACGTTGGCGAGGGGATGGGAGGGCCGCGCGACGGGTTCGATTTCCAGAATCTGCACCGCAACAAGCGCTGCATGACGCTCGACCTCAAGTCCGACAGGGGCCGCGAGGCGTTCTTCCGATTAGTCAAGCGGTCTGACGTCGTGGTCGAGAACTACCGCCCGGATGTCAAGCACCGTCTTGGCATCGATTATGAGGCGCTCTCCGAGATCAATCCGCGCATCATCCTCGGCTCGATTTCGGGCTTCGGGCAGGACGGTCCGACGGCGGTGCGGCCGGGCTTCGACCAGATCGCGCAGGGCATGGGCGGCGTTATGTGGATCACCGGTCATCCGGGCGGCGGGCCGGTGCGCGCCGGCATCCCGGTTGCGGACCTCTGCGCCGGCTTCTTCTGTGCCCAAGGCATCCTGTTGGCGCTGTTGGAACGGGAGGTATCGGGCCGCGGCCAGTGGGTGCAAACTTCGCTGCTGGAAGCGATGATCCAGATGCTCGATTTCCAAGCCGCCCGCTATCTCAAGGACGGCGAAGTGCCAAAGCAGGCCGGTAACGACCACCCGACTTCGATCCCGACCGGCGTGTTCGAGACGGCGGATGGCTATGTGAACATTGCTGCCGCTGGCGATCTGATCTGGCGGCGTTTTGCGATGGCGCTCGGGGCCGAACATTGGCTGCAGAACCCTGATTACGCCACCGGCAAGGCGCGCTCCGACAATCGCGCCGCTCTGAATGAAGAGATCGCCGCCATCACAAGGCAGAAGAGCGCGGCTGCATGGATCGACGAGCTCAACGCCGCTGGCGTGCCCTGCGGCCCGATCTACCGCATGGACGAGATGTTCGCCGACCCGCAGGTACGCCATGTCGCGATGGCCGTGCCAGTGGACCATCCGCGCCTCGGCCGGTTCGAGATCGTGGGGCAGGCGGCGAAGCTCTCGCGCACCCCCTCCGTCATTCGCGCCGCGACAGCGGAACTCGGCGAGCATAATGACGAAATCCTGGACGAACTCGGCTATTCGCAGGCGGAAATCGCCGAGATGCGCGCCACCGGCGTTATCTGAGAGCCCGCCTCGAACTTCGCTCGAGTTTTGGGTAGCGCTTGCGATTTGGCGTGTTGTGATAGGGGATGTGGGCGCTTCCTGCCTCGGTGGCGGCGATGGATTTGTCGGTAGTCTTTTGCGAGGCGTCGTCCGCGCGATGCGCAGGTGCGTGCTCCCCGTCGGGGGAGGATTTGGAAGCTTTTGCGGTGTCGTTTGACGATTTCGAGCGACCCTTGGCCGATCTTGCTCAGCTTTGGTCCGGCGCCGTCGGTGAACCCCAACAATAAATGAAATGCATCCGCATAGACTTTTGGGTCACTTGAAGAGGAAAGATAAAACGATCTAAATGTAATGTTGACGTTCTTTCTACGGGAGTGAATCTCGTATGGCGATGATGCCGCTGGGGTGAGTGTCTGGGTTCATG
>JAPORR010000239.1 GCA_026710105.1 Alphaproteobacteria bacterium
TCACCTTGAAGCAGGTCACGGCAACCCACTTGCCAGCCCGGCGCTTCAGCACCGCTAAATGATGTCATCTATGAAGCGGTGCAGGCAGCCGGTACGCTCAGCCTCGAACTACGGCAGTGAATGCCTGCCAGCGTTGCGCCGGATCGCTGTCTGGAATGGGACGGTAGGGCGCCACACGGTCCACGAGACCGTTGTAACGGCTGCGGAGCCTCTCGCCGAGCTCCTCCGGTTTGCCAATAACAGCGATCTCCTCGACCAGATTGTCGGGCACGAGTGCGGCCATTTCGTCGAACGAGCCCTGGCGGACTAGTCCGCTCAGCGTTTTGCCAAGGTCGGCGAGGTCATGATGCTCTAACATGCGTCGATAATTAGGCGTCGAGGCGTAGAAAGAGATATCGCGCCGGACCTGTTCAAAGGCCGCGTCCATCTCTGCCTGACTGTCCCCGGTTACCAGCCAGACCATTGTCTGGAGGTCAAGGTCGTCTACGTGGAGCCCACGGGCCCTTGCCCCTTCATTGATGGCAGGTTTGATCACTTTGCTCAGATAAGAGACGGAGTGCATGGGGTGAATATGGAAACCGTCCGCCACTTCGCCTGCTGCCTGGCACATGCGCGGATTGACGCCCGCGAGGTAGATCGGGATATGCGGATAGTCGATGGGCCCCGGATTGAAGAACGGGTTCATCAGCCGGAATTGGTAAAAGGGGCCCTCATAATCCGGCCGCGCGTCAGTCTGGAAGGTGTTGAAGATCGCACGCATGCAGCGGATATAGTCGGTGACGCGCGCTGCCGGCTGGTCGAACGGCATGGAGAAGCGCCGTTCCACATGGGCGCGCACCTGTGTACCGAGCCCGAGATGCAGTCGCCCACACGAGGCGCGCTGGATATCCCAGGCCGTGCCGGCCATCGAGAAAGGACTCCGTGCGAAAGCAACGGCGATATTGGTGCCGAGTTCCAGCTTCTTTGTAGCCGTTGCAGCCACAGCGAGCGGTAGGAACGGGTCCTGAGCCGCCTCGAATGTCCAGGCAGCATCGAAGCCCAGTTCTTCGAGGCGCTGCGCCTGCGCGGGGACGTGCGTCAGGTCGAAACCCCGCAATTGCGCATCGATCTTGAGGGCCATGAACGAACTCCCCGCCCTTTATTAGATTGACGGTATGATCCGGCACGCCAGTGAGGTCGGCAAGCCCCGGGCGGGCTACGTCGTTGTTGCATGCGTCGGCGCTCCGTACGCGATAGAATGGCTACGTTCCGCAGAGCAGGAAAGGCCTGGGTCATGACCGTTATCGACCTCTACACTTGGCCGACGCCGAACGGCCACAAGATCCATATCATGCTGGAGGAAACGGGCCTCGAATACCGTGTCATCCCGGTGAATATTGGCAAGGGCGAACAGTTCGCGCCGGACTTCCTGAAGATCAGCCCGAACAACAAGATGCCCGCGATGATCGATCCCGAGGGCCCGGGCGGCAAGTCTTTCGCACTCGCGGAGTCGGGCACGATGCTGATCTATCTCGCTGAGAAGACCGGGCAGTTCCTCTCGACGGACCCGGCAGTGCGTTACCGGACCCTGCAATGGCTAATGACCCAGATGGGCCATGTGGGCCCGATGCTGGGCCAGATAAATCATTTCCGGAACTATGCAGTCGAGAAAATCCCCTACGCGATAAACCGTTATGTCAACGAGGGTACGCGGCTTTACAACGTGCTCGATGGTCGCCTGGGCGAGAGCGAATGGCTTGGTGGCGCGGATTATTCGATTGCCGACATGGCGACATATCCCTGGATCCGCAGTTGGGAAAACCAGGGCCAGAATCTCGAAACGCACCCCAATCTCGCGCGCTGGTTCCGGGCGATCGAAGCGCGTCCGGCGACAGTGCGAGGGTGCGCAGTGCTGGCCGACCGGCGTCGGCAGGGCGCGATGACCGACGAGGAGCGTGAGATCATGTTCGGCGCGGCACAATACCAGAAGCGCTGACGCGTAAGGGAGCAGCCGTACAAACGGGACGGAAAGGAAGGACAACAACGATGTCCGGTCTCTGGTATGAGGAATTCGAAGTCGGAATGGAGTGGAAGCACCAGATCACCCGCACTGTGACCGAGATGGACAACGTCCTGTTCACGGCACTTACCCATAACCCGCAACCGTTGCATCTGGACGAGGAGTTTGCCCGGGAAAATTCCCAGTTTGGCCAGAGGCTTGTAAATTCGATCTTTACGTTAGGCTTGATGATCGGCGTGTCGGTAGAGGACACTACGCTCGGCACGACGGTGGGCAATCTCGGCATGACCGACTGCGTCTTCCGCCATCCTGTCTTCCACGGCGACACCATCACTTCCTTCACGAAGATCGTCGACAAGCGTGAGAGCCGGTCCCGGCCCGAGGTTGGCATTGTCACTTTCGAACATTGGGCACTGAACCAGCGCGGCGAGGAGGTCGCTCGCTGTAAGCGTCAAGGCATGATGCGGAAGCGTCCATCATGACCAATGCGCTCAGATGCTTCTTGTTCGTACCGGGCGACAGCGCACGTAAATACGAGAAGGCGCGGGGCATTGCGGCCGATGCGCTGATCCTGGACCTTGAAGACTCCGTGGCGCAGACGAATCTGCCGGTCGCGCGTCGCATGGTCCGGGAACGGCTTGAGGCCGACCGCAGCGACCGGACCCAGCAGCTGTGGGTCAGGATCAATCCGCTCGATACCGATTTGGCGCTGGCGGACCTCGCCGCGGTAATGGTCGGCGCGCCGAATGGAATCGTGCTGCCCAAGACCTTCTCCGCCGTCGAAGCAGTCATGCTAGATCACTACCTCTCAGCGCTGGAGGCGCGGGAAGATGTAGCCATTGGCTCGACGCAGATCCTAGTCGTCGCCACCGAAACCGCGCGCTCGCTCTTCACTATGGATAGCTTCATCGGCGCAAGCCCACGCATTTACGGCATGACCTGGGGTGCGGAAGACCTTTCGGCTGCGCTCGGCGCCTCGACCAATCGTGCGCCGGATGGCCGTTATGAGGATGTGTACCGCTTGGCGCGCTCATTATGCTTGGCAGCGTGCAAGGCTGCCGGGACGGAGCCGGTTGACTCAGTTTATCCCGATTTCCGCGACCTCGACGGCCTGCACAGCGAGGCACTACAAGGGCGAAAGACAGGCTTTACCGGAAAGGTGGCGATACACCCCGCGCAGGTGGACCCGATCAACAGCGCTTATGAGCCGACCGAAGACGAAATTGCCTATGCCCGGCGCGTCGTTGAGGCGATGGAGAATGCTGGTGACGCAGGGACTGTTGGGTTGGATGGCAGGATGCTCGACATGCCCCACCTCAAAGCCGCCCGGCATGTTCTCGCCTTGGCTAAGAGGGCGGGTGCATCCTAAAGCGGCTCCAGACGCCAAATATAGGCGTCGTTCTCGTCCAGTAGTAGGTAGATCAAGCCGTCGGGGCCCGTGCGCACGTCGCGTATCCTGTTGCCGAAATCGGTGAGAAGCCGTTCTTCGTGGATTACCTTGTCTCCGTCGAGTTCAAGTCTGACGAGCAATCGGGCGCGCAGTGCGCCAATGAAGAGGTTGCCGTTCCAGAGCGGGAATTCAGCACCCCGATAGACGGTCAACCCGGACGGGGCGATGGAGGGTACCCAGTAAGTGGCAGGTTGCTCCATGCCGATGCGGGCGGTCTCGTCCGTAATCTTGGTGCCGCTGTAGTTCCGCCCGTGGGTGATTGCCGGCCATCCATAATTGCGCCCGCGCAAGATCAGATTCACCTCGTCCCCGCCGCGCGGCCCATGCTCCTGCGACCATAGCCGTCCAGTGTCCGGGTCAAAGGCAAGCCCCTGCGGGTTGCGGTGCCCGTAGGACCAAATCTCCGGCAGCACTCCAGACCTGCTGACGAAGGGGTTATTATCCAGAGCCGTGCCGTCGGGGTTCAGCCTTAGTATCGCGCCGGCGTGGCTGCTGAGGTCTTGGGCACTCGACCGGCGGCCGCGGTCTCCGATGGTGACGAACAACGCTCCATCGGGCGCGAAACGGAGCCGCGAGCCGAAATGCCGGCCTGTGCCACTTGCCGCGCGCCCGACGAAGACAGTGTTGAACCCGTGAAGCTGATTGCCATCGAGTCGTGCCCTGCTGACAGCCGTCGTTTGGCCTGCTGCCGTGTCCGTAATATGGCTCAGATAGATCCGCCCATTCGCTGTGAAGTTCGGATCAAGGGCGACATCCATCAATCCGCCCTGTCCGTATGACTCGATACGCGGCAGCCCCGACAGCGGGGCTGACGGTTCCTTCCCGGGCTGCAAGATACGGAGATTGCCGTCCAACTCTGTCACCAGCATACGCCCGTCGGGCAGGAACGCCATGCCCCAGGCTTGGTCGAACGGGCCGCCGACCGGAACAAGACGAAAGATATGCTTTTCGGAGCGATATTCACGCGGCGCGGCGGCCTCCGCGAAGTCACCCCCTATACCGCCTAGCCAAATCAGGGCGGCAACTGCACCGGCCCACAGCCGGAGACACAAGTAGTCAATCATCTCGAATTCTCGAAAACACTTTGTCCCGCGAGCCTGAGTGACAAGAAAGCCTGCATTAGCGATCCCTGCCACCGGGATTCCGCTACAAGGCCGCCGGTTCCTTCTTCTTAGCCTTTGCCGGCGCGGCGAGTTCGGGATAGGTGAAGGTCAGGCCATTCTCGCCAACATTCACCTCCACCGTTCCGCCTTTGGCCAGACGGCCGAAGAGCAGCTCTTCCGCAAGCGGCTTCTTGATATGTTCCTGGATTACCCGAGCTAGCGGGCGAGCACCGTATTCGGTGCTGTAGCCTTTATCGGCGAGCCATTCGCGTGCGGCCTCGGTCAGCAGGATTTCAACCTGGCGCTCATCAAGCTGGCCTTCGAGCTCGGCCACGAATTTGTCCACCACACGATGCACAACCTCCATCGGCAGGTTGCCGAAGGAAATGATTGCATCCAGCCGGTTGCGGAACTCCGGCGTGAACAATCTGTCGATGGCTTCCTTGTCGTCGCCCTCGCGGACATCGCGACCGAAGCCGATCGCTGCCTTTGCCAGATCAGATGCGCCGGCATTGGTCGTCATAATGAGGATGACATTGCGGAAATCGACCTTTTTGCCGCTATGGTCCGTCAGCTTGCCGTAATCCATGATCTGGAGCAGCACGTTAAAGACATCGGGATGCGCTTTCTCGATCTCGTCGAGCAGCAATACCACATGCGGGTTCTTGTCCACCGCATCCGTCAGCAGACCGCCTTGATCGAAGCCGATATAGCCGGGCGGTGCGCCGATCAAGCGCGAGACGCTGTGCCGCTCCATGTATTCTGACATGTCGAAGCGTACCAGTTCGACGCCAAGGCAACGCGCGAGCTGACGGGCGGCTTCCGTCTTGCCAACCCCTGTCGGGCCTGAGAACAGGTAGCTGCCTATGGGTTTCTCGGGTTCTCGCAAGCCGGCTCGCGCCAGCTTGACCGCACTTGCCAGAGCCTCGATAGCGGAGTCCTGGCCGAACACAACTGTCTTGAGGTCTCGCTCAAGCGTCTGCAGGGCTTCCCGGTCGTCCTGGCTGACGCTCTTCGGGGGAATACGGGCGATCTTGGCCACAATACCCTCGACGTCACGCACGCCAACAGTCTTTTTACGCCGGCTTGGTGGCAGCAAAAGCTGCGCGGCGCCGACCTCGTCGATTACGTCGATGGCCTTATCCGGGAGCTTGCGGTCGCTGATGTAGCGCGCGGAGAGGTTGACGGCTGAGCGGATAGCCTCGGTCGTGTAGCGGACACCGTGATGCTCTTCGTAATAAGGCTTCAGGCCCATCATGATCTTAATGGCGTCCGGGACCGACGGTTCATGCACATCGATCTTCTGGAACCGACGCACAAGCGCGCGATCTTTCTCGAAATAGTTGCGGTATTCCTTATAAGTGGTGGAACCGATGCAGCGCAGCGCCCCGCTGGCAAGCGCGGGTTTCAGGATATTGGAGGCGTCCATCGAGCCGCCGCTGGTAGCGCCAGCACCGATGACAGTATGAATCTCGTCGATGAACAGAATCGCGCCTTCGAGAGCCTCCAGCTCCGTCAGCACCTGCTTCAACCGTTCCTCGAAGTCGCCCCGGTAGCGCGTGCCCGCGAGCAGCGACCCCATATCGAGCGCGTAGATCGTGGCGTCTGCCAGTACCTCCGGTACGCCGCTCTCGACGATCTTCCGCGCCAAGCCCTCGGCGATCGCCGTCTTGCCGACGCCTGGGTCGCCCACATAGAGCGGGTTATTCTTAGTCCTCCGGCAGAGAATCTGGATAGTGCGTTCGACTTCCAGTTCACGCCCGATCAACGGGTCGATCTTGCCGGCGTTGGCCTTCTCATTGAGGTTTACGCAATAAGCCTCCAACGCCTCGGCAGGCTTGCGGTTACCGGCTTCGCCGCCCTGGTTTTCTTCCTGCTCATCTGCGCCGCGCACCCGCCGTGGTTCTGACTGACCGGCGCTCTTGGCGATGCCGTGGCTGATGTAATTGACGGCGTCGAGCCGTGACATTTCCTGACCTTGCAGGAAGAAGACGGCGTGGCTCTCGCGTTCCGAGAAGATTGCCACAAGCACATTGGCGCCCGTCACCTCCTCGCGCCCGGAGGACTGCACATGGATCGCTGCGCGCTGCAGGACGCGTTGGAAGCCGGATGTCGGCTTGGGATCCCCGTCGCGCTCCACCACAAGGTTCTCAAGCTCTTCATCCAGATAACTGGACACCTCCGATCTCAGATTGTCCACTTCGACTGCACAGGCGCGCAGCACTGCAACGCAGTCCCGGTCCTCAGTGAGTGCCAGCAGCAGATGCTCCAGCGTGGCGTATTCGTGCCGGCGTTCCTTGGCGTAGGAGAGCGCGCGGTGCAGTGTCTCTTCGAGAGTGCGCGACAGCATTGGCGGGCTATTCCTTCTCAAGCGTCAACTGCAGAGGGTGTTCGTGACGCCGCGCAAAGTCCACCACCTGGGTCACCTTGGTCTCGGCAACCTCGTAGGTATAGACGCCGCATACCCCGATTCCGCGCTGGTGAACCATCAGCATGATATTTGTCGCTTCCTCCCGGCCCTTATGAAAGAAGGCTTGCAGGACGTGGACCACAAACTCCATCGGCGTGTAGTCATCATTCAGCATGATGACCTTGTACATTGATGGCTTCTTCGTTTCCGGCTTGGTCCTGACAAGCACGCCCGTATTCGGGCCGCCGTCTTCGCCTCGCCGTTCCTCGCTCATCCATCATCCCCTGCCCGCAGACCGTATCTGCGACACTAGCATAACGAGTATCCAAGTAGGAGTAAGCCGGCGCCGTTCAAGGGGCCCGAGGGTATAGCAGTGGCGGAAAAACGTTCGGGCGGGATTGCAGCGAGAGCAGATTGACTTTATGTCGGCCGAGGAGAGCCTATGAAGACGATTCGCGTTGCCCTGATTCTGGCCGTCGTCATGTTTGCTGCCGCCCCGGCGTCGGCGGCACGCTATGCTGCGGTCGTCATCGACGCCGACACTGGCGCCGTGCTCCATGGCGAACGGTCCAAGGAGCGACGCTACCCAGCCTCGCTCACCAAGATGATGACCCTATATCTCATCTTCGAGCGGCTTCGCAGCGGCAAATACAATCTCTCGACGCGCATGAAGGTGCCACACCGGGCAACCTTGCAGCCGCCGTCCCGGCTCGGCCTCAAGCGCGGTTCCACGATCACCGTCCGCGATGCCATACGGGCGCTTGTCGTCAAATCAGCCAATGATGTCGCGACGACCGTCGCCTATTTCGTGGCCGGCAACGAGCGGAAATTCGCAAAGGTGATGAACCGCAAGGCTCAGCAACTCGGCATGCACCGCACCTCGTTCCGCAACGCCTCGGGGCTCTGGCATTCCAAGCAATGGACCACGGCGCGCGACATGGCACGGCTAGCGCAGGCTCTGATCGATCATTTCCCGCAATATTACGACTATTTCTCCTTGCAGTCGTTCAAGTTCAGTGGGCGCACATATCGCTCGCACAATCGCCTGCTGCGTCAGTATTCCGGTGCTGACGGGCTGAAGACAGGCTACATCGCCAAGTCGGGTTTCAACTTGGCCCTTTCTGCTGTCCGCAACGGCCGGCGGCTTATTACCGTGGTCATGGGCGGGCGCACGGCGCGCTCACGCGACCGCCATGTCGCGAAACTGACAGACCGTATTTTCGCCCGGCTGAAGCCGCACCCGCCCGTCAATGCGGGGGCACCCGTCTGGGCGGTGCAGGTGGGCGCGGTGCAGGACAAGGCCGCCGCTCGCAATTTGGCGCGCGCCGCGGCGCAAAAGGTGGGCCTACCGCAGGGAGGCTCATGGGGCGCCTGGCCGAAGACCCGTCGCAGGGGTGGTACGATCTACCAGGCCCGCCTAGTGGGTTATGGAAAAGGAGAGGCTCAGCGAACCTGCCGAACCCTGAAGAAGCGGCGCACAGACTGTTTTGTTATCCGTCACGGCACGGTTTTCGCTCCGCCACCACCACCAGCGCCGAAGACGGCAGCCATAGCCCAAGACCTGCCAGCGAAGGCGTCCGTGCCTCGGTTACCGCCGGCACGCGGGGAAACAGCAATGGGTAACTACGCCGTACAGGTCGGCGTTTATGCAAGCCAGAAACAGGCCCGAAACCAAGCGCAGGCCGCCGCCGATCTGTTGCGTGGATTGCCCGGTGGAATCAATGCCGACGCCTGGCCAATGAAGGCATCCAGCGGGCGCAAGCTGTATCGGGCCTGGCTCACCGGGTTCGAGGAAGACGAGGCGAGGCGAGCTTGCGCCAACCTTAAACGCAAGAAGCGCGACTGTCTGGTCCTTCTGCACCGCAAGGGACCTAGGGCGCGGGCTTGACTCGTCCTTTCGGGGTGCGAATCAGCCCGTCTCTTGCGGTTGCTGCCGCTATCCGCGTCGTCGAAGCGGAAGCGACTGTCCGTACGTCGCCCTGCGGCGATGGCGAGATGATATGGAGGGTGTTCGGCACGCCAGGAGCGCCGCCGCTCATGCTGATGCATGGCGGCTACGGCTCCTGGTGGCACTGGTTCCGTAATGTCCGCTCGCTTGCACGCGACTGGCGGGTCTATACCTGCGATACGCCGGGTCTCGGAGAGTCGGCACCACCGCCGGACCGGCGGGATATCGACTCGATTGGGCGCATCGTCGCTGACGGCCTACGCCATGTCCTTGAGGAACGTGACCAGCGGGTCGATCTCGTCGGCTTCTCCTTCGGCGGAATCGTCAGTGGCCATGCCGCACCCTACCTGCCGGAACTACTTAACAGCTTCACCATGGTCGGTGTTGGCGCGATGGGGCTCCGGCGCGCCCGCGGGCCAGCGTTGGAACGATTCCAGCGGGACATGACCCCGGCCCAGCTCAGGAGCCTTGCGCGGCGTAACCTGGAAATCCTGATGCTGGCAGACCCACGCGCTGTGGACGACTTTGCAGTCCATATGCAGGTCACCAACACCATGCGTGCGGTCACTAAGAGCCGCTGGGTGAGCGCAACGCCGGCACTCCGCGACCGGTTGCCGTTGATCAAGGTACCACTGGCCGCGATCTGGGGCGAATGGGACTGGACCGCATGGCCGTTCTTCCGCGAGCGCATCGCCGCTGTTCGGGCGGTCCACCCAGAAGCGCGCATCGCCATGGTACCGCGCGCCGGGCATTGGGCGATGTATGAGCAACCAGCAGCGTTCGAACGGGCTCTCCAGGAGGTTTTGCCCGAACGGCGTTGATGTGTTTTCAAATGAGTCTGGAGCGGGAGACGAGATTCGAACTCGCGACCCTCACGATGGCAACGTGATGCTCTACCTCTGAGCTACTCCCGCGTCAGACTACGCAACATAGGCGAAATCCGGTCGGGCGCAAGGGCAAAGTCCACCGGATATCAGATGTTCGTTTCGCCCGACACGGTGAGCGGCATCGGCATCTCGCTGCAGATCGAGCCTCTTGCAGAACCCCGCGGTCGAGCGGGTTTTCCCCGGAACCGGGCTTTGGGGGAGGGCCTGGATATGGAGCCGTCCCTCCAGTATGAGCGGGTTGTGAGATCCATGCCATACAGGGAGACGGCCCCATGTCCGTGGGAACATTTGTATCAGAGGTCTGGCATCGCTTTCAAAGGTAGCTTTTCCCCTGACCACCAATCAAGGGTTCAGGAAAGGTCTTGCCAAGATGACCGGTTAGGGCCAATCTAATCCATATCCACTCGGGGGAGCCGCCATCTCGCGGCTGAGAGGTCCTGCATTCGGGACGACCCCAGGAACCTGATCCGGTTAGCACCGGCGGAGGGAGCGTGTGGGCAGGGCTGCACCTTACATAGAAGACATAGGAACAGAGTTTGCCGTCGATATTCGCGGTGCCGTTCTCTCCTATGGCGGGGTGCCGCTGTTCGACGGACTCGACATTCGCCTGGAGACCGGACTGTGGACCTGCCTGTTGGGACCAAGCGGTGTCGGCAAGACGAGCCTACTCCGGTTGATCGCTGGCCTGGATAGCACGGCTGCCGGCCAGGTGCGGACCGAGCCCGTTGCCTATATGGGCCAAAGCGACCTGCTGCTTCCCTGGGCTAGCGTGCTCGACAATGCTGTGTTGGGCGCGAGACTGCGTGGTGAGAGGCCGAAATTCAAACGCGCGCAGCGCCTGCTTGCGGAGGTTGGCCTTGCTAACATAGAGGCGCGGCCTGCAACGCTTTCCGGCGGCGAGCGCCAGCGCATTGCCCTGGTTCGCACGCTGATGGAAGATCGTGCAGTAGTGTTGATGGATGAGCCGTTTGGCAGCCTCGATGCCATCACTCGCCATGCGGCACAGGACCTCGCAGCGCAGATGCTAGCAGGGAAAACAGTGTTGCTTGTCACTCACGACCCGCTAGAAGCATTGCGTCTCGGAGACCGCATCTATGTCATGACTGGCCGCCCGGCGGTGTTGGAAGCGTTGCCAGCGCTGGACCTTGCCCCGCCGCGCGATGTCCGCGACCCGGTCGTTCTCGTAGCCCAGGGCGACCTACTTGCAAGGCTCGCCGGATGAAGGCCGCCCTGCGCCTCGCGATTGTTGCCACTGGGCTATTGATCGCCTGGCAGGCAATTGTTAACGCGACGGAGGCGCCGCCTTTCATCCTTCCAGGGCCTTTTGCTGTTGCAGCGGCACTGGTCCGCCATTCTGGACTCCTGTTGCTCAATGCCGGCACGACGTTGGCGGAAATCCTACTCGGCCTCAGTCTTGGTGCGGCGCTTGGCGCGTTTTCGGCTCTGATCATCGCCTATGTCCGCCCAGCGCGGCTCTGGCTACTGCCGGTTCTTGTAGCGAGCCAGGCCGTACCGGTGTTCGCCATCGCCCCCGTGTTGGTGCTCTGGCTTGGCTACGGCATGGCCTCCAAGGTGGCGATGGCGGTACTCATCATTTTCTTCCCGGTGACTGCCGCGTTTTATGACGGCCTTTCCCGCACTGAGCCGGGATGGCTCGACCTCGCGCGCAGCATGGGAGCGTCTCGCTGGCGCCAGCTTATCCATCTTCGTATCCCGGCGGCCTTGCCAGCCTGTGCCTCGGGGCTCCGTGTCGCCACAGCGGTCGCGCCCATCGGCGCCGTGGTCGGCGAATGGGTAGGGGCTTCCGCTGGGCTCGGCTATCTCATGCTGCATGCCAATGCACGCATGCAGGTCGATCTTATGTTCGCCGCGCTGGTCGTTCTCGCGGCGATGGCGCTGGGTCTCTATTTCGCCGTCGACCACCTACTCCGCCTTGCTGTGCCCTGGCAGGTCGACACTCTTTAGCAGGAGCAAGAAAAGGAACCTGCCTAGCCATGATATTTCGTCTCCCGGCGCTTATCGCCACATGCCTGCTTGCGATCCATCCGGCAGCAGCGGAAGAGAAGCTCACTGTGCTGCTCGACTGGTTTGTCAATCCGGACCACGGCCCACTCTATGTTGCCCAGGAGCGCGGCTATTTTTCGGATGCCGGCCTTACAGTCGAATTCGTGCCACCCGCCGACCCGAACGATCCGCCGAAGCTTGTGGCGGCCGGCAAGGCCGACCTCGCCATTTCCTATCAGCCGCAGCTCCATATCCAGGCCGAAGCCGGCCTACCGCTTGTGCGCATCGCAACCCTTGTGGCGACGCCGCTCAACACCATCCTCGTGCTCAAGGACAGCCCTGTCCGCACACTGGCCGACCTCAAGGGCAAACGCGTCGGCTTTTCTGTGGCAGGGCTGGAGGATGCTCTGCTCGCTGGCGTACTCCAGCCGCATGGGCTCACGATGGACGATATCGTCAAGGTAAATGTTAACTGGTCGCTTTCGCCCTCTTTAATTTCCGGCCGGGTGGATGCCGTGATTGGCGCCTTCCGCAATTTCGAGCTGAACCAGATGGATATTGCGGGTCATCCAGGTCGCGCCTTCTACCTTGAGGAGGAGGGCGTGCCCTCCTATGACGAACTGATCGTCGTGGCACACAGGGATACTCTGGACCGTCCCGCCTACCGTGCTTTTGTGGATGCGATGGAGCGTGGCATTCAATATATGATCAACCACCCCGATGAAGCTTGGAAGCTCTTCATTGCGGGCAGTCGCAAGGACCTCGACGACGAGCTTAATCGCCGCGCTTGGCGGGATACGCTCCCGCGGTTTGCGCTGCGACCGGCAGCACTCGACCGGCGGCGCTATGAGCGGTTCGCCGAATTCGTACTAGAGCGCGGGCTTGTCGAGTCATTGCCGCCCGTCGAGACCTACGCGGTGGAGCTGCAATAGTGGGCGCCATGATTCAGGCCGTTGTCTTGGCTTTGAAACGGCAGAGGTCGGCGACCGTGCAGGCCGGGCAGTCCGGCTTCCGCGCTTTGCAGACATAGCGCCCGTGCAGGATAAGCCAGTGGTGAGCATGGAGCTTCCGGTGCGCCGGCACGCGCCGTTTGAGATTCCTTTCCACCTCCAGCGGCGTTTTGCCGGGGGCGAGGCCAGTGCGGTTGCCGACTCGGAAGATATGTGTATCCACGGCGATGGTCGGCTGGCCAAACGCCGTGTTCAGAACGACATTCGCTGTCTTACGGCCGACACCGGGCAGTTGTTCCAGCGCCTCGCGGCTATTGGGCACGGCGCTGCCATGCTTGTCGATGAGGAGGCGAGAGAGAGCGATGATATTGCGCGCCTTGGCATTGAACAGGCCAATAGTGCGGATATGGCTTCGCACACCGTCCTCGCCGAGCGCGACCATGGCCTCCGGTGTGTCGGCGGCAGCGAACAAGGTGCGCGTTGCCCTGTTGACGCCGACATCGGTGGCTTGGGCCGACAATACGACCGCGACCAAGAGCGTATAGGGGTTGATGTAGTGCAACTCTCCCTGTGGCTCTGGTAGCGCCGCCGCCAGACGGTCAAAGAAGGTTGCGATATCTGCCTTGGTCATGCGCCTTGCCGGGGCGTGAGAAATCCAACGATATCTCTGATTTCGCGCATTGTAACGGAGGCGATAGCGTCCGCCCGCGCCGCCCCGTCCGCCAGCACGCTGTCGATATAGCCGGGATCAGCTGTGAGGCGGCGCATTTCGGTGGTGACCGGCGACAGTACCTCCACAGCCAACTCGGACAGCGCCGCCTTGAAATCGGCGAAGCCCCGTCCGCCGAACTCATGGCAGACCGCCGCTTCGTCCACGCCCGCAAGTGCAGCGTATATGCCGACGAGGTTGGCTGCCTCTGGCCGACCTTCCAGTCCGGCGGGTTCACCCGGCAGTACCTCGGGGTCGGTTTTTGCCCGGCGGATTTTCTGTGCGATCATATCGGCATCGTCGGAAAGGTTGATACGCGAATTGGCTGAGGGATCCGATTTGCTCATTTTGGCTTTGCCGTCGCGTAAGCTCATCACCCTTGTTGCGGTGCCGAAAATGCGTGGCTCCGGCAGCACGAAAGCCTCGCAGTCGTAATGACGATTGAAAGCACCAGCAATATCCCGCGCAAGCTCCAAATGCTGCTTCTGGTCCTCGCCGACTGGCACGTCGCTGGCACGGTAAAGCAGGATGTCGGCAGCCATTAGCACGGGATAGGAGAAAAGGCCGACAGCAGCGGTGTCACGCCGTTTGCCAGCTTTTTCCTTGAATTGGGTCATGCGGTTGAGCCAACCCATCGGCGCATGGCAATTGAGTATCCAGGTAAGCGCGGCATGGTCCGGTACCATGCTCTGGTTGAACACGATGCAGCGTTCTGGATCGATCCCCGATGCAAGATAGGCTGCCGCCACCTCGCGAGTGCTAGCGGCCAGTTCAATTGGGTCCTGCGGAATCGTGATGGCGTGCAGATCGACGATACAGAAAATGCAGTTGAAGTCGAAATCATGCTGCATGTCTACCCAGTTGCGAATGGCACCCAGATAGTTCCCGAGATGTAGGTTCCCGGTCGGCTGGATGCCGGAGAAAATGCGCTTCATGGTCCATCGTTCCGTATAGGGGCAGGCGGTTTATCGACACCGGATGGTAGGGGGTCAAGGGGCGTTCCCGTCTCGACCGGGTGAGCTTATACGGCTATATGGTAAGGTATGGTCGAGATCGAAATCTATTCCAGCCTGTGGTGCCCCTTCTGCTACCGGGCGAAGCACCTGCTGAAGAACAAGGGCGCTGCCTTCGCCGAATATGATGTGGACGGCGAACCGGCACGGCGGAGCGAAATGGTGTCCCGGTCTGGTGGGCGGCGGACTGTGCCGCAGATCTTCATCGGCGGCACACATGTCGGCGGCTCGGATGAACTAGCGGCCCTGGAGCGAGCAGGGCGCCTCGACGTGATGCTCGAGGCAGGTACTCCATGAGCGTGTTCATGATCGCCTGCCTCCAGAACACGGCGGCGCGGGATACAGAGCCGACACTCGCCGCGCTCGGCGACATGGTCCGGCGTGCCCGGGACAGGGGTGCGGCCCTGATCGCTGCGCCGGAAGTCTGCTCCTATCTGGAGCCGCGCCGGCGCCTGGTGCTGGAAAAGGCGGAGCCGCAAGACAGGCATCAGGGCCTTGCTGCTTTCCGGGAGTGGGCGCGAGAAACCGGCGCCTGGCTGCTCGCGGGCTCGATGGTGACGCGCATCGAAGGAGAGCAGCGGCTCGCCAACCGATCATATCTGGTCGATCCAGACGGCCAGATCGCCGCGACCTATGACAAGATTCACATGTTCGATGTCGATATCGGCGAGGGCGACCGCTACCGGGAAAGCCATACGTACCGGCCAGGCGAAAGCGCAGTAACGGTCGCCACGCCGCTTGCGGTGCTAGGCCTCACTATCTGCTACGACATGCGCTTTCCGGCGCTCTATCGGGCGCTAGCGCAGGCTGGGGCCGAGGTGATTACCGTGCCGTCCGCCTTTACAGTACCCACCGGCCGGGCGCATTGGCATGTACTGCTCCGATCCCGTGCCATTGAGACCGGCTGCTTCATCGTGGCGCCGGCGCAGGTGGGTGAGCATGCAGAAGGACGGCGCACCTACGGCCATTCGCTCATCGTCGCGCCCTGGGGTGAGGTGCTGGCCGACGGCGGCGATGTGCCCGGCATCGTGACCGCCGAGATCGACACGGCGCGCGTCGCGGAAGCGCGCGCCCGCGTACCTGCTCTCTCCGGCGACCGCCCCTTCGATTTGCCGCATGTGCTTCTGGAACTGGCAGCTGAGTGAGCGGAGAGCTCCTCATGTTCCATTGAGATGCATCGAACACAAGTACTACTGGCAATTCCCCCAAAAAATGGTCCCGGCCCTGAATCGCCCCGGCAGTTCAGGCGGTCATCTGAGTTCGACCGGGACTGTGAGTACCTTATCCATGTACCACAGCTTGTGCCGTGGGTGCAAGTCTGGCATGGCGCTGACATGCGCTGGTAAACTCTTGATTTATTGAG
>JAPORR010000098.1 GCA_026710105.1 Alphaproteobacteria bacterium
GGTGGAGGAGACGACACCCGCGATTGATGCCGAAGGCGAGGAAGAGGACAGCGGCACTAGGCGCAGGCGGCGCAGTCGGCGGGGCGGAAGGCGCCGCCGCGCCGGCACGGCGGCGGAGACTGGGGCCGAAGCTGTCGAGGCTGTCGAGGCGTCTGAAGCTGCGCCAGTGGCTGAGGCCGGTGCGGCGGACCCTACCCCTGCGCCGGAGACGCCGCGCCGGAGACGCCGCGGCGCTGCCGCTGTAGAGACGGTACCAGAAGCGCAGGAGCCTGCCACATCCCTGGCCACCCCCTCGGACTCTGCAGAGACAGTCGATGCTGCCGAGGCTTTAGAGGAGGCGCCGAAGCCGCGGCGGCGACGCAGGACGCGCAAGAAGGAGGATGCACCGGTCAAGTCTACTGCCGAGCCTACTGTCGAGGCTGCTGCCGAACCGGCTGTGGCCGCGCCACCGGCGGAAGCGGAGGGTGCTGATGCACCGGAGGAGGCGCCTAAACCGAGACGTCGGCGCACAAGGCGTCGGAAAGAGGAAGCGCCCGAGGCCACTGCTTCCGAAGACACACCGCCGCCGCCGGCGGCGATCGAGGATGCCGCCCCGCCCCCGGAGCCGGAAGCCTCGCGGCGGGTCGGATGGTGGCGGCGGCAGTTGAACCTGGCATGAATCCAGAGTGGGGAGGCCCGGTCGCACCATGACGACTCAAGGCAAGATGGAGCTACGATTCGACGAAGACGTGGCGATCCTCGCCTTCAACGATCCGGCGGTCCTGAACGCGATCGGCCGCCGAATGCGTGAAGATTTCTCGGCCGCGCTCGACCGGATTGAGGCAAGCAGCGCGCGCTGTATTCTGTTGACGGGCAACGGCCGGGCCTTTTGCTCGGGTGCGAACCTGAGGACTTATATACTTGAGTGAATGGCTTGAATCCTTAGCGTTTTCAGGGTGGCGTTTGGCGATGCGGACGGTGACGCTTACGGCCAAGGTATCAGCGGCGACGCATTGCCGCCTAGACCCTTTCTTGCGCCAGCAGACCGAGCTTTGGAACGCTGCGCTGGCCGAGCGTATTGACGCCTACCAGAAAGTCGGGAAGACCGTTACTAGCTACGATCAGTGCAAAAGTCTAACCGCGATCCGAGGGGCGGAAGAGCGATTCAGGCAATTTCCTGTCCAGCCACAGCGCACCGTGCTGTTCCGGCTTGATAAGGCGTTCAAGTCGTTCTTCCGCCGCGTGAAGAGAAGCCGGGTTTCCCGCGTTTCAAGGGCCGTAATCGAGGCGTCCGCAGCTTCGATATTCCAAAGCCGCTTATTCGCAACGGCGCGCTATGCGTGAAGGGTGTCGGTCGTTTCAAGCTGCCTTCGCTGCCGAGTGGTGAAATTGCAGCCGCTCGCGTGGTGAAGACCCCGCTTCGGCGACGAGCGATTCAGGTTTGTTGCCTGCTATGACACCGTCTCTACCTTCCGCTGTTGCGTGCAATCCGCCTTGAATCCCTGTCCGTTCGCTGATGGAGACGGTTTGCGCGCTTCCATCCGGATGCCGGCGGCGCAAGCCGAAATGCTGTAACCGCACGGGCTCCTATTTCAGCCCCGCCGCTTCTAGCATCGCGGACTGACGGGCGGCGAGGGTGTCTGCGTCGAAGCCGTCGATGAGTCCGTGGAAGAGGCGATGCCAGTTCACTTCTGCGCGCAGGCGCATGAACACCGAGCCGAGGCCTATGGCGGCGCGGTCCATAAGCACAAATTCACGCGGCGGGCGCACGCCGCCGATGCGCCGCAATTCGCTGTGAACTCTTGCGGCGACCCCCGCGCCGTAAAGACCGCTTTCGCTTTCCTGTATGCGCTGCACGCGGTCCTTGAGCAGCGGTGCATACAGGAATTCTGCCCAGATGTTCAGCACCTCGATCAGTGCGCGCGAGGGAGTCTCGAACCCCCAAGTCTCGTAGGCGGAGACTGCCAGCGCTTCGTCGCCGTCCCGGAGCGCCCGATACAGATCGATCACGCCTTTCACGAAGGTGGGCGGGAAGATGCGGATGCAACCAAAATCCAGAAGATTGATGCCGAAATCCTCGCGCATCGAGTAGTTGCCAAGATGCGGATCGCCGTGGATGACGCCGCATTCGTAGAACGGCACATACCAGGCGCGGAACATAGTCTCTGCCAGCCGGTTGCGTGCTTCCACAGGCAGGTCTGCCGCCTCCAGCAGCGGGCGTCCGTCGATCCAGGTCATGGTGAGCAGGCGGGCGGTCGAAAGCGCTTCCACAGGGGCTGGCACGGTCACATCCGGCTCGCCCGACAGTATGGCACCGTAGAGGCGCATATGCTTCGCCTCGCGGCGATAGTCGAGCTCTTCCCGCAGCCGATCCGAAAGTTCCTGGAAGATGCTTTCCGTGCGCACCGCCCGATCACGGCGCTCATAGATGGAAAACACCAGGCGAAGCTGCCTGAGGTCTGCCTCGACGGCGGCGGCCATCTCCGGATATTGTAGCTTGCAGGCGAACCGTGCACCGTCGGGGGCGGTCGCGCGATGGACCTGTCCAAGTGAGGCCGCATGAGCGGCGCTTTGCTCGAAATCTTGGAAGTGCTGCCGCCAGTTCGGGCCGAGTTCTCCCGCCATGCGCCGGCGCACAAAGGGCCAGCCCATCGAAGGTGCGTCCGCCTGCAATTGCCGCAATTCCTCAGCATAGGCCGAGGGCAGCGCATCCGGGATGGTGGCGAGAATCTGCGCCACCTTCATCAGCGGCCCCTTGAGACCGCCGACTGCCGCGGCGAGCTCGCGTGCATGCGCATCATGCTCAACCTTCCGCCCGAGCAGCCGCCGGCCGGCATAATTCGCCGCCAGGCCGCTGACCGCGCTGCCGACACGCGCATAGCGCCGCAACTGGCCGCCGAGACTGCCGCCTTTGTCGTTCATGCGGCCTCCAATTCGTCTACGAGGCCGGCGATGCGCGCGAGCCCCCCGTCCCAGAACGCCGGATCGCGGGCATCGAGGCCGAAAGGCGCCAGAAGTTCGTCATGGCGTTTCGACCCACCGGCAGCCAGCATGTCGAGATATTTGGCCTCGAAGCCCTCGCGATCTTCCTCATAGGAGGCGTAGAGCGCGTTCACCAAGCAATCCCCGAAGGCGTAGGCATAGACATAGAAGGGCATGTGGACAAAGTGGCTGATATAGGCCCACATCGCGCTGTAGGAGTCGTCCAGTGCGAAGGCATCGCCCAGGCTCTCGCGCTGCGTGTCCATCCAGATACCGCCGATCTCGTCCACCGTCAGCTCGCCGTTGACGCGCGCCTCATGGAGCCGGCGCTCGAACTCGTAGAACGCGACCTGGCGCACCACGGTGTTCAGCATGTCCTCGACCTTGCCAGCCAGCAGCGCGCGGCGGTGTTCCGGCGGGGCGGTTTTCAGCATTGTCCGGAAGGTCAGCATCTCGCCGAAGACCGACGCCGTCTCTGCAAGCGTAAGCGGCGTAGAGGCGAGGAAATAGCCCTGCTTTGCCGCAAGCGACTGATGCACGCCGTGGCCTAGTTCATGCGCGAGCGTCGCGACATCCCGAGCCCGACCCTGGTAGTTGAGCAGCACATAGGGATGCACGCCGGGCACGGTCGGGTGCGAAAACGCGCCCGATGCCTTGCCGGAGCGGGGTGAGGCATCAATCCAGGCATTGTCGAAAAACCGCCCGGCCAGTGCGGCCATGCGTGGCGAGAAGGCGCCATAAGCCTCCAGCACGAGGCGTTTCGCCTCGGCCCAGGAGAAGGTGCGCCCGTCGGTCTCCGGCAGTGGCGCATTGCGGTCCCACCAGGCGAGCTTTTCGCCGCCAAGCCATCCAGCTTTCAGCCGGTAATAGCGGTGGGACAGGGAAGGGTAGGCGCGCTTGACCGCGGCGACCAACGCCTCGATCACCTCGTCCTCAACCTGGTTCAGCAGGTTGCGGGCCGAGACCGAGCGCCCGAAACCGCGCCAGCGGTCGTCGATCTCTTTATCCTTGACGAGTGTGTTCAGAATATGTGCGAACAGCCGGGCATTCTCGCCCAGCACGCCGGAAAGCGTCGTCGCCGCGGCCCGGCGCACGCCGCCATCGGGGGCGGAAAGCCGGTCGAGCGCCTCCTCCAGAGTGAGCCGCTGATCGCCGAACGGGAAGCGCAGCGCGGCCAGCGTCTCGTCAAAAAGCCGTGTCCAGGCGGAAGAGCCGACAACATCGCGGTCCAGCAACAGGCGCTCCATGTCCTCGCTGAGCTGGTGCGGGCGAAAGGAGCGGCTCTGCTCCAGCCAGGGGCGGTAGCGGCGGAGGCGTTCACTCTCTTCCAGCCGCCCGGCGAGAACAGCCTCATCAATGGCGTTCAGCTCGAGCTGAAAGAACACCGTATGCGCGGCGATGGCGGCAAAGCGTTCCTGGACGGACTGGTGGAACCGCCCAGCCTCTTCGGATGCCATGTTGCCCGCGCGCAAGAGGGTGGCATAGCTGAGCAGCCTGCCCAGCTGCTCTTGGAGATGCTCGTAAGCCTCCACCGCATCGGCGAGCTCGTTGCCGTCGAGTGCGGCGAGCCGGCCTTTCCAGCGTTCCTCTATGGCACGGGCCTGGGCATCAGCGGTCTCTAGGTGGGCGGCGACATCGGGTCCGTCGGGCGCGCTGTAGAGATCGGTCAGGTCCCAGATCGGCAATGTGGCGCTCTCGCGCACGGTATCGGGCATTGCTAAACCTTTTTGGCGGGTAGACGATCATACAGGAGCGCGGCATGAATGCGGATAGTGGGTCGGGCGTATGACCCCCGTCCAGCGGGGGTATTTGTTTGCGGTCGCGTCCTCGCTCGGCCTTGGTCTTGCGATCGCAGCGGCGCGCGCTGCCTATGAGGGAGGCGCCACGCCGCTGGCGATCTCGCCCGTGCGCGCTGTCTTGCTGGCGGTGATGCTCGGGCTCGTCTGCGTGGCACGTCGGCGCAGCCTGCGCCTGCCACAGCGCGACATGCTCTCCTGCCTCGGTCTCGGCGTGCTGGCGGCGCATATGTTCTACGGCAATATCGCCGCAGTGGAGACGATCCCGGTTGGCCTCGCCGCGCTTTGCTTCTTCGTTTATCCGCCGCTGGTCGGAGCGTTGTCCGCCGCGCTCGACCGGCGCTGGCCGAGCGCAGCGGTCATGGGCGCGCTCACTCTCGCTTTCGCCGGGGTCGCGCTCGCGCTCGGCGTCGGATTCGACGACCTTGATTCGTCCGGCGTCTTCCTCGGTGTTTCGGCGGGCACGGCCTGCGCGATCAGTGTGCTCTGGCTCGCGCGCGGCATGGCGCATGCTGACCCGCTGCCGGTGATGTTCTGGTTCTCGGCGGTTGCCGCCGCGATCCTGGTGCCGGTTGGTCTCCTTTCCGGGGGCGCGCGGCTGCCGGTCACCTCGATGGGATGGGTCGCCTGTCTCGCCGTAGTCCTCTGCCAGGTCTCGTCGATCCCACTCTATTATGCCGCCGTGCGCCTCGCGGGGGCCGAGACCACCGCAATGCTGAATAACTTGCAGCCGCTGACCAGCATTTTTGCCGCTTGGGCACTCTATGACGAGCGCCTCGGCCTGTGGCAGTGGGGTGGTGCCGTCATGGTGCTGGGCGGCATATTATGGATGCAAACGGTCCTGCGCCGCCCGCCGCGGTGGTGCGACCGGGCGTGAGGGGCCCCACATGTTATGCTTGCGCGCCGGTGCGCGCCAGAGAGGTGAGCGCCAGAGAGGTGAGGAGACAGAAGCCATGAGCAAGCACAGGGGAACCAGTGTCCCGGACCAGCCCCAGGTCTGGAAATGGGAGGAGACCGATTGGCGCCCGATTGTCGAGAAGGTACGGGCCGGGCGGGCACTGAAGCCTGTGTCATGGCCAGGTGGCGCCCGCTGTGCCGTAGCGCTCTCGTTCGATTCCGACCATGAAACCCATACACTGCGCTGGGCTGATGGCTCACCCGGTAAGCTGAGCCAGGGGCAATATGGTGCGAGAGCTGGCATACCTCGAATTCTGAATCTGTTGGAACGTTATGGCATACCGGCGACCTTCTTCGTCCCCGCCGTCATTGCCATGCTGCATCCTGATGAGCAGCGTCGGATAATTGCAGAGGGGCACGAGATCGGCATCCATTCTTGGATTCATGAACTCAATTCCGCGCTTCGACCGGATGTCGAGCGGGACCTACAGATGCGCGCTGCCGACAAGTTAGAGGAAGTCTGCGGTGTTCGCCCAGTCGGCATCCGCACACCATCATGGGACTTCTCGGAGCACACGCTCGCGATCACGCGAGAGATGGGTCTTCTCTACGACTCCTCGCTCATGGCCGACGACGAACCCTATGAACTGCTTGAGGACAACGAGCCGACTGGCGTGGTGGAGTTGCCTGTGGAATGGATCCGCGACGACGCGCCCTACTGGTCGATGGACCGCTTCTCGGGCCTGCGCCCCTATACGCCACCGGGTGGCGTGTTGGAGGTGTTCAGGCGGGAATTCGACGGGGCTCATGAGGAGGGGGGCCTATTTCTGCTGACGATGCACCCACATTTGATCGGTCACCGTTCTCGTATCCAGGTGCTGGACGAATTGATACGGCATATCCGCACGAAGCCGGACATCTGGTTCGCAACCCATGCGGAAGTTGCTCGCTATTGCAAGCAACAGGCAGGCCTCTGAAGGCCGGCCGCCGGGTCCTACAGGAAGCCCGGCGCCGGCAAGTGCCCAAGGATCGGCGCTATTCGTTCGCGCCGGTGAGCAGTTGGACGCAGTCGGCGGCAGCGCGTTCGGCGCGAGCCGCGAGCACCGCCTCGTCGGCGCTGCTGATTGGGTGCTCGATGACGGCGAAGGGATAGCCTTCTGCGCCCAGCACGCGTGCCATCAACTCCGCCGCACTGACAAAACTTTCCGTCATGATGCCGGCGGACGGCACACCGATGCGTTCCCCGGCAACCGCGTCATGCAAACTGCATGACGAGCAGCTGCCTCAATCGCCGATGCCGGCGACAAGCGCGTCCCAGCTTCTGGCCTCCTCCAGCAGGTCCTTGTCGGCCGGGGCGCTGTAATTCGACTTGGTGCGGAGCACGACCTCGCCGACGCCGTAATGGTCCTTCAGCGTCTGCTCGAAGGCGGCGAAGAAGCGCTTGGTGCCCTCCTTGCCGTTGGAGATTACCCCGACAGTGGCACCCTCCAGCGCTGCTAGACGGGCGGCGGGCGCGAAACCCTCCGCTCCATCCTCATGCGAGGGATCGAGTATTTGCATGCCTTACCTCGTTTTCAGAAACTTCAGACTATGGAATTTCACAATCAACGCAGGCGCCGATAGCGACCGTGACCGCCCGGCTCTTGGGCCCAAGCCAGGGCGGGATGACCGCGCCGAAGCCGCCAGCCGGGCCACCTGCGGCGATCACCAGCAGATCCTCTGGGGCCGGAAGCGCGGCATATTCCGAACTGCCGCGGTCGCGCACCACGGCACCCTTGCCGCAATCGGCCCATTCCACGCGTAATATCCGTGCCTTCTCGAAGAGATAGGCACGGATGTCCGCCTTGGACCAGCCGGCGGCATTGAAATGAGCCCGCAATTGCGGCGGCACGACGATGGCGTAATTGCCGGCCCAGATCGAATAATGGCGCATATTAGCGCGCATTTCAGAAGCGTAAGTGTCGAGGATTTCCTCCGGAATCGTGGTCCACTCGTTCATCAACTGGCGTGGTGCCCCGGCGGCCATGACAGTGACGCAGGAGGCGCCGACAGGCATGCCACGTTCTTCCGCGAGCGGCAGCCATTCCGAGCCAGCCTCGTCTTCCGCCAGGCAGTAGCTGATTTTCCCCGGGTGGCCGAGAACTGAGCGATCGATGGCGCCTGGGCGGACATCCATCATGTTGATGAGCGAGAGGCGCAATGCCCGCCCGATAACCGTCGAGGCGCGATCGCTGCCGGCAAGCGCGTTGAAGGTCGCCTCCATGCCGATATCGGCCACAATTGGCCCGTTGACGACGGCCAGCACGGCGCAACCGCCCGTGCTGGCCGTCGCGCCATGCAATAAGAAAGGCTCCTGGAGCATCGCCGTGAAAGCGGTGACGACCACGGGGAAATGCATCGGCAGACAGCCTGCCATGACCGCGTTGACCGCCAGCTTCTCCGCCGTGACGGCGCGCGGCCGCACCGGCTCCACACCCACCAGATGGGTGGGCGCGAGGCCTGCCCAATCCAGGCAGGCCTCGACAGCCGCTTCCGTCGGCGGCACAACCGGCAGGCCGTCGGTCCAGCCCCGACTGTGATAAAATTCCTGTGCCGCCATCATGTCGGCAACCTCGTAACGCCTGGAAGCGAGCCTCATGGTGCCCCACAACGGTTTTAGCGACCAGCTTACCCGGTCTGCATCCAGATGATGACCTAGATAATCGGGCCACCCGGTGAGTGCAATATCTGTGCTGCCCGCCGCGGCCGTGCGGTTCTCCCAGCGATTAGGCGATTCCATCCAGCCGGTCGGCCGCTGCCTCGGAGCGGCACGATGGATGACCCCAGCCGCCGCTGGAGAGCATTTCGAACACATCTCCGGGCGCCACAATGATGCCGACCTGCTTGCTGGAGAGCACATGCCCCCCCGCCGTGATGGACATAGCGGTGCGGCAGGCCGTCCTCGCCGCCCAATATGCCACGTGCGCCGTGGCGCAAGCCGTCTTGTGTGTGGACGCCCCTTTACTCTCTTGGCGTTTACGACACCGTCAACCTGGCACATTGCGGTGCCGTCGGGAGGGGCGTCCACTCCATCGCTCTGATGTCCTTCGTCAAGCCCCAGGTCGAGCGTCATCATCAGACGTGATGAGGCGCTTGGGTTTCGATGGATGTAAGCCTATCGGTAGGGGCGCGGCCCGGGACGTTGTTGAACAAGCTCTGATGCGCGGGTCGAGACCGTATATCCACGATTTGGGGATTTAGGGTCTGTGAGGCGGCGAAGCAAACCGACGAACGCTGAAATGCCCTCCTGAAGACTGCTGTCATTGTGAATCTCAAATATGTGGTTGCTGTCCAGAGCGACCCGACGTTTGAGCCGCTTCCAAACATCGTTTGTAGATTCGCGGCCGCGGCCAACAAGTCGTTTGGCAAGGACGCTATCAGGGGCAGTGACGTTGATCACGAAAACCTTACACGGCAGTTGTCGTGCCTCGTCGATGATTGTTCGTGAGGCATTGGCAATCACTGATTTGCCCCGTCTCACGTCCTCCAAGAGCGCGTGGTGAAGGCCATAGCTCAGGCCATGAGCCTGCCAATGAAGAAAGAACGCGCCCTTATCGGCGAGTGCCCAGAAGTCTGCCAAAGACACTTCGATGTGATCTTCGTGTTTGGGATCATGGGGGCGAGTGATATGACGCTGGGCGAAGACGAATTGTCCATCACCTCGGAGTTCCACCGCGGCTCCCTTTATCAGGCTGTCTTTCCCAGCGCCGCTCGGCCCGACTACCAGGATTAGCTTTCCGGAAGGCATGAAGACCGCAGGGTCTAGATTATTCCGCGGCTTGGCCGGTTAACTTGGCCGCACTGATTTCCACGTATTTGCAAAAGTGGTTGATGTCCGGCGTCGTTAGGTCCTCAATCTTGGCGCCTTCGTCCCACCGCCTCAGCTTAAGCGCCGTTTCGGCATGGGGATGCGACAGGAACTCCTGGGACTCGTGCTCCTGCATCGGCCCGCCCTGCAGGTTGAGGCTGCGGACCGAACCCGTGGACAGTGTTTCGTAGTACCCCGGCTCATTAGCACAGAGATACCGCTTGGCGTCTACGTGAAGGGCAATCGGCTCGGTCACCGCGTGGTTGAACAACCGGGCAAGGTACTTGGAGCCGATGTGCTCGTGCCGGACATTGATCCCCTGCTTTGCCGCGTCATCGCCGTATTTGTGGATAAGATGCCCCAGGTCGTGAAGCAGTGCGGCGGTAATCAGATCCTCGTCGGCACCCGCGTGTTCCGCCAGCCAAGCGCACTGCAACGCATGAGCCAGTTGGTTAAGGTTCTCGGCACCATAGCGGTCGCTGCCCCTGTTTGCCAGAATCTCAAGAATCTCGGCAACGGTAGTCGGTGAAGACCTCATTTTCTGACTGCCTTTCTCTAGAGCACGCGTTCGCCGCCACGCCAGAGGCTGGTGACGACTGGCATCGATCCCTTTTTTCTGACCCGAATGAGATCCGCGCGTTTGCCGATGGCAATTTCGCCGCGGTCGTCCAGATTCACCGAAGCAGCCGGGTTCTTCGATGCCTTGGTCACGGCCTCAGGCAGTGAAATTTCGGCGGCGCTCTCGGTCAGCAGAAACACGCCGTGCAGGAGACTCACAGGAACGTAATCCGAAGACAGCACGTCTAGGTTCCCGTCACGGGCGAGGTCCAGCGCCGAGACATTTCCCGAGTGCGAACCGCCAAGGACCAGGTTCGGCGCTCCCATGAGAATGGCGAGGCCCTTTTCTCTGGCAGCAGCGGCCGCTTCGCGGGTGGTCGGGAATTCGGCAATTACGACACCGGCGTCAGCCGCTTCCAAGACATGTTCAACGGTGGCGTCGTCGTGGCTCGCCAAAGGCAGATTTCGGCCGTGACAGATTTCGACGAGGCGTTCTCGATTTGGGGGGCTGTATTCTTCGTGCGGGCCTTATATACCTAACTAGCGCAGCGCGGCTTACTGCGACCAGCAACTTTTGGGGACTAGCCCGCTCCAATATGAACCCCTATATTCAGTCGGCTGGCCGGGGCGACAGGATTCGAACCTGTAACCCTCCGTTGCTTACTCGGCGGCTCTACCATTGAGCTACGCCCCGGCCAGTAACTTCTCTCTACAGTACTCGGGCCGAAAGCGCAAGGTGCATTCCCCGAAACCGCCTGGGGCACCCAGTATCACGAATTTAGGCAGACGTCAAGAAAAAATATTAGCTAGCCCGCTCCAGCGTGAACCATCGCCCCTTGCCTTGCGCTTCTTTCGGCCGGGCGCATTTATGCCTCGCCCCGTTTCGCGCTCGGTAGCTCTGCCATTGAGCTACGCCCCGGCCAGCGACTTCTCTCTACAGTACTCGGGCCGAGAGCGCAAGGGTCTCCCCTCAACCGCCTGTGTTCCCCAGGTATCATGGATTCGGATAGGTGTCAAGAAAAATATTAGCTAGCCCGCTCCAATATGAACCCCTATATTCACAAATCGGAGGCGCGGGCCGGATTCGAACCGGCGTGTGAACCCTTGCGAAGAGTCCTGCCTAACCGCTCGGCCACCGCGCCTCCACTTCTTATACAAAGTAGGGTTCAAGTTGACAGTTTTATTTCCTACTATATTTTCTAGTAGCGCGCTCCGGCGCGAACCCCTATATTCAGTCGGCTGGTCGGGGCGACAGGATTCGAACCTGTAACCTTGCGCTTCTAGGACGCTTGCTCTACCATTGAGCTACACCCCGGCCAGGGGAGACGCGGACCGGATTCGAACCGGCGTGGGGGAACTTGCTGGGTCCCTGCCTAACCACTCGGCCACCGCGTCTCCCGTTCCCTACAGTATTCAAGCCGAGGGCGCAAGGGTTCCCCTCAACCGCCTGTGTTCCACAGCTATCATGGATTCGGGCGAGTGTCAAGAAAAATATTAGCTAGCCCGCTCCGGCGTGAACAGCTAGAGTTCGGCTGTCGAGGGGCGAGAGACGGAATGCTTGAGCGGCTCAAAGACCTGATTCAAGAGAAGTCGTTTCGCGCCCAGGGGGAGTTTACGCTTGCTTCCGGTAAGGCAAGCGATTGCTTTTTTGACATGAAGCGCATTATGGGAGACCCGGAGGGCATCAACCTTCTGGCCGACGCTTTCCTTGGCCTTATCGCTGACGAAGAAGCCGCCTATATCGGCGGTGTTGCGATGGGTGCAATTCCGGTGGTTTCTGTATTGAGCCTCAAAAGCCTTGATACTGCACGTCCGCGTCGAGCCTTTTTCATTCGCAAAGACGGGCCAAAATCGCATGGCATGGAGAAAGATTTAGAGGGGCAAACTCCGCCATCTGGCGAAGCCGCGCTTCTGTTCGAGGATGTAACCACAACGGGCGGCTCGGCGCTGGTGGGCATCGAGCGGCTTAGGCGAGAAGGCTGTTCGGTCAAGACGGTCTATACGATTGTAGATCGGCTCGAGGGAGCCGAAGACCGATTCGCCCAAGAAGGCATTCGGCTCGTTGCGCTGTTTACCAAGAAAGATTTTTCGGGCTAGCCCGCTCCGGCGCGAACCCCTATATTCAGTCGGCTGGTCGGGGCGACAGGATTTGAACCTGTAACCTTTCGGGTCTTACACGGCGGCTCTACCGTTGAGCTACACCCCGGCCAGTGGAGACGCGGGTCGGAATCGAACCGACGAAATGGTCTTTGTCGGTTCGATTCTTCTTTTACGTAGAGCGCCCCCTCGGTTAAGCTATAATGGTCGTCCCTATTGGAGGCCGCTAATATGCCTAACCCTTGTAAATTTTGCGACGAATCGGGCAGCAAAAAAACTTACGGCCACCAGGCTTGTATGCCTATTGACGGCAGAGTGCAAAACATAGATTGGTGCATTCACCATATTGTCGCGGCTTTGAATGCTGGCGGTATAAGAACCGTTGCGTCTTGTTGTGGACACAAGACGCAACGCGGAGTCATATGCTTAGAAGATGGACGCGCTCTTATTATCCACCCAGACACAGATGACCTAACTCCCCTCCTTAGCCTGTGTGACACTCCCGCGAGCAAAAATAACAACCATTAGCCCTGAACCCTTGCCGTCGAGCTTCAGCCACCGCTCCGTGGCAACTTATATACCAACCTAAATAGTGTCTATTAATTATGGCTGCCGGGACCGGGCAATTATCCGCTCTGTGGACCTCATGATCTCCGTTAGATTGAGGGTTGCGATTTACGTAATATTCGGGCATGTCGATGCTCCAAACGTTAGGGTGGAGGTAGATCAGTCTTTTGACCCTCGAATCGGGAACGCGCGGATCCCGTAGTCAGAGGCGCGGATCACGCGCCCATCACGGGTCGTTATGGTCGTTCGCCAGATGATTTCACCGGCGTCTTTAGAATCAGCCATTGCCAATTCTCCTCTAACGAGGAGAGCGCTTGCCTGCCCGAAAAAACGCGGCTATGATTCTCGCGCTTGGTTGATCTGCAAGCGTCCTCCTTGATTGGGGGCGGGGAGCCGGAAGCGTCTGAAGCGCTTCCGGCTCCGTCTCGTTATCGTCTTGCCTTCCTTCAACGGACGGTCCAGATGCGCACAATATGTAGTGGCTGTCAAGTCCCTAAGATACTGAAAATATGGGTAATACCGGGACAGCGGCTCCCCCATATTTTTTATTATCTATATACTTTACTAGCGCGCCGGACCCCGCTATATTTCGTCATAGAAGGAGACGAATCATGGCGAAAGCACCAGGACGCAATGACCGCGAGGGCCTGACGATCAAAGAATTGTTCGCGCGCTTTCCTACCGAAGAAGCGGCTCAAGAGTGGTTCGAAAAGCAACTCTGGCCCGACGGCCGCTTCTGTCCTCATTGCGGCTCCCGGCATACGACCGAGACGAAGAGCGGGCGGCACCCCATGCCGTATCGCTGCTACGACTGCAACCGCTACTTCAGCGTCCGCAAGGGCACCATCCTGGAGCGCTCGCCGATCCCGCTTCGCGACTGGGCGATTGCGATCTACATGCACCTTACGAGCCTCAAAGGCGTCTCGTCCATGAAGCTGCATCGCGACCTCGGCGTGACGCAGAAGACCGCCTGGTTCATGCTCCAGCGCATCCGCGAGGCGTTCAAGCGCGATGACGACCAAGACCCGATGAGCGGTCCGGTCGAGATCGACGAGGTCTATCTAGGCGGCTTGCGCAAGAACATGTCGAATACGAAGCGGGCCGAGCTAGCTGGTGCGGGCAGTGCGGTTGGCAAGGAGATCGTCGTCGGTGTCAAGGACCGGGTTACGCGACAGGTCCGAGTGCGCCACGTGCAGCACGCCGATACGACGTCTCTGTCGAA
The DNA here is from genome assembly GCA_026710105.1 of Alphaproteobacteria bacterium. Taxonomy (GTDB): domain Bacteria; phylum Pseudomonadota; class Alphaproteobacteria; order Bin95; family Bin95; genus Bin95. Next base: position 13,946 of record JAPORR010000098.1, read on the forward strand.
CTTCATCACCGGCAAGGTACAGGCCGGCGCAACCGTCTACTCGGACGAGGCGGCGGTCTATTTCGCTCTACGGAACTGGTACCGGCACGAGAGCGTCAATCACTCGGCGGGCGAGTATGTCCGCCAGCAGGCGCATACGAACGGGATCGAGTCGTTTTGGTCTATGCTCAAGCGGGCGCATAAAGGCGTTTATCATAAGTTCAGCGCCAAGCACCTGCACCGGTATATCGCCGAGTTCGCCGGACGTCACAACGTCCGCGACGCCGGAACCCTGACGCAGATGGAGGGCCTTGCCGCTGCGATGCGCGGCAAACGGCTGAAGTACAAATGGCTGATCGCTGACAATGGGTTGGCTAGTGGGGCGAGGGCGGGGAAGGAGGCAGAGACGGTTTCTTAAAATTTAGCCTTGCCGAGGAGGTTGCGTTAGAGTAGGGCTGCGTTCTGAACCGGGAGGGCCTACCGTGCAATCGCAAAAACTTGAGTTTAGGGTAACCCTATTCGTCAACGAAGACGGAACATATACCGCTCAAGGGGAAAATTTGCGGGGATTGGTCCTAGAGACGGAAAATCTCGAAGAGATGCGTAAAGAGCTTCTGAGGCTGACTCCGAGGCTTTTACGCGCCAACCATGGGTTGAGTGACGACGAAATCGAAGAAGCGTTGATTCACATTTCGCGTAGCGACCAGAAGCCACCTCGGCGACGCTCCCCAAGCGCTCCTCGTTTGACGTGGGACGACGTTTCTTTTGCCAGCGCGGGCGTATAACTTGTGTCTAGCTACGAGAGGCAAGTTTTAAAATTAATTAAAGAAGCGGGATATAGAAAAGAACGCAATCCAAGAGGAAGTCATGTAGTATGGGGTAAAGACGGGAACGAAATTACCGTTCCCGCCAAAATCAAAAATCGACATACTGCAAACGCTATTCTCAAAGAAGCTGGGATTTCGGTAAAACTGTAATTTGCCGTTAGAATTCGCGGCACGGCTCCAAGCTCAGCATATGAAGCCGAAAAGAAGATGTATGGGGACCTTCTAGGTTTACAAACCAAGTGCAATAGGCTATTTTATTATCGTCTATTTTGCTAATTGTCATCTCTGGTCCGCCTGATTTTAGCCTCACAACATCGCCAGGCTTGATTTGAGGTTCCATGGTTTTCGGTACTCCTAAAACGGTTAGCTCGTCGCGATTCGTTTTAGTATCAGATTTTGCGCCGCATGTCAAGGGCGCTCTTAGCCGTTTTGCTAGGCACGTCGACATTCCTTAAGCTCATCAATCAGCGCGCTCGCCTCGACAAGGTTCCGAGGTTCCCGTTCCAGTAGCTCTTGCGGCGCGTCCCGCTCAGCCTTCAGAAGCTCAATATAGGCTTTCTGGCGGTCGGTAGGGGGCAGTTGTCCCGATCCACGGGCCGAGCGCCGTCGGATGAACCGCACCAGCGCGACGGCTCCCCAGATCGGCCAAGCGGCGACGGCTGCTACTGCAAGTAGACCGAGCAAAAGGGACCAGGTGTCTTCAGTCATTATGTGTGTTCGCTAGGGACAATCTTGACAGATATAGAGTTTTCTGCGACAAAAAGAACCCCAGCGAATCGAGATTCGCTGGGGCACACATCTCTGTAGACGCGGTGGCAGAGCGGCCATGCACGGGGCCTAGCAATCCTCGCACGCCGGTTCGAATCCGGTCCGCGTCTCCAGAATTCCGACTATAGGGCGTCACGCCCTAATTGGTAAATGAAAAATTCTCATTCTGCGTCCCCGTATCTGATTGCTTCATAGCAGGCTTCTGCCAGCTTGCGCGCATGCGTGGCGCGGG
>JAPORR010000132.1 GCA_026710105.1 Alphaproteobacteria bacterium
TTATCCAGACGGAGACAGATGGCTATTCGCTTCAAGCCCCCACGCCGTCCAGCCGTCCGTGCGGGAACGTGAGAACAATTCGATTCTGGATTGACTGGGGAACATCGCCTCAATGTGACGGCGGACTTCCACCGGCTTTTCGGAATGCAGGCCACGCTCGACACTGACGAGCTGGCGGATATTCCGCGCGCCCCTAGGCTGGGGGATCCGCCCTCGCTTGAAGACGAGGCAAAGTTCGCACTGGCTAAGCGTGTAGAATCCAGGGTTGGTTTTCTGCTTATCCCAGACAAAGGCGACCGTGGCCCAATTAAAGCCCCAGGCCTTGCCCAGTTCTATGGCTTGGTCGAGATGCGGATTGGTGGCCCAGAGGAACAGCAGTGAATCGTTTGCAGCAATGCGCGCAACCGGCAATGTCTTGAGGTCATTGAGGGTGACGGTCGGATAATGGCGGACCGCGCCGCCCGAATCGCCGGAGCCGAGCCCCGCATGCTGCAATTGGCCCTTATAGTCCCAAGGTGGGTCAGCATAGAGGATGTCGAAAACCCGCTTTGGGAGCTCCGGGAAGACCAACCGGGCGCCCTCCTCCTGTCAAATGCTGTGCTTCAGGCGAAGAATGCCGCGACCGCCTCCGCCACCTTGGCCGGTTTGTCGAGTTCGGCAAGATGGCCGGCGCCATTGATAATTTCCAGTCGCGCCGGACCGCCAAGGCCTGCCGCAATGCGTTCCCCGTAGGAGCACGGCAGAATACGGTCCTCTGCCCCCCAGAGCAGCAGTGTCGGCGCGCGGACCCGGCCGAGACGCCGCTCCAGCCCGCTGTTGCCGAGCGGCCAGAAGGCCCGCGCCGAGGCTTCCAGCGCGCGGGTCTGCTCGATAGGCCACTCGATGGAATTCACACCTTCGGGAGCCGCCTTGAGCGCATTCCAGTTCTCCGGGTCGGCACAGAGCATGCCCGGTAATTCCGGCAGGCGCTGCGCCCAGGGGTCAGTCATCGGCTCTGCTTCGTCGAACAAGCCCCAGGGCGCGATGAGCGCGAGACGGCCCACCTTGTGCGGCCAGAGCGCGGCGACCTCCAGCGCGAAAGACGCACCAGGACCAGACCCAGCCAGCAGGGTATCACCGTCTTCAAGCCCGCAGCCGTTCAGGAGGTCGCGCACCGCCAATACCCAATCAAGATGGCTAAAGAGCTTCGTGTGCCCGAGGCCGCCTGGATAGCCCGGGATCGAAGGCGCGATGACCTCATGGGTCTCCGCCAGACGGTCGAGGAAAGCTGGCCATTTCGGCAAACCGCCATGGCCGGCAAGAAAGGCGAGCGGCCGGCCGGACCCCTTGCGCCAGATGCGGCAGGGAACGCCGTTGACATCCACATGCTCGGTGGCAGGAGGAGTGGATATCGACTCCATGGCCACGCCACCCTTTATTCCGCAGCGAGTGAAGAATAAGCGACGGGCTCAGGTGAGGCCCGGTCGGCAGCGGCCATCGGCGTCGGCCACCAGTGGTTCTCCCATTCGCTCCAGACGTCCTGGAGCTGCGGCATCACATGCTCGGCATAGAGCCGGGTATTATAGTTGGCCAACTGCTTGTCCATATTGCCGAATTGCAGCAGCAGCATGAGCTGCCCGAAGCGCAGGTCGTGGATCACCCGCTGGAGCTTGTCAGCTACCTGGTCCGGCGTGCCGATGATGACATAGCCGTTGTCCAGAATGGCGTCGAACTCGCGCGCGGACTTGCTGACCTGGAGGGCTTTGCGGTTTTTCAGCGCGGCGGTTGCGACCTGGCCCTGGATGCCAGCGCGCTGCGTCGCCTCCGTGGCGTAGCCTGGCGGGGCGGCGAAGCGCGGGTCGATATGCAGACAGCGCCCGTAGAAATATTCCGCTGGCTCCCGGTAGAGCTCATAGGCTTCGGCCTCGGTCTCGGCGACGCCAACGAATTGCAGGAAGCCGGCTCGGTAGGGATTGGGTTCCTTGCCGAGCCGCTTCATTTCCTCCCAGAAGCCCTGCATGGTCTGAAGGCCGGCCTTGTAGCCGAAATAGGACAGGTAGCAATACACATAGTCCATCTCGGCACACCAGCGCCAAGTCTCGACCGAACCGCCACCCGGGATCCAGACCGGCGGATGCGGCTTCTGCACCGGGCGCGGCCAGATATTGACATAGCGCTGCTGGTTGAAGCGGCCGTTGAAGGCGAAAGTGTCTGGGTCAGTCCAGGCACGCATCACCAGGTCGTGAGCTTCCAGATAACGCTCACGCAGCAGGCTCGGATTCTGGCCATAGGCGTAGCAGGTGTCCATCGGCGAGCCGACCGGGAATCCGGCGATTAGCCGCCCGCCAGAAATGCAGTCGATCATCGCGAACTCTTCAGCGACGCGGGTCGGTGGGTTGTAGAGAGCGAGACTGTTGCCCATGACGCAGAGCGCCGTCTCCGGATTAGCGCGACGGGCGAGCGAGGAGGCGATCAAGTTGGGCGAGGGCATGAGCCCGTAGCCGTTGGAATGGTGTTCATTGCAACACACGGCGTCGAAGCCTATTTCTGCCGCGAACTCCATTTCGTCCATGAAATCGTTGTACATGTGGTGCGCGCGCTCGGGATCGAAAAGCCGCGAATGGATATCGACCCATACCGAGGGGTTGTGCTCCCGGAAGTCGTCCGGCAACTCGGTATAGGGCATGAGGTGGAACCACAGATGCTTCATGAGATCTCCTGCTTCCGTCTCGTCCGCAACTAAGTATCGCCGCCGCCGCGCCCCGACGCAAGCTTACGGGGCTACCGGCCGGAAATCAGCAGCCGCCGTCCTCGTCGTCCCGTGCCCGCTGGCGTTCGTATAGCAGTGCGTAGCGCAGCCAGTGATTATAGGCGGTGGAGAGCGCGAAGAGAAAACCGTACCGGCCTTCCCGCCACTGGCCGCGCAGCAGGTAGTTGCGGAGAAAGAAGACTGGCAGGCCAAACAAGACGCGCAAGACAGTCGCAGCGCGCCAGCCGTCATTGAGATAGCGCACGCGCCGGATCATGGCGCTCGTCTGCTTGCGGGAGAGATGGCCGATATCGTCGAAAGCGTGATGCAGAAGCGCCCCGTTGAGCCGCCGCACCCGGAGCCCAGCGGGAATGCGAAATTGGTCCCAGGCGCCATGCGCAGGCATGCGGATCTTGCGCCGGTCGTAGAGCTTGGCGCGGTGCGACGCCCGCGCCCGGCGCCAGATGCGCCCGGAGGGATCGACGGTCACGAGAGGAAGCTGGAATATATCGGCATCCGGCGCACCACCTGCGAACAACGCCTGTATCTCCTGCGCCAGCTCACCGCTCACGATCTCGTCGGCGTCTAGATCCAGCAACCAGTCATGCCGGCAGGCGTCCTCACCGACGCGCTTCTGGTGCCCGACGCCGAGCCAAGGCTGTTCGACGACCCGCGCGCCAGCGGCCTCGGCCACCGCAACCGTGCCATCCGTCGAGCCGGAATCGATCACGATCACCTCGCGCGCGACGGCAAGGGCGGCAATGATGGCCGCGCCGACCCGTGTCTCCTCGTTCTGGGTGCGGATATAGCAGGAGAGCGGGGGCAACGCTTCCGGGTTAAAAGCAAGCAACCTAGTCGCTACTGCTGCCGCCCAGTCAGGGACATGAACACACCTGCCTTCGCAACCACGGCCGTCACCATCTCCGGTGTCATGCTCACTTCGGCTCCTCCGGGCTCACCAACGACGAAGGGTAGCATATCCGCACCTGTACCAGCCGGATCGTTTCTGGGAAACCGTCAAACGGTCACAGAAGCTCATCGTAAACTGCGAGGATCCCGGCGCACATCCGCGCAAGGGTAAAGCGGCCGAGAACATGCGCGCGCGCGCATGTAGCGAGCCCAGGCCCTGACGCAGCGAGTGCGCAGCAGATGCCCTCGGCGAGCGCGGCCGGGTCACCGGGCGGGACCAGCCATCCGGTTTCCCCCTGGCGCACAATCTCGCGCGCCCCACCATGGTCGCTGGCGACGACGGGCAGACCCATGGCGCACGCCTCCGCCAGCACGCGGCCGAAGGATTCGGGTTGGACCGAGGCAGATACCGCCACGTCGCTTGCGGCATAGGCGGCTGCCACATCGTCGACATGCCCGACGAACCGTACGGCAAGGCCTTGCGCCTGCGTCTCCAGTTCCCGCCGGTAGGCGTCGCGGCCCCGGTCCGAGCCGGCGAACACGGCGACGAGATTCGGGTCCGCGAGAAGGCGTATCGCCTCGATCAGCACGGCATGACCCTTGAGACGGGTAAGCCGCCCCGGCAGCAGCACGATCCGCGCGTCCTCGGGAACGCCCCAGGCGGCGCGCAGGGCAGCCCTCTTGCGGGGCGGGACAGCTGCGGGGTCGAACGTGGCGGCGTCGATGCCCCGATGCACGACCCGGATGCGCTCCGGGGGGCAGCGATAAACTTCCTGCATATGCCCGGAGATGAAATCCGAAACGGCGATCACCCGGTCGCCGCGAACCATGATCCGGTTCCAGGCGCGCTTGGCGGCGCTGCGAGCCCCATAAGCGCCGTGGAAGGTGGTGACGAACGGCACGCTGGCGCGGCGGGCCGCCGCCCGGGCGCTCCAGGCCGGCGCGCGCGAACGGGCATGGACGAGATCCACGCCTTCCCGTGTAATCAGCGCCTTCAGGCGGCCGGCGTTCCGCCAGAGACCCACCGGGGTCTTTGTGTGAACGGGCATGACGATGTGGTCGGCACCGAGGCTGGCCGCCATCCGCCCACCCGACGAGACGACCAAGGCGCGCGCGCCAGCCTTACGGAGCGCCGCCGCGATCTCCAGCGTGCCCCGCTCGACGCCGCCCGCTTCCAACGCGGGCAGCACCTGCAGGATTGTCTTGCCCTCAAGGCGGGAAGCGGCAGCAATTGACATGGCAGGCGAGACCATGAGCAATCCCGGCCTCAATGTGAAGCCGTCCGCTGTTTCAGTCTGGCATCTCCGCCCGTTCGGTTGCAGGTTAGTGACGGCATGATGTTCAAAGATCGGAGGGCGATGTGACAGACAGAGACGGCTCGAGGCCGGCGTTTCTTTGCCGTCCAGAAGAGCCGGCGCTGGCTTATCGGCGCTTTGCCGGCCAGGGGCCGGGCGTAGTGTTCCTGGGAGGCTTCATGTCTGACATGACCGGCGATAAGGCGCACGCGCTGGATGCCTTTTGCCGGCGGCGCGGTCGAGCCTTCCTGCGGTTCGATTATCGCGGCCACGGTGCCTCCGGCGGGCGGTTCGAGGAGGCCGTGCTTTCAGACTGGCTCGCCGACACGCTCGCAGTGCTTGACCGGCTGACGGAAGGGCCGCAAGTGCTGGTCGGCTCCAGCATGGGTGGCTGGCTGATGCTGTTAGCAGCGCTCGCCCGTCCGCAGCGGGTCCATGCGCTCATCGGTATTGCGCCCGCACCTGATTTCGTGCGGCGCATGGAGATCGGTTTGACCGCAGAGCAGCACCGCAGCCTCGACGAACAGGGCTTCTTCCTGCGCCCAAGCGAGTACGAAAACGGACCCTACACGATCACGAAAGCGTTGATCGAGGACGGCAAGAACCATTACCTGCTGGATGGCTCGATCTCGATCGACGCACCGGTGCGCCTGCTTCACGGGATGCATGACGACGCTGTTCCCTGGCAGGATTCGTTGAGGCTGACGGACTGCCTCGAGAGCGAGGATGTGAGGACGGTCCTCGTGAAGGACGGCAGCCACCGGCTCAGCCGCCCGGCCGACCTGGCGCTGCTCACAACCGTTCTGGAAGGCCTGCTGCGCCCCTCAGAGGGCCATCAGTAGCGGTAATAGTCGGGCTTGAACGGCCCGGTCTGCGAAACGCCGATATAGTTCGCCTGGTCCGGGCGCAATTCGGTCAGCCGGGCCCCTAGCCTGGTTAGGTGCAGCAGGGCGACCTTTTCGTCGAGATGCTTCGGCAGCACATGCACCTGCCGGTCGTATTGGGCCCCATTGGTCCAGAGTTCGATCTGCGCCAGCACCTGGTTGGAGAAGCTCGCCGACATCACGAAACTCGGATGGCCGGTGGCACAGCCGAGATTCACCAGCCGGCCTTCCGCCAGCAGGATCAGCCGCTTGCCGTCCGGAAATTCGACCTCGTCCACCTGCGGCTTGACATTGTGCCAGACGAGGTTGCGCAGCGCGCCGACCTGAATCTCGTTGTCGAAATGGCCGATATTGCAGACGATCGTGCGGTCCTTCATGGCGCGCATGTGGTCGATGGTCACAACATCGGTGTTTCCGGTCGCGGTCACCACAATGTCCACCCGGTCCGCAACATCGTCGAGCCGCACAACCTCGTAACCGGCCATGCAGGCCTGCAGTGCGCAGATCGGGTCGATCTCGCTGACCATCACTCTCGCGCCCTGGCTGCGAAGGCTTTCCGCCGATCCTTTGCCGACATCGCCATAGCCGCAGACCAGCGCCGACTTGCCGGCGATCATGACGTCCGTGGCGCGCTTGATTCCGTCCACCAGGCTCTCGCGGCAACCGTAGAGATTGTCGAATTTCGACTTTGTCACCGAGTCGTTGACATTGAAGGCGGGACAGGCGAGCGAGCCGGCTTTCGCCATCTCGTAAAGGCGCAGCACGCCGGTTGTAGTCTCCTCCGACACCCCTTTCACGCCCGTCATCAGTTCCGGGTAGTCGTCATGCATCAGCTTGGTGAGGTCGCCGCCGTCATCAAGCAGCAGGTTCGGATGCCAACAATCCGGCCCTTCGACCGTACGGCGCACGCATTGCCAGTATTCCTCCTCGGTCTCTCCCTTCCAGGCGAAGACCGGCACGCCAGACGCCGCCATCGCGGCGGCGGCATGGTCCTGCGTGGAAAAGATATTGCAGGAAGACCAACGCACTTCCGCGCCGAGGGCTTGCAGCGTTTCGATCAGAACCGCCGTCTGGATTGTCATATGCAGGCAGCCCGCAATGCGCGCGCCCTCGAGCGGGCGGGCGGGTCCATATTCCTCGCGGATTGCCATCAACCCCGGCATTTCCGTTTCCGCGATAGCGATTTCCCTGCGGCCCCAGTCGGCAAGCGAGATATCGGCAACCTGATAATCGGGCATCGGAGAGCGTGTCCTCGTTCCGGAAGGGATGCGCCAGAAGGCCGGGAGCGTATAGCAACCGGCAGGCCCTCCTTTCAACCGGAGCTCCGGGAGCAGCGCAAGCAGGGGCCGCAAACTGCGGGAACCGGGCGCGGACGAGTAACCGCTGGGGCGCCGACGGAGCGCTGTGTGCTCACGTCTCGCTGAAGCCGTCCGCCACGAGCGCACGGAGGGCGGCGAGCGCCGCGGCCGCTTCGGCGCCTCTGCAGACCACTTCGATTTCGCATCCCTTGACGGCGCCGAGCAGCAGCAGGCCCATGATCGAAACGCCCGGCACGGTCATATCGTGATGGGTGACGCGGACTTCGGCGTCGAAGTTACCCGCAAGGGCGACGAATTTCGCGGCGGCGCGGGCATGCAGGCCGCGCTCGTTGACGATCTGCAACAGGGCCGAGGGCATGTCAGTTGGACGTTTCGGCGAGCAACCTGGAAGCGATCTGAATGTATTTCCGTCCGGCCTCTTCGGCCTCCGCGACGGCGTTCACGAGGCTTTTATTCCGACGGCAGGTCGCGAATTTCACCAGCATCGGCAGGTTGACGCCGGCGACCACTTCGACATCACCCTGGTCGGACGCACCCAGCACGGAAATCGCCAGATTGGAGGGTGTGCCGCCAAACATATCCGTCAGCAGCACGACGCCATCGCCGGTGTTGAGCGTCCTGGCGACGCGCGCAATCTCGGCGCGGCGATCCTCCATGTCGTCGTCAGGGCCAATGCACACAGCCGCGACCTGCTCCTGGGGCCCGACAACATGCTCGAGCGCCGCGAGCAATTCGATGGCAAGACGACCATGCGTAACCAGCGCCAGGCCGATCATGGGCTGTTCTCCGTTTTCGTGGCGGCGGGTGAACCCGCGGCATGCTGCGGCTCCCGATCTAGGGTCACTCCGAGATCCCTGTGGGTGAGCGTGGCCCGCCAGCCGCGTTCGCGCAACAGGCTCGCAAGCGCCTCGGCAGTGAAAACCGAGCGGTGGCGTCCGCCAGTGCAGCCGAGAGCAATTGTCAGATAGGCACGACCTTCCCTTGCATAGCGAGGCAGCAGTGTTTGAAGCAGACCGCTGATCCCCTCCAGGAAGGGGGCGAAATCCGGGTCCTTCTCGATATGCGCACCGACCTCCTTGTCGCGTCCGGTCAACGGTCGCAACTCTTCCCTGTAATGGGGATTGGATAAGAAACGCGTGTCGAACACGAGGTCCGCCTCGCGCGGCAGGCCCATGCGGAAAGAAAAGGACGTAACGAAAATCGACATGCCTTCCTGCGGGTCGGAGGTAAAATGCGCCCGCAGCAGGCGGCGGAGATCATGTACGGTGAGCAGCGATGTGTCGATGACAATGTCGGCGGCGCGGCGCAACGGTTCCAGCAGCCGGCGCTCCTGCTCAATGCCGGCAATGAGGCTGCCATCGGGCGCCATAGGATGGCGTCGGCGCGTCTCGCGGTAGCGCTGCGCCAGGGTTTCGTCATCAGCATGTAGGAACACCGGCGCGATGTCGAAGCGGGCCGCCGCGCCCGTCATGCGGTCCAGCATGCCCTCGACTGCAAAATCGCGGGCGCGGGTATCAATGCCGACCGCAAGCGGACGCCCCGACCGATCCGCGTCCATGCCATCCAGCATGGCAAGCGGAATATTATCGATCGCCTCGAATCCCAGGTCTTCGAGCTCCTTCAACGCAATGGACCGCCCGGCTCCGGACATGCCGGTCACCAGGACAAGGCGTCTCAATGCGGGTTCGCTACCAGCTGTCATCTTTGCCTGATGCTCGTGTCGCGTCTTTATCCTCCGATGCTGTATGCGCAGCAAGACGCAGCTTGATAGCTGCCGAAATCTCGAATGGTGCCAAGCGGATACGTCTAACTGCCAAACCCAGCATCGGCTCGAAACAGGGGACGGGCAGGCGTTCAGCCAGCCGGTCGAGCGGCGCGAGATCGGCAATCAGAATGAGCGGCGCGCCTTCCAGTGCTGCCAAGCGGACGATGCCGATGCCGCGCGCTTCCAGCCTGCCGCCGGCCTGCGGCAACGCGCGGGCCCAGACCTGCTCGCCGCGCCGCTCAAGCACGACAAGGTCGTCGGCGACGAGTCTCGCGCCCGCCTCGACCGCCCTGAGCGCGAGGTCGGACTTTCCTGACCCAGAAGGCCCGCGCAACAGCACGCCCCAGCCCTCGAAGGCGACGCAGCTCGCATGGACCCGCATCAGGCGTCCGCGGCCGGCAGACGAAGCTCCAACCGCGCCCCTTCGACACTGCCGTCAACGCCCGGCCGGTTCGAAGCCACAATAGTGCCGCCGTGGAGCCTGACGATGTCGCGCGCAATTGCGAGGCCGAGCCCCGAATGCCGGTCCTTGCTTCCGCTAGCGTCCGGGCGGTCGGTATAGAAGCGGTCGAAGATCGTCTCTTCTTTGCCAGCCTGGATGCCCGGGCCGTCGTCGTCCACCCGAAGGACAACCTCGTTCCCCTCACGCGCAAGGAACAGCCTCACCCCCCCTGCCGCCGGCACAAATGACCGGGCATTGTCGATCAGGTTGCGGACAACCCGCAAGATCTGCTCTTCGAAGCCGTGGACGATGAACGGCGACGCTGGTGCGACTGCCAAGGCGGGACGGGGTGGCGTCTCGGCGTCGATGCAGGCCTCAACCGTCCGTCGCATGTCCACGTGGTCGGATTCCGCGCGGGAGAATTGCGCCCCGAGACTGGAGACATCCGCCACGCTGTCAATCAACCGGTTCAACCGCCTGACATCATCGAGGACGATCCTCATCAGCTTGCGTCTATTCGCCGGGTCGTCTTCGCGCATCGCGGTCTCGGCAGCGCTGTAGGTGGAGGCGAGCGGAGTCTTGAGTTCATGGCTGACATCAGCGGCGAATTTCTCGGTCTCTTCCATGCCTTCCCAGAGGGCGCGCGTCATCCGGCGCAAGGCAGCAGAGAGGTCGCCGATTTCATCATTGCGCCCGCTCAGATCCTGGATATCGACCCGGCCGTAACCGGGGCGGACGCGCTCAGCGGTCGCCGCAAGGTCCCGCAAGGGTGTAGCTATGGCGCGCGCCATGTAGATCGTGAGCAGGACAGCAACAACCAGCGCCATGCCGGCGGCGGAGAGGATATGCAGTCGGATCTCGCTAACGGCTTCGTCGATGGCACGACCGTCCGCTGAAACCATTGCGGCACCCACCACGCGCTTGAAGTCCCGAATCGGCAAGGCGACGCTCAACACTAAGCCGCTTGCGCCGAGCGAACGGACGACCTCTCCGGTCTCGCCGCGCAGCGCGGCTTCGACCTCACGATAGTCGGATGCCTTTTGTTCCGCATGTTCCCGATAGGGCTCAATGGTCTCGAATTCACGGAAGGCCAAGTCGAAGAGCCCCAGAATCCAGTGTAGGGCAGCGTAGAACATGTTCGAGCCTCCCGCCGGCGGCAGGGGCTGGCTCTCCACTGTGGGCCCGAAACCTGAAAACCGCCGGCTGTCGAGCCTAATAGCCCCGTCCAGACCGAACACCCTTACCCGCAGGTTCACCCGCAGGCCGGATTCTTCGATGAGACGCCGCAGCAGGGGCTCAGCGCCGGTGATATCAAGCGCCGGTTCGCCATCCGCCAGAAGTTCGATCGAGGCATGCCCGAGCACGACAGCGATAGTCCGGCCCTTGGCTTCGACAAGACGCAGTTCGGTCTCGATCAGCTCGCGCTTGTAGCCGCCAAGATAGAGCAGGCTTGCCGTAAGGATGACGAGTGCGAGCAGATTCACCGCCAGAAGGCGGCGCATCAGCGGGGAGCGATGCCATCGCCTCTTATTGTGCCACGGTGCCGGGCAGCCGCTTCGCCGGATCATGCCGCGGCTATGTGCGGTAACAGTATCCGCCGCCGTAGAGGGTCTCGATAGACGAGAAGGCCGGGTCCACAGCACGGAATTTGCGCCGCATTCGCTTGATATGGCTGTCTATGACGCGGTCATTGGCCATAACGTCGGGACCGTAGGCAGCGGTCATCAACTGATCTCGCGTCTTTACGTAGCCGGCCCGGTAGGCGAGTGAATTCAGGATCAACAGTTCGGTGACCGTGAGCTTCACTTGGTCACCCTTCCAGGTGCAGAGATAGCGGTCAGGATCAACCGAGAGGTCGCCGCGCACCAGCGTGTTCCGGACGGCGCCTTCATGTTCCAGCTCCTTGCGGCGTAGCAGGGCCCGGATGCGGGCGATCAGCAGGCGCTGAGAGAATGGTTTCTTTATGTAGTCGTCAGCTCCCATGTTCAGGCCTAGTTCCTCGTCCCGCTCCGCGACCTTGGTGGTAAGGAAGATCACCGGGAGTAGGGTTTGCGCACGAAGACGCTGCAGCAACTCCAGGCCATCCATGCGAGGCATCTTGATATCGAGAATCGCGAGATCGACACCGCCGTTCCGCAATGCTCGCCAGGCTTGTTCGCCGTCCGCATAAGCGCGGACCTCGAAGCCTTCAGCCCCCAGGGCCATTGTGACGGATGTCAAGATGTTCCGGTCGTCGTCCACGAGGGCGATCTTGTGTTTCATCGGCTTCCGAACCCTCCTGCGAACATGCGCCGCGGAGTATAGAGTGTCCGGTTGCAATATGGCGGAATTCTGGCGAACGATGCCCCAGCTCGTGTGCAACGGTTCATCGGCGCGTCATGAAAGCGCATTGTCTGGCATGAGTGGCCTGCATAGAAGAAGGGTGAACCGTTCCGGCGCTCCAAACTCGCGACTCGAGGCCTTTATTGTCCTCTGACAAACGCTTGGCCACAATCGGCATTACCGAACCCTGTGCCTTGCACTGGAACCCCGGCCGCGAGGTTCTAGTGGAAGCTGCGGTGCGCGCCCAGGAGGGCCTGCTGGCGGCTCAAGGCGTATTGGTCTGCCGAACAGGTGCCTTCACCGGCCGATCACCGGAAGACAAGTTCCTGGTTCGCGATGCGGACACGGACCAGGACATCGACTGGGGCAAGGTGAACCGGGAGATGACACCGGAGAGCTTCGCGACTCTCCGCCACCGCATCCTGCGCCATTTGGGGGGGCGCGAACTCTTCGTGCAAGACTGCGACGCGGGTGCAGACCCGGCGCACCGGCTAGCCGTACGTGTGGTGACCGAGCAAGCTTGGCACAGCCTGTTCGCGCGCAACATCTTCCTGCGGCCGTCCAGTCCGGGTGTCCGCGATCCAGACTGGACGATTCTCCATGCGCCGAGCTTTACCGCAAACCCTGAAATCGACGGCTGCCGATCCTCTACGGTCATTGCCATCGGCTTCTCGGAGAGGCTGGTCCTCATCGCTGGGACTTATTACGCTGGCGAGATCAAGAAATCGGTCTTCACCCTGTTGAATTACCTGATGCCCCCTGAAGACGTCATGCCGATGCATTGCTCGGCGAATATCGGGCCGGAAGGCGCTGCGGTGTTTTTCGGCCTTTCAGGCACGGGGAAGACCACCCTGTCGGCAGACCCAGGACGCGAATTGATCGGTGATGACGAGCATGGCTGGTCGCACAATGGCATCTTCAATTTCGAAGGCGGCTGCTATGCGAAGATCATCGACCTTGACCGGGATGCCGAGCCGGAGATCCATGCGGCGAGCCACCGCTTCGGCACGGTGCTGGAAAATGTCGCCATCAATCCTGACACCCGACTGCTGGACCTCACCGACCGCCGCATAACGGAGAACACCAGATCCTGCTACCCGCTGGAGTTCATCCCCAATGCCTGTCCCGACGGGCGCGGACCACCGCCGAAGAATATCGTCATGCTGACAGCGGACGCTTTCGGTGTGCTACCGCCGATTTCGAAGCTGACGACGGCACAGGCGATGTACCATTTTCTTTCCGGCTACACCGCGAAGGTTGCTGGCACTGAGCGCGGCCTCGGCAGCAAGCCGGTCGCCACCTTCTCCACCTGTTTCGGCGCGCCGTTCATGGTCCGCCGACCGTCGGTCTATGCCGAATTGCTAGGAAAGCGGATTGCCGAACGCAAGGTCGATTGCTGGCTAGTCAATACCGGCTGGAACGGCAGGGGCGAGCGCATGCCTCTCGCACATACCCGAGCGATGGTGAATGCTGCCCTCAACGGCTCACTTGACGGCGTCGAGGTAGCCCAGCATCCGGTGTTCGGCCTGTACTGGCCGACCACCTGCCCGAATGTGCCGCCAGAAGCCCTCGATCCAAGCACGAGCTGGGAGGATCGAACGGCTTATGAGACGCGCGCCACCGCCCTGGCACAGGATTTCGAGACGAATTTCGGGCATTTCGAGGGGGAGGCCCCAGACGAGGTCAAGGCCGCCGCGATCCGCGCCCCAGCTTGATTCGCACAGGCGCAGGACGAATCCGTCGGGGCTCAACAGATCAGTCTGCAGCATCTTGATCAGCGCCCCCCCCGGACGCCCGCCTCATCGAGCGGGACGACAAATCCCGGCCCCATCTTCCCTTTTCTTGGATTTATGCAACTACCGCGGCGTAGTGTTCAGCAGGTTGCTCTCTGGTTGGCCCCTTCAAGCAAAGAGCAATCGGCACTGGCCTCGTCGCACACGCTCGATCGTGCGTTCCTTCAGCTCCGGCGGCGACGTCCACGGGAAGCCCCGTGAACCGGTATTTTCTGCAGGAAGCTCGGGCCATCGCCGCCTGACGGGGCGATCCGGTTCCACGCGCTACCCGACGATGGAAGCCGGCGAGCGGTAGCCGGCGGTAATGTGGGTCTCGATCCAGGACGGATCGTCGTCGCGGGGCAGAACGAGGGCGGGGGCGCCCTTGCAACTCAGCCGGTAGAGCAGCCGCGCGTCCTCCACCGTGTCGATCCCGATCTTGATCGGCGGCGAGTTGTGCAAGCTCATATAGTTGTTCCAGATGGTGACATCACCCGGCCTGTGCAGATGGTCGTAGCGGAACTGCGGCTGCAGGACGTGTTTCTCGAGGCCGTCCAGAAAGGCGCGGGAGGCGTCCGGCATCATGCCGTCGACCTCGATCGGAGGGCGGATTCCCGGCCGTGAGGCCCAGACCGGGCTGTGCAGCGACTTGACACCGGAACGCGGGTCCGTGCGCACAAGTTCCGTCAGCCAGCCTTCGTCGCCCAGGTTAAGACGCCGGCGGACCCGGAGCGCCTCGAGCCTTGCCCGCTCTTCCGGCGGCAGCGCGGCAAACGCGGCCGCGGTATCGGCAAAGGCGGTCTCCCCGTTCAGCGGCAGGCGTTTGCGAAGGGCCATGAGCTCGTCGTCCGAACCGGGAATATAGGGCGCCGGGCCCGTATCTGCCAGCGGTTCGACCCATTGCCCGTTGGACGCCTCCCGCGCCACCGGCACATGATGGACGAGGAACATCGACACATAGATAGGTAGAGGTTCGTATTCGATATCGGTGTGCCAGGAGCCGCCATCCTTCAGCGTGGGCCCGACGCTCCCGCCACTGCCGAGCAAGTTCGTCGCAACGAGCACCGCCGGCGACTCATGCGGCAGGCATGCGACCTGCCCGGGCAGGGTGGCGTCGGCGGCGGCAACCTTCCGGTCCGCATAGGGCAGGAAGACGATGGCGCCGTCACTGGCGCCGTCCTGCTGCGCCGGCTTGCCGCCGCGCAGGAAGTTCGAGGGATGCGCGACCGGTGCGCCCCAGTGATTCGCGAAGCGCTCGAACGCCGCAAGCGAAAACCGGTCGAGATCCTGTCCGGCAAGCGTCACCAGCCGGCAGTGGCTGAGCGTATCCAGCAGCAGCTCCACCTGCGCGGGACGCAGCGGAAGGCTGA
The DNA here is from genome assembly GCA_026710105.1 of Alphaproteobacteria bacterium. GTDB lineage: Bacteria > Pseudomonadota > Alphaproteobacteria > Bin95 > Bin95 > Bin95. Next base: position 14,807 of record JAPORR010000132.1, read on the forward strand.
GGTCGATGCCGGACAGGCGCACGCCCATGCCGCTGGCGGCAAGCGGGCGCTCGACCGCGACCGGCCCGCCGAATGCGGCCGCGAACCGGTCTTCCAGGTCCTCCGGGGCGGTATTTAACGAAAACTCCTGCATGTCGGCCTCTCTCCGGTCTGGAAGGTATCGACCCGAAGTCGATGCATTTGTCGTACTATACGCCATACCGAGCGCATGAAACCGGAGGCGCATTGCCATGCTGAAAATCCACCACTCCCCGGGAACTCGCGGGGTTCGCGTTATCTGGGTATGCGAGGAACTGTCCGTGCCCTACGAGATCGTGCCAGTGGACTTCGCCGCCGAGTATCGCGCGACACCGGAATGGCGGGCCCTCAACCCGGTCGGCAAGGTGCCGGTCATGACCGATGGCACTATGACCATGTTCGAGTCCTGCGCCATGATGCAATACGTTCTGGATCGCTATGGCAGCGGACGGTTGCAGCCGGCCGGGGACGACCCCGGCTACGCGTATTATCTGCAATGGTGCTGGTTCGCGGAGGCGACCTTCGCACGGCCGCTGGGGGAGATCGTCAATCATCGGCGCGAGTTCGCTCCGGAGCTCGATGCTGTCGTGGCGGAAATGAAGAGCCGGGCGACGGCCTGTGTCGCAGCAGTCGATACCGCGGTGTCCGGACGATCCTGGTTGCTGGGCGATACGATGAGCGCCGCGGATCTGAGCCTCTGCTACACCATGCGCGGATACCGCCGCATGGTCAGCGAAACGCTGCCTGCGGCGGCCCAGGCCTGGTTCGACAGGGTGACGGCATTGCCGTCCTACAGGGCGGCAGAGAAAGCGGATGCGGAAACGGGCGAGCGGCTGAAGGGCTGACCCTACGGCGCGG
>JAPORR010000095.1 GCA_026710105.1 Alphaproteobacteria bacterium
TATGTTGCAATGCGGCTTCGTACGCTCAAAACGGGCCTTCGACATCGATCTTCGTGCCTCTCTGCTTTCCTGCCGTCAGGCGAACTTGGCGCGGACTTCGTCCGCAACCGCCTGCGGTACTGCTTCGTAATGGTCGAATTCCATGTGGAATTGCGCCCGTCCCTGGCTCATTGAGCGCAAGGTGTTCACATAGCCGAACATGTTGGCGAGCGGCACCATGGCCTCGACCACCCGCGCATTACCGCGCTGGTCCATGCCCTGGATATGCCCGCGCCGCGAATTGAGATCACCGATGATATCGCCCATATAATCTTCAGGCGTCACCACCTCGACCTTCATGATCGGTTCAAGCAGTTTGGGACGTGACTTTTCCATCGCTTCCCTTACCGCCGCACGGGCTGCAATCTCGAACGCGAGCACACTCGAGTCCACATCGTGATAGCCGCCGTCGGTCAGCACCGCTTTCACATCGATCACCGGAAAGCCGGCCAGCACACCGGTCTCCAATTGCGCGAGGAAACCCTTTTCGACGCCGGGAATGTATTCGCGCGGCACAGCACCGCCCACCACCTTACTCTCGAACTCGTTGCCCGCACCCGTCTCCTGCGGCTCAAAGGTCATGATCACGCGTGCGAACTGGCCTGCACCACCACTCTGCTTCTTGTGCGTGTAATCGACCTCCACCGTGTTGCCGAACGCCTCGCGATAAGCGACTTGCGGCGCGCCGATATTGGCCTCGACCTTGAATTCACGCTTCATCCGGTCGATGATGATCTCAAGGTGGAGTTCGCCCATGCCCTTGAGGATGGTCTGGCCGGTCTCATGGTCGGTCGAAAGGCTGAGTGAAGGGTCTTCCGCCGCCAGCCGGCCGAGCGCCACGCCCATCTTTTCCTGATCTGCCTTCGTCTTCGGCTCAACCGCGATCTCGATGACAGGGTCGGGGAACTCCATTCGCTCCAGGACAACAGGCGCAGTCTGCACCGCCAATGTGTCGCCGGTCGTGGTCGTCTTGAGGCCGGCAATCGCCACGATGTCACCGGCGCGCGCCTCCTTGATGTCCTCACGGCTATTGGCGTGCATCAGCAACATGCGGCCGATGCGCTCGCGCTTGCCCTTGACGGTGTTCATCACTGCCGAACCGCCTTCCAGGACACCGGAATAGATCCGCGCGAAGGTAAGCGACCCCACGAACGGGTCGTTCATGACCTTGAAGGCAAGGGCCGAAAACGGCGCATCGTCGCTGGATGCGCGTTCTGCCGGCCCTTCGCAGCCGGGCTCGACGCCCTTCACTGCCGGCACATCCACCGGGCTCGGCATATAGGCAACCACGGCATCCAGCATCGGCTGGACGCCCTTGTTCTTGAAGGCCGAGCCGCAAAGAGTCGGTACAAAGGCGCCGGCGACCGTGCCAATACGAATACAACGCTCAATAGTCTCGACATCGGGCTCGGCGCCTTCGAGATAAGCTTCCAGAACCTCCTCATCCTGCTCGACGGCGAGCTCGATCAACTGCTCGCGCAGTTCTACCACTTTTGCCGCCAATTCGTCCGGAATATCGCGATATTGGAACTCAGCACCCAGCGTCTCGTCTTTCCAGACGATCGCGCGTTCGCGTACAAGGTCCACCACGCCGACGAAATCGGCCTCCGTGCCGATGGGTATCTGCAGTACCAGCGGTATCGCACCGAGCCGTTCGCGAATCATGTCCACGCAGCGGAAGAAATCGGCTCCCACCCGATCGAGCTTGTTGACGAAGCACATGCGCGGCACACCGTATTTGTCCGCCTGGCGCCAGACTGTCTCCGACTGCGGCTCGACCCCGGCAACGCCATCAAAAACTGCCACCGCGCCGTCGAGGACGCGCAGCGATCGTTCCACCTCGATGGTGAAATCGACATGCCCCGGCGTATCGATGATGTTGATGCGGTGATCGTTCCAGAAGCAAGTCGTCGCGGCCGAAGTGATCGTGATGCCGCGCTCCTGCTCCTGCTCCATCCAGTCCATTGTTGCGGCGCCGTCATGCACTTCGCCGATCTTGTACGATCGCCCGGTGTAGTAGAGGATACGCTCTGTGGTCGTCGTCTTGCCGGCGTCGATATGTGCCATGATACCGATATTGCGGTAACGCTCGATCGCGGTGGTGCGGGCCATGGGAAGCTGCTCCGACTCTGTCCGTTACCAGCGGTAGTGCGAGAAGGCCCGGTTGGCCTCGGCCATCCGGTGTGTATCTTCGCGCTTCTTGACCGCAGCACCGCGCTGGTTGATGGCATCAATCAACTCGCCGCTCAGCCTGTCGATCATGGTCTTTTCGGAGCGCTTGCGCGCCACGTCAATGAGCCAGCGGATCGCCAGCGCCTGCGCCCGGTCGGGTCGCACTTCGACCGGTACCTGGTAGGTGGCGCCGCCCACCCGCCGGGAACGGACTTCAAGATTGGGGCGCACATTGTCGAGTGCTGCATGAAAGACCTGCAGCGCTTCGACACCGGCGCGCCGCTCTGCCTTTTCCAGCGCCCCATACACGATGCGCTCAGCAGTGGACTTCTTGCCGTCCAGCATCAAGCAGTTGACGAATTTGGAGACCACCCCATCCCCATATCGAGGGTCGGGAATCGGCTCGCGTTTCTCTGCTGCGCGGCGGCGCGACATGGCTTCCGGCTCCCCTTTATTTCGGACGTTTGGCGCCGTATTTCGACCGACGCTGGCGGCGGTCAGCGACCCCTTGTGTGTCCAACGTACCGCGGATGATATGGTAGCGCACGCCGGGCAGGTCCTTCACGCGCCCGCCCCGAATCAACACAACCGAATGCTCCTGGAGGTTGTGGCCAACGCCCGGAATATAGCTCGTCACCTCAAAACCATTGGTCAGGCGCACGCGCGCCACCTTGCGCAGCGCCGAGTTCGGCTTTTTCGGCGTGGTCGTATAGACGCGCGTACAGACGCCGCGCTTCTGGGGACACGCCTCCAGTGCCGGCACCTTGTTACGCGCCTTGGGCGCGGTCCGCGACTTGCGGATCAGCTGGTTGATCGTCGGCATTGCGCCTCCTTGCACCTCTTGCCCCAACCCAGAAAGGCGGCCTGCGGACCCCGCAGCACCGGAAAACGAGCCGACTAGCGCCCGCGCACGCTGCGCAGAGGCTCGCCTGAGCGTTGGAGTGTCCGGAAAATCGAACTCCGCTCGGCCCCAGACCGGCTCGAAGGCGCGTCTAAACCCGCTGCAAATGCAGGTTTACCGCCGCCTCCCCGAATAAGGCTGGCGGGTTTTAGCGATGCGGCCGGAGGGCGTCAAGCGCTGAAAAGCATTCGCCCGCCGGTTTTTCGCATCTTCTACCCTGCGTTATTCCCCCGCATCCAGCTGTTCCATTTCCAGCGCCTCGCTGCGCGCATTGCGTTCGGCGATCGCCTGCCGGTCTCGTTCGGATGCCAGGTTGCGCAGCCGCTTCATCACGCTGCCCGTGCCTGCAGGGATCAGGCGCCCGACGATCACATTTTCCTTGAGGCCGATAAGGTCGTCCACCTTACCGCTCACCGAAGCCTCGGTAAGCACGCGCGTCGTCTCCTGGAACGAAGCAGCCGAAATCCAGGATCTGGTGTGGAGCGCGGCTTTGGTGATGCCCTGCAACACTGGATCAGCCTGGGCAGGATTGCCGCCTTCCACATTGGTTCTGACGTTCTCTTCCTCAAATTCACCGCGGTCCACCTGTTCGCCGATCAGGAAGGTCGTGTCACCAGGATCTGTGATTTCGACCTTCTGAAGCATCTGGCGCACGATCACCTCGATATGCTTGTCATTAATCTTGACACCCTGCAGACGGTACACCTCCTGGATTTCGTTCACCAGATAGTTCGCCAGCTCCCCGACGCCGAGCACTTGCAGAATGTCATGCGGCACCGGCTTGCCGTCGAGCAGCATGTCGCCTTTCTGCACATGGTCTCCCTCATGCACCGCCAGATGACGCCCTTTGGGCACCAGGTGCTCACTCGTCTCCTCAGGGTTCTCCATCGACCGAATGACGATCCGGCGCTTGGTCTTGTAGTCGCGCCCGAATTCGATGCGCCCCTCAATATCCGCAAGCACGGCGAAATCCTTGGGTTTACGCGCTTCGAACAATTCCGCCACACGAGGCAGGCCGCCGGTGATGTCGCGGGTCTTGGAGACCTCGCGCGGGATGCGCGCCAACACATCGCCTGGCTGTACGCTTTGGCCGTTGTCGACCGACAGCACGGCGTCCACTGACATGAAGTAGCGCGCCTCCAGGCCGTTGCCGAGTTCGACGACCTCGCCTTCCGGGGTCCTGAGGGTGATGCGGGGCTTCAGGTCCGTGCCGCGCGCCTGCTGGCGCCAGTCGATCACCGCAAGGTTCGAGATACCAGTCGCTTCGTCCACGACCTCGCGCATCGAGACGCCCTCGACCAGATCAACATAATGCGCAATCCCTTCCCGCTCGCAGATGATCGGCTGCGTGTGGGGGTCCCATTCGGCCAGCTTCTCGCCGCCCGCGACCACCTCATCATCATCTTTCAGCAGCCGGGCACCATAGGGGAGGCGATGGCGGGCCCGCTCGCGGCCCTGCATGTCCATCAGCACCAGCTCGGTGTTCCGGCCCATGACGATCGGCACCTCCTTGGAGTCGACCACGACATTGCGGTTACGCACCCGGAGCTGCCCGTCCATCGCCGCCTCGACCGACGACTGCTCGGCCCCGCGCTGGGCCACGCCACCGATATGGAAAGTGCGCATGGTAAGCTGCGTGCCCGGCTCGCCGATCGATTGCGCAGCGATCACACCGACCGCCTCGCCGACATTGACCTCGGTGCCCCGCGCCAAGTCGCGCCCGTAGCAATGCCCGCAAACCCCGGACTTGGTCTCGCAGGTCAGCACTGAGCGGATCTTCACCATGTCGATGCCAGCTTGCTCGATCCGCTCGGACAGGTCCTCGTCGATCAGCGTGCCGGCCGCCGCAAGCAGCGTTCCGTCGGCGCCAATGGCATCGTCAGCGAGCGTCCGCCCAAGAATGCGATCCGCCAGCCGCTCAATGACATCGCCGCCCTCGACGACAGCCCGCATGTAGAGGCCTGCCGTGGTACCGCAATCCCGCTCGGTGACGATGCAGTCTTGCGCCACATCGACCAGCCGGCGGGTCAGATAACCCGATGTGGCGGTCTTAAGTGCCGTGTCGGCTAAGCCCTTGCGGCCACCATGCGTGGAGGTGAAATACTCCAGAACCGAGAGGCCTTCCTTGAAATTGGCAATGATTGGCCGCTCGATGATCTCGCCGGACGGCTTGGCCATCAGCCCCCTCATGCCGGCCAATTGCTTGATCTGCGCTTCCGATCCCCGCGCACCGGAATCGGCCATCATCCATACCGAGTTCACCGGCAGGTCAGAAGTCGGGTTCCTGATTCCCGCCATCATCGCCTGGGCGACTTCGTCGGTGGCATCGCTCCACACATCCACCACCTTGTTGTATCTCTCGCCTTGGGTCAGCAGGCCCTGCTGATATTGCTGGTCGAACTCATGCACCTCAGCCTGGGCGCGCTCAATAATTCCCGCCTTCGCCGACGGGATGACCAGGTCGGCCTTGCCGAAGGAAATACCGGCACGCGTGGCATGGCCAAAGCCCATCGCCATCATCCGGTCGCAGAACACCACCGAGTCCTTCTGGCCACAATTACGGTATACGACGTCGATGATATCGCCCACTGCCTTCTTGGTGAGCACGCGGTTGAAATGGGCAAAACCAACCGCAGCGTGCTTCGGCAGCAACTGCGCCAACAAGACGCGCCCGGGCGTGGTGTCATAGACCCGGGCCGTGGTGACGCCGGCCTCGTCGGTCTGGGCGATCCGCGCCTTGATGCGACTGTGCATGGTGACCATTTTGTGTGCCAGCGCATATTCGACCTCGCCCGGGTCACGAAACACCATGCCCTCGCCCGGTTCGCCTTCACGCTCCAGTGACAGGTAGTAGAGGCCGAGCACGATATCCTGGGTCGGCACGATAATCGGCTTGCCGTTGGCGGGGCTCAGGATGTTGTTGGTGCTCATCATCAGCACCCGCGCCTCGAGTTGCGCCTCCAGCGACAGCGGCACATGGACGGCCATCTGGTCGCCGTCGAAATCGGCGTTGAAGGCGGTGCAGACCAGCGGGTGCAGCTGGATCGCCTTGCCCTCGATCAGCACTGGCTCGAAAGCCTGGATGCCGAGCCTGTGCAGGGTTGGTGCCCGGTTGAGCAGCACTGGATGCTCACGGATGACACTCTCCAGGATGTCCCAGACCTCTGGGCGCTCGCGCTCCACCAGCCGCTTCGCCGCCTTGATGGTAGGGGCCATGCCATAGGCCTCGAGCCGCGAATAGATGAACGGCTTGAACAGTTCGAGCGCCATCTTCTTCGGTAGGCCGCACTGGTGCAGCTTGAGTTCAGGGCCAACGACAATCACCGAACGGCCGGAATAGTCCACCCGCTTACCCAACAGGTTCTGCCGGAAGCGGCCCTGCTTACCCTTCAGCATGTCGGAGAGGGACTTGAGCGGGCGCTTATTCGCGCCCGTGATGACCCGCCCCCGCCGACCGTTGTCGAACAGCGCATCGACGGCTTCCTGCAGCATGCGCTGTTCGTTGCGAATGATGATGTCGGGCGCGCGCAGCTCCATTAGCCGCTTCAGGCGGTTGTTGCGGTTGATAACGCGGCGGTAGAGGTCGTTGAGGTCCGAGGTCGCGAATCGGCCGCCATCAAGCGGCACCAGCGGCCGTAATTCTGGCGGAATCACCGGCACCACATCGAGCACCATCCATTCCGGCTTAGAGCCGGATTCGAGAAACGCCTCGACGACCTTAAGCCGCTTGACCAGCTTCTTGCGCTTCGCTTCTGAGGTGGCCTCCTTCAGATCGGCGCGCATGTCGTCGCGCTCCTCAGCGAGGTTGATGCCAGCGAGGAGCTGCTTGATCGCCTTGGCACCGATCCCGGCTTCGAAATGCTCACCGTTGGCGGAGGCACGCTCGTCCTCCTCCAGATACTCCTCCTCGCTCAGCAACTGGCCACGTTCGAGCACGCTCGTGCCTGGATCGGTCACAACATAGCTCTCGAAATAGAGCACCCGCTCAAGCTCGCGCAGCGTCATGTCGAGCACCAGGCCGATACGGCTCGGCATTGATTTCAGAAACCAGATATGGGCGACCGGGGCGGCGAGTTCAATATGGCCCATGCGGTCGCGGCGCACCTTGGAAAGCGTGACCTCGACACCGCATTTCTCGCAGATGATGCCACGATGCTTCATCCGCTTATATTTGCCGCACAGGCACTCATAATCCTTCACCGGCCCGAAGATGCGAGCGCAGAACAGCCCGTCCCGTTCCGGCTTGAAGGTCCGGTAATTGATCGTCTCGGGCTTTTTGATCTCGCCATAGCTCCAGCGCCTGATCTGATCGGGCGAGGCGATCGAGACCCGGATCTTGTCGAACGAGGCTTCCTGTTCGGTCTGGCCGAAAAGTCGCATCAGGTCGTTCATGCGGTGACTCCAGAGCGGGTTGGCGACAGCAGCGGACGCGCCGTCATAGATGGTCTTCCTGAAGGTCCACGTTCAGGCCAAGAGACCTCAGTTCTTTGACCAAAACGTTGAAGGACTCGGGAATACCGGCGTCGAATGTGTCATCGCCGCGCACCACAGCCTCATAGACCTTGGTTCTACCGGCGACATCATCCGATTTCACAGTCAAGATTTCCTGCAATGTGTATGCGGCACCATAGGCTTCCAGCGCCCACACTTCCATCTCGCCGAAGCGTTGGCCGCCGAACTGAGCCTTGCCGCCCAGCGGCTGCTGTGTGACCAGGCTGTAGGGGCCAATGGATCGGGCGTGGATCTTGTCGTCTACCAGGTGGTGCAGCTTGAGCATGTAAATATAGCCAACCGTGACCGGCCGGTCGAATGGCTCACCAGTGCGCCCGTCCACCAGTGTCACCTGGCCGCTCGGCCGAATGCCGGCGTTCCCCAGCATGGTGTCAATATCAGCCTCGCGCGCCCCGTCGAACACCGGCGTCGCAATCGGCACGCCTGCGGTCAGGTTGTTTGAGAGCTCGAGCACCTCGTCGTCCGACAGCGTCGCAACGGACCGCTCGTAATCGGCGTCGCCATAGATAGCGCTGAGCTTCTTTCGAAGGTCCTTCATCGCCCTGTCGCTCTCGCGGACCTTCTCCAGCATTTCATCGATCTGCCGTCCGAGGCCGCGGCAGGCAGCACCGAGATGGGTCTCCAGGATCTGGCCGACATTCATCCGTGAAGGCACGCCGAGTGGGTTCAGCACGATGTCCACCGGCGTGCCGTCCTCCATATGCGGCATGTCCTCGATCGGCACCGCCTTGGAGATGACACCCTTGTTGCCGTGGCGCCCGGCCATCTTGTCGCCCGGCTGGAGCTTGCGCTTTACCGCGACGAACACCTTGACCATCTTCATGACACCGGGTGGCAATTCATCGCCACGCTCCAGCTTCTCCAGTTTGTTTTCGAACCGCTTAGACAACTCCTCGACATTGGCGTCGAAGTACTGAATGAGCATCTCGATCTCGCGCATGGAGTCGTCGCGCCGTAGCACGATCTGGCGCCATTCGGAGGGCCGGAGCCCTTCGAGGATCTTTTGCGTGATGCGCTGGCCCTCGCGCAGCCCCGGACCGGACACGACTTCGCGGTTCAGCAGCAATTCTTGCATCCGCGCATTGAAATCGCGTGTGAGAATGCCGCGCTCGTCATCCCGATCCTTGGCCAGGCGATCGATCTCCGCCTGTTCGATGGTCATGGCGCGTTCGTCCTTGTCCACGCCGCGCCGCTGGAAGACGCGCACATCGACGACCGTGCCGGAGTCTCCCGGCGGTACCTTGAGCGAGGTGTCGCGCACATCCGAAGCCTTCTCGCCGAAGATCGCTCGCAGCAACTTTTCCTCCGGTGTCATCGGCGACTCGCCCTTCGGCGTCACCTTGCCGACCAGAATGTCGCCCGCATTCACCTCTGCCCCGATATAGACAATGCCCGCTTCATCGAGATTGCGGAGCGCCTCCTCAGCGACATTGGGAATGTCACGGGTGATCTCCTCCTGCCCGAGCTTGGTGTCGCGGGCCATGATCTCGTATTCCTCGATATGGATCGAGGTAAAGACATCGTCGCGCGCAATGCGCTCAGAGATGACGATCGAGTCCTCGAAATTGTAGCCGTTCCACGGCATGAAGGCGCAGAGCACATTACGCCCGAGCGCCAGTTCGCCGAATTCCGTCGACGGGCCGTCGGCGATGATGTCCCCCTCGGCGACCATATCGCCGACCTTCACCAGCGGACGCTGGTTCAGACAGGTGGACTGGTTGGAGCGCTCGAATTTGCGCAAATTGTAGATGTCCACACCAGAGTCGCCGCCGCTCTCGGCAGCGCGCACGACGATCCGGGTGGCATCCACCTGGTCGACCGCGCCGCTGCGTCGGGCCGTGACCGAGGCTCCGCTGTCGCGCGCCACAGCCGCCTCCATGCCGGTACCCACCAGCGGGGCTTCCGCCTTCACCAGCGGCACGGCCTGGCGTTGCATGTTCGAGCCCATGAGGGCGCGGTTGGCGTCATCGTTCTCCAGGAAGGGGATCAGCGCCGCCGCGACCGACACGAGCTGCTTCGGCGATACGTCCATGAAGTCGATCTGATCGGCCGTTGCGAGCGCGAAATCGCTGCCGCGCCTAACGGCCATCAGATCCTCCGTGAAACGGCCCTGATCGTCCAGGGGTGAATCGGCCTGGGCGATGGTGTAGCGCCCCTCGTCCATCGCCGTCATATAGATTACACCATCGGAAGCGACGCCGTCAGAGACCTTCCGGTAGGGCGTTTCGATAAAGCCGTAGCGATTGATCCGGGCATAGGTCGCGAGCGAGTTGATGAGACCGATATTGGGGCCTTCCGGCGTCTCGATCGGACAGATGCGCCCGTAATGGGTCGGATGCACGTCCCGGACCTCGAACCCGGCACGTTCGCGGGTCAGCCCTCCCGGCCCGAGCGCGGACAAACGCCGCTTGTGGGTGATCTCGGACAGCGGATTGGTTTGGTCCATGAATTGGCTGAGCTGCGAAGAGCCGAAGAATTCACGCACGGCGGCCGCGGCCGGCTTGGCGTTTATCAAGTCCTGCGGCATCACCGAATCGGCATCGATAGAGCTCATCCGTTCGCGGATTGCGCGCTCCATCCGCGTGAGCCCGATACGATACTGGTTCTCCATCAATTCGCCCACAGAGCGCACCCGGCGGTTGCCGAGATGATCGATATCGTCAATCTCACCGCGCCCGTCGCGCAGTTCCACCATCGTCTTGACGATCGCCAGGATGTCCTGCTTCCTCAGCACGCGAAGTTGATCGTCGCTCTCCAGCCCGAGCCGCGCATTCATTTTGACCCGCCCGACCGCCGAGAGGTCGTAGCGCTCTTCTGCGAAGAACAGGCTCCTGAACAGCCCCTCTGCACTTTCCGCAGTTGGCGGTTCGCCCGGACGCATGACCTTGTAGATGTCGGTAAGCGCATCGTCGCGGTTGACATTGTTGTCACGCGCGAGCGTGTTACGGATATAGGGGCCGACATTGATGTTATCGATCGCGAGCGTCGTGATCTCGTCGATACCGGCCTCGCGCAACGTGTCCAGCAGGGACTCGTCGATTTCGCCGCCGGCCTCGGCAAAGATGCGCCCGTTCCCGGCATCGACCAGATCTTCCGCGAGGAAGCGCCCGAGCAAATCGGATTCGTCCACCAGCTGGGATTCGACCCCGCTCTCGATGAGCCGGTCGATCTGGCGCTTGGTCATGTTGGTACCGATCTTCGCCACGATGTCACCGGTGCGGGCGTCACGCAGATCGGCGACCAGCCGTTGACCCTGGAGGCGCGCGACATCGACATCCGTGACCCAGCCGCTCTTTCCGTGCCGATAGACCACGCGGCCGTAGAAGTAGTTCAGGATCTCCTCCGCGCCCATGCCCTCGACGGCCTCGCCATCCTCCTCATCTCCGGCGAGCCGGCGCTGTTCATATTCCTCACTGTCAAGCGCCATGAGCAAGGTCGTCACCGGCAGCTTGCGGCGCCGATCAATCCGCACGAAGACTTCGTCCTTGGCGTCAAACTCGAAATCAAGCCAGGAGCCGCGATAGGGAATCACGCGGGCCGAGAAGAGCAGCTTGCCCGAGGAGTGCGTCTTGCCCCTGTCATGATCGAAGAATACGCCTGGCGAACGGTGCATCTGCGAGACGATCACGCGCTCCGTGCCGTTGATGATGAAAGTGCCGTTGTCTGTCATCAACGGCATGTCGCCCATATAGACGTCCTGCTCCTTGATGTCGCGAATCGAGCGCGCGCCGGTGTCGTCGTCGAGGTCGAAGACGATGAGGCGTAACGTCACCCTGAGCGGTGCCGCATAGGTCATACCGCGCTGCTGGCATTCCTCGACATCGTATTTTGGCTCCTCGAATTCGTATTTCACGAATTCGAGTTGCGCCTTGTCGGCGAAGTCCTTGATCGGAAAAACGGTCGTCAGCACTTCCTGAAGGCCCGCCTGGCTGCGTTCCTCCGGCGCGATGTCGCGCTGCAGAAACCCCTCATAGGAGGTGCGCTGCACGTCGATAAGGTTCGGAATCGGGGCCACCTCGCGAATGTGGCCAAAATTCTTCCGAACCCGCTTGCGGCCCGTAAACGACATTGTCATGTCCGATCCATCCCGTTTCCCGTCAGCAGTTGGCCGACGGCAAGATCATTGTTTAACTGGGTTGAGACGCAAAAATGGCAAATTGCGACGGAGCCGCGCGCCCGGTCCACGGGCCCGCAGCCACATCCGCTCTTGCCGGCCCGGAGTGCGGACCGTTTGTCCATGCAGCCGGTCAATCCAGCTACTTCAGTTCTACTGTCGCGCCGGCTCCTTCGAGCTTCGCCTTTAACTCCTCACCCTCGTCCCTGCCCACGCCTTCCTTGACCGACTTCGGCACCGCCTCAACCAATTCCTTGGCCTCCTTCAGGCCAAGGCCGGTAATAGCGCGGATTTCCTTGATAACATTGATCTTCTTGTCACCGAAGGATGCCAGAATGACATCGAATTCGGTCTGCTCTTCCACTGCGGCAGCAGCATCGCCGTTCGCCACGGCGGCAACCGCGACCGGGGCAGCGGCGGACACACCCCACTTCTCTTCGAGCATCTTCGACAATTCGGCCGCCTGGATGACGGTCAGTTCCGAAAGTTCGTCTACGAGTTTCTGCAAGTCAGCCATCTGTTTTTCTCCTGGGTTCGCGTTCCGGTTCGTTCCTGGGTCAGCCCGCGGCGGGCGGTTCGCTCTTGTTGCCGAAAGCAGAGAAAGTGCGCGCAAGCTGCGCGCCAGGTTCCGTCAACAGACGCGCGATCTTGCTGCCCGGCGCCTGCAACAATCCCACGATCTTTCCGCGCAATTCATCCAGCGACGGCAGTTTCGCGAGCGCCTCCACCCCGGCTCCATCCAGCGTCTCGGCGCCGAGCATGCCGCCCAGCACAGAGAGCTTGTCATTCTCGTTGGCGTAGTCGACGACCACCTTGGCCGCCGCCACTGGATCGGTCGAAAACGCGACCGCCGTGGGGCCGGAGAACAGGGGCTGGATCTCGGCGAAAGACGTCTTTTCCAGTGCACGCTTCGCCAGCCGGTTCTTGGTGACCCGAAAATTCGCTCCCGCCGCGCGCATGCGCCGACGCAGGTCGGTCATTTCAGCCACCGTAAGCCCGGAATGCCGGGTCACAACCATGAGTTCAGCACCGCCGAAGCTCTCGGTCATGTTCCGAACCAGGTCTTCTTTCTGCTTCTTGAGCAAGGGGTCCTCTCTTAGGTGGGGCCATGGCCCCGGTTGGTGTTGGCCGCCCTTACGAACGGCTTCGGACCCTGTCCCGGAAGCAGACGCCGGTCATCCGGCGTCTCCCTCCCGTCTCGCGCCGGTGCTTACGCATTATGTCCAGCCTGCATTGTACAGGCGCGGACGCCGACGGTCTCGGACAGGTTTCTTTTAGCGGCGCGCGGTTCAGCCCGCCCCGCTGAGAGCGCTCGCATCCACACGCACGCCCGGCCCCATGGTAGAGCTCAGCGTGACGCGCCTGATATAGGTTCCTTTGGCACCCGTGGGCTTAGCGCGCAGTATGGCATCGAAGAAGGCGCGGGCATTGCCCTCCAGCGCCTCCTGCTCAAAGCTCGCCTTGCCGATACCGGCATGCACGATTCCAGCCCGCTCGACCCGGAATTGCACCTGCCCGCCCTTGGCCGCGCGCACCGCCTCCGTCACATCCATGGTCACGGTGCCAAGACGTGGGTTCGGCATCAACCCACGGGGGCCAAGGACCCGGCCGAGCCGGCCCACTATCGGCATAGTGTCAGGGGTGGCGATGGCGCGGTCGAAGGCGATCTCGCCCCCGGCGATCGTCTCGGCGAGGTCTTCCGCTCCTACCAGGTCGGCACCGGCTTCCCGGGCCTCGTCGGCCTTGGCACCGCGTGCGAATACCGCCACCCGCACTGGCTTGCCAGTGCCGTGGGGCAAATCGCAAACCCCGCGCACCATCTGGTCCGCATGGCGCGGATCCACGCCGAGATTGATCGCGATATCGACCGTTTCGTCGAATTTGGCACGGGCGTGCTCCCGGACCATCCGCACGGCTTCGGAAAGCTCGTGCTCCCTGGCACGATCGACGCTGTTCCATGCGGCGCGCATGCGCTTGCCCTTGCGGCTCGCCACGGCTCAGCCCTCCGTCACTTCAAGGCCCATGGACCGCGCGGAACCCGCGAGCATGGCGATGGCAGCATCAAGATCATTGGCGTTCAGGTCCGCCATCTTAGTCTCCGCGATCTCACGGAGCTGCGCGCGTGTGATCTGCCCCGCGGTCTCCCGCCCGGGCATCTGCCCCCCCTTGTCTAGCCCCGCCGCGCGCCGGATCAGGAAACTTGCCGGCGGCGTCTTCATCGTGAAGCTGAAGGACTTATCCGCATAAACGGTGATGACCGTCGGAATTGGCATGCCCTGTTCCTGAGCCTGCGTCGCGGCGTTGAAGGCCTTGCAGAACTCCATGATGTTCAGTCCACGCTGTCCCAGCACCGGACCGATCGGCGGCTGCGGCGTGGCTTGTCCCGCCGGAACCTGCAGCTTGATGTAGCCGCTGATTTTCTTTGCCATGTCGGCTCCCCAGATGCGGCGGCGGTGGCACCGCCGGCGGCGGTCATGGCCGGGGTCGGCCTCCCGCCTCGTTGTCGTTTGCGGTTAAGTTTTTTCTACTTGCGAGTATTCGAGATCGACAGGTGTCGCGCGCCCGAAGATCGACACTGAAACTTTGAGCCGCGCACGTTCCTCATCGACATCCTCCACCACGCCGGTGAAGGAGGTGAACGGGCCGTCCGAGACCCGCACCTGTTCGCCAATATCGTAGATGACTGACGGGCGCGGTCGTTCGGCCCCCTCGGTCACCTGGTAGAGGATACGGTTGGCCTCGGGCTCAGATATCGGGATCGGCCGGCTGCCGCCGCCGCCGAGAAAACCCGTGACTTTCGGCGTGTTCTTGACCAGATGCCATACCCGGTCATCCGGACGGCTGCCATTTTCGCCGGACAATTCGCCCTGCTGTGTCTCCATCTTGATGAGTACATAGCCCGGGAAGAATTTACGCTCCCCGGTCACGCGCCGTCCGCGCCGGATCTCAGCGACCTTTTCCATGGGCACGCTGATATCCGTGATCAGTTCGCCAACACCCTGCCGGTCCGCCTGTTCACGGATGGCCAGGGCCACTTTCTGCTCGGAGCCCGAGTGGACATGGATGACGTACCAACGCGCGGCCACGGTTCTACCCCCCTAATCCGAGAACGACACGCACGATCCAAGCCAGAGCCTGGTCCACAACGAAGAAAAACAGCGCCGCCAATGCCACCATGACGAACACCATGGCCGTGGAGACGCCAGTTTCCTTGCGCGTCGGCCAGGTGACCTTCGCCGCTTCCTGCCGGACCTGGCGGATAAACGCACCGGGTGTCGTTCGTGCCATAATCGCCTCAGATGGCAGGAGCAGCAGGACTCGAACCCGCAACCCCCGGTTTTGGAGACCGGTGCTCTACCAATTGAGCTATGCTCCTACTGAAACCCATGACAGCCTTGATATTTTGTTTTAGTCATCGATGGCGGCGACGACGCCGGCCCCGACGGT
>JAPORR010000085.1 GCA_026710105.1 Alphaproteobacteria bacterium
CATTTCTCCGGCGGCTCGTCGAGCGGCTCCGGGGTTGCCGTAGCAGCGGGGCTTTGCCTGGGCGCGCTCGGCACGGACACGGGCGGCTCCATACGGGGGCCAGCTGCACTCTCCGGCGTCGCCGGGCTGATGCCGAGCTACGGTCTCGTCAGTCGGCGTGGTGTTATCCCCAATTCCTTCACCTTCGACCATTGCGGGCCGCTTGCCTGGACGGCGGAGGATTGCGGGCTTCTGCTCGACGCGCTCGCCGGTCATGACCCGCAGGACCCGCGCTCCTCGACCTGCCCTCAACGACCCGCACCCGCCTCAATGGCCGGGCTGCGCGTCGGCCTGCTGCGCCATTACTGGGAAGAGGACTTGGACGTCGCCCCAGAGATGGTAGGGGCTACGGAGCATATGGCGACGGTCTTGCACAGCCTCGGCGCTTCGGTCGGGACGGCGCGCATGCCGCCGGTGCAGGACTGGTACGATGTCAAGATCGTCATCGCCGAGAGCGAGCTGTTCAATGTCCACCGGCGCGACCTGCAAGCGCGCCCGCGCGATTTCGGGCAGGACTTCCTCTCCCGCGTATTGGGCGCGGTCTGCTACACGGCGCAGGATTATGTGGCTGCACATAGGCGCTGGCGCCAGCTGCTTGACGCGATGGAGCCGGTCTATGAACGCTTCGACATCCTGGTCGCGCCCTCTGCGACCGGCCCGGCCCCGCGCCTTGATGCCCATGACACGGCGAATTTCTGGCGCTATCCAAGCATCACCACCCCTTTCGACGTGACCGGTGGGCCGGCGCTGACGCTGACGGCCGGCTTCTCGGAATACGGCCTGCCGCTCGGCGTGCAGATCGCCGCCGCGCCTTTCCACGACCGGACTGTGCTGGCGGCGGGTCAGGCCTTCGAGGCGGCAACGGGATGGCGCGCCCGGCGCCCGGCCCTGGAAACCGGGCCGCCGCCGGTGCGTGCGGCGGTCTCATTGCCGCCGCCCGCGTTGCCCTCGGACGGCCGGTTGCTGGCCGAAGCGCGGATTCTGGTATCTCTGGTGGGGCTGCCGGAAGATGATTATGTGCTCGCCCTCATCGCCGAGGCCGCCCCCTACGCCCGTGCCATGGCCCGAAGGCTGGACCGCAATTACAGTTATGACGACGAGATATAACCGGCGACGATAGGACATGATGTCTGGTCTTTGACCCGAACGGTCTTCCCCGGAACCGGACTGCGCATGGTCTACGAACTGCCCGAAGTCCCACGGACCACCGGATAAGAGGCATCACGTTCATTGTAGAAAATATGGTCCGATGTCAGGACGTCTGAATTTTGTCGCCATCGACATGGGCGGCGACGGCGACCAGGCGCACGCCGTGCTGTCACGGCTTCAGGACGAGGGCGTGTTCGTGCGCATGCCGGGTGTCGCTCCGCTCGACCGCTGCATCCGCGTGACGGTGGGAACGCCGGCAGAGCGGCTATTATTCGCGGAGACCTTCGAGACCGTGGCGGCCGAATTCGCCAAGCACCGGTAAGCGCGGATCTGGCATCGAGGCGGTTCAGCCCAGAAAGAAGCGCGCGGCGAGGATAGCGCCCAGCAGGATGAGCAGCCCCAGCACGGCCTTGCGGAAGCTATCAGCCGGCAGGCGGCGGCGGAGGGCCTCGCCGAGCGTCACTCCCACCCAGACCGGCAGCAGCCCCAGCACGGAGAGGACGACCGCGGGGCCGGTCAGCAGCCCCGCCTGAGACAGGCCGACGATCATGGCGAGGCTGGAGACGGTGAAAACACAATTGATCGCCTGCACGAAGCGGCCGGGATCCAGTTGCAGTGCCAGCAGATAGGGCAGCAGTGGCATCACCTGCGAGCCGGTCAGGCCGTTCACCGCGCCGTTGACGAAGCCGACCGGCCATTGCAGCGGCCGTTCCAGGCGCGGGGGCAGCGCGAGCGCCGGGCGGGCGAGTGCAAAAGTGGCGTAGCCGACGAGCACCGCCCCAAGCGCCGCCCCGGCGGCGAGCGGATCGATCCATACTAGAAGTATGATACCGAACGCGATGCCCGGCAGCGCGGCAAGGCCGAGCGGCCAAAACCGCCACACCGTCTCGCGGAAATGGCCTGCACCGCGCATCACCAGAAGATTGCTCGCGATCGACGGTGCCAGCACCAGCGGCAGCGCCTCGCGTATGCCGATGGAGAGCGCCAGCAGTGGCAGCGCGCAGGTCGAAAAGCCGAGACCAGTCAGCCCCTTGACGAAAGCGGCGACGAGGAAGGCGGCGGCAATAGTGGCGAGCGGTTCCGGCGCCGCCCAGTCAATCATGCCGGTAGCCCTGCCGTGTCAGCGGCACCGGGTGGCCCGCCGCATCGAGAACCGTCACGCCCTCGCCCGGCACGATGCGCCCGACGGGGATGTTCGTGCTGTTGGCCATGCTGTCAGGCGCGGTGAGCACTAGCTCATAGTCGTCGCCGCCGGTGAGCGCCTCCAGCCGGGCGTCCTTACCGAGCGCGGCCACTTCCGGCGAGAGCGGCACGGCGTGCAGGTCGATCACGGCGCCGACGCCTGAAGCGCGGCAGATATGGCCGAGATCGGCGACAAGCCCGTCGGAAATGTCGGTGGCTGCCGTGGCGCCCTCTGCCCTACCGAACCGGGGCGAGGGCAGCCAGTAGCGTTCGGCGAGACGCGGCACGTCGAAGGCGCCTCGCACGGCTTTCAGCCCGAAGCAGCCGTCGCCGACGGGGCCGGTGACAAACACTCGCTCTCCGGGCTTGGCACCGGAACGGCGCACCGGGGTGGCTGCCGAACCGAAAGCGGTAATCGTGAGCGTGAGCGCGCCCGGCGTCGCTACTGTGTCACCGCCGATCAGCGAGAGGCCGAATTCCTCTTGGTCCGCCGCAAGGCCTGCCGCGAAGCCTTCCAGCCAGGCATCGTCGATCCACTCCGGTAGGGCGAGGTTGAGCAAGTAGCCTTCCGGCTGTGCAGCCATGGCGGCGAGGTCGGAGAGATTGCACCTAAGCAGCCGCCGCGCGATCAGGCTGGGAGGGCCGTCACCAAGAAAATGGACATTTTCAACCATGCTGTCCGTGGTGACGACCAGCTGGCGGCCTGCGGGTGGATCGATAAGGGCGGCGTCGTCCTTAAGATTGCCTGCACCGACGGTGGTAGCGAGCGGCGCCAGAAAATGGTGGATCAGCTCGAACTCGCCGGACCGGCTCATGTCACCGGACCGTTAACCGCGCTGGGCCTTGCTCTATGAGCTATGCGATCGAACACGGCCGTTGCGAACCGGGCCTGTGGCTCATCGAAGAAGTCGCCTACAAGGTCGGTATATTCGCGGATCACGACACGCGCTGGCACATCTGGCTCATACATTAATTCCGCGGCGCCCAGCCTGAGTGCTGCACGGAGTACCGGCTCCAGCCGTCCGAGCCCGTGCTCCCTGGAGAGTGCTGCCGAGATCGCGCTGTCGATGTCATGCCTGTGGGCTGCCACGAACCGGAGCAGGCGGTCAAAGAAACGCCGGTCGGCGTCGAGTTTGATCCCTTCGAAGTCGTGTCCAAGGCGGTAGCGGAGAAACTGGGCCGCCACCGTTTCGGCCGATTCGCGGTTCATCTCCGCTTGGTAGAGCGCCTGGAGTGCGGCGAGGCGT
This sequence comes from Alphaproteobacteria bacterium, assembly GCA_026710105.1. Taxonomy (GTDB): domain Bacteria; phylum Pseudomonadota; class Alphaproteobacteria; order Bin95; family Bin95; genus Bin95. The sequence goes on from JAPORR010000085.1 coordinate 3,618, forward strand.
GCGAGACGTCGCCGGCTTGGCGGCGCGTCTCTAGCGTCCTCGACCTGTCGGGCGTCGCGCTCTTTGTCTCTGCGCTGGCCGTCTCCGTCCTCGTCGCCGGGCGTCAATCCGGCCGTCCGAGCGCCTGCTTCAGCACGATGGTCTTGATGCAGGCATGGGCCGCCTCGGCGCCCTTGTTCTTACCTGAAACACTGGCGCGGACGCGCGCCTGCTGGCTATTTTCGCAGGTGAGCAGGCCGAAGCCGAGCGCTAGCTTGCGCTCCACTGCGATCGTTTGCAGTGCCCGGCTCACCTCCGAGCAGAGATGATCGTAATGAGACGTTTCGCCACGAATGATGCAGCCGATGACAATGAAGCCGTCGAAGCGCTTCGGCGAGTCGAGCGCGATTGAAATCGCCACCGGCAATTCGAAGGCGCCTGCGACATCGTAGCGGTCCCAGCTATGGCCGTCCTCCTCGATCACGGCGGCAGCCCCAGCAATCATCTCGTCGCATATGTCCCTATAATAAGGTGCGACCACCATCATTATATGGGCCATCATCCTTCCTCTTCAGGAATCGAGCGCCGCCCGACGATGCGTAGTTCGTAACCATCCAGGCCGACGACATGCCGATCACTGTCGGACAACAGGATCATATTGACGACGCCCAGGTCACGCAAGATCTGCGCCCCGACGCCATAGTCGCGCAATGGCGGTTTTCCTCGCATCTCGCGGCTGTCGATCTCCGCCCTGATGCGCGCCGAGAGCAGTGATGGGAGGCGTTCGCGCAGTAGCATCACGACGCCTCGGCCTTCCCGGCCGATGGCCATCATGGAGCGCTGCAGCTCGCCGCCTCGCCCCCGGTGCTGGTCGCCCAGCACATCTTCGAGGATGTTGAAGGCGTGGGCGCGAACGAGCACCGGCTCGTCGCTGGAGAGGTCGCCCTTCACCAGCACCTGGTGCTCTACTCCGTCAATCCTGTTGCGGTAAATGATAAGTTTGAAATGTCCTCCATAACGGCTTTCGAACTCTGACTGCACCACCTGCTCGACCAGCACATCGCGCCGCCGCCGCCAGGCAATCAGGTCCTCGATGGCGCCGATCTTGAGATTGTGGAACTGGGCGAAGGGCACGAGATCCGGCAGGCGCGCCATGGTGCCGTCGTCGTTCATGATCTCACAGATCACGCCGGAGGGGTTGAGGCCGGCGAGGCGCGCGATATCGACGGCTGCCTCCGTATGCCCGGCGCGCACCAGCACACCGCCCTCGCGCGCTTCCAGCGGGAAGACATGACCTGGCGTGGCAATGTCACCGCCGTCCCGATCGGGGTCGATGGCGACCGCGATGGTGCGGGCGCGGTCCGGGGCGGAAATGCCGGTGGTCACGCCGTCCTTCGCCTCAATGGATACCGTGAACGCGGTGGACTGGCGCTGCTCGTTCTCGCGTGGCATCAGCGGCAGACGCAGTTCCTTCACGCGCGCCGGTGTCAGTGCCAGGCAGATGAGCCCGCGCCCGTGTTTCGCCATGAAGTTGATCGCGTCCGGCGTCGCCATTTGCGCCGGGATGATGAGATCGCCTTCGTTCTCGCGATCCTCGTCATCGACGAGGATGAACATACGTCCGTTGCGGGCTTCCTCGATGATCTCCTCAATGGGGGAGAGATAGCCCAGGTCGTCCGTAGTTCGCGGCGCCCGCACCAGCCCGTCGAGATTACTTACCACGGCCCATCCCTTCCAGTTGGCGGGCAAGGTAACGCGCCAGCATGTCGATTTCCATATTGACCGCGTCTCCCGGTTCCAGGGCGCCCAGTGTGGTGTGGGTGAGGGTGTGTGGGATGATATTGACGCCAAAGCGGACGCCCTCCACCTCGTTGACCGTGAGTGACACGCCATCAAGCGTGACCGAGCCCTTGGGGGCGATGAAGCCGGCGAGCGCCTCCGGGGCCTCAAAGGTGAAGCGCATACTGTCCCCCTCCGGGCGGCACGACAGGGTTTCAGCGACGCCGTCCACATGGCCGGAAACGAGATGCCCGCCCAGCTCGTCGCCAACGCGGAGCGCGCGTTCGAGATTGAGTCGCACGCCCGCGCGCCAGCCGTCGAGCACGGTGCAGGCGAGCGTCTCGGCCGACGCCTCGACGGTGAAGCTGCCTAGCCGGACCGCGACGACGGTAAGACAAGCCCCCGCACAAGAAATTGAGGCGCCGAGCGCGATATCCGTGGTGTCCCAGGCCGTCGCGATCTCGAACCGGGTGCTGCTCCGCCGCTCGACGGCGGCGACGCGCCCGATATCGGTGACTATGCCGGTGAACATCGTCGCCAGACCTCCCAGATATCGTTGCCTGCCATGCGCCGGGCGTGTAGGCAGAAGCGCGGTGCACCGCCGGGAGTGTCCACGCCTAGCGCCGCGACAGCCGGCTGGCCGTCGCCGCCCATGACCGCCGGGGCGCGGAACCAGTGTATGCGATCCACAAGCTCGGCTTTCAACAAGGCCGCCGCCAGCTGGCCGCCGCCCTCGACCAGGAGGCGGGTGAGGCCGGCCTCGCCGAGTCGGCGTAAGCCGGCTGCCAGGTCCATGCGCCCGTCCTCGCCGGCAGGCAGGCCGATGAGCCGTACCCCGGCATCCTCAAGCACCTTTGCCCGGTCCTTGTCCGCATCGTCCCGGCAGAGCGCCCAGCAGGGCTGGCTGCCAGCGACCAGGTGATGCGTCGGCGGTAGGCCAAGGCGGCTGTCCGCCACGATACGCAGCGGCGCGCGGTCGCGGAGCCCGTCCAGCCGACAGTCGAGGCGTGGGTTGTCCAAGAGTGCCGTGCGGGCGCCCACCATGACGGCGTCGTAGCCCGCCCGAAGCCTGTGCCCGGCGGCGCGGGCCTCGGGGCTGGTGATCCAGCGGCTGACGCCCTTGCGGGACGCGATTCGCCCGTCCAGCGTCGTCGCCATCTTGAGCGCGATCAGAGGCCGCTCGGCGACGATGCGGGTCAGGAAACCGGCATTGTCGAACCGTGCCATTGCTTCGCCGGGGCCCCGCTCAACGGCGATGCCTGCCGCTTCGAGCCGCGCGAAACCTCGTCCGGAGACACGCGGGTCCGGATCCTCGATCGCAGCGACGACGCGGGCGACGCCCGCCTCGATAAGCGCGGTGGCGCAGGGCGGGGCGCGGCCGTGATGGCTACACGGCTCCAGCGTCACATAGCAGGTCGCGCCCCTTGCGTCAGCGCCGGCGCGGGCGAGTGCTTCGGCCTCGGCATGGGGGCGCCCACCGGGCTGCGTCCAACCCCGCCCAACGACGCGCCCGTCCAGCACTAGCACGCAGCCGACGGCAGGATTGGGCCAGACCCGTCCGAGTCCGCGCCGCCCGAGTGCCAGCGCTGCCTCCATATGCGCCTCGTCCACGGCATGCGCACTATCCACGACGTCAGTCGTCCTGCTCGCCGAGCTGCCCAACAAATTCCTCGAAATCCCTGGCTTCTCGGAAGTCTCGGTATACGGAGGCGAAGCGGACATAGGCGACCTGGTCGAGCTCGGCGAGCATTTCCATCACCATTTCGCCGAGCTGGTCAGAGGGGCATTCTATCTGTCCCGAGGCCTCGAGCTGGCGCACGAGGCTGGAGACCATGCGGTCGAGCCGTTCGCCGTCCACCGGGCGCTTGCGCAGCGCAATTTCCACCGAACGTTGCAGCTTCTCGCGGTCGAACGCTTCGCGCCTGCCACTCGACTTGACGATGATGAGGTCGCGCAGATGCACCCGCTCGAAGGTGGTGAAGCGCGCATTGCAGGCAGGGCAGGAGCGACGGCGGCGTATGACGGTGTTGTCCTCGGTGGGCCGACTGTCTTTGACCTGCGTATCCTCATGGGCGCAGAACGGGCATCGCATGGCGCTATCTCTCGCAGGACGTCCTGTAGATCGGGAAGCGTGCCAGCAGCGCCTCGACCTTGGCTGCCACATGCGCCTCTGCTGTCTCACCGCCCTTCAGCACCTCGACGATCAGCCGCCCGACCTCCCGGAACGCTGCCTTGTCAAAGCCGCGCGTGGTCGCTGCCGGCGTGCCGAGGCGGAGACCCGAGGTGACCGCCGGCTTCTCCGGGTCGAACGGCACAGCATTCTTGTTGCAGGTGATGCGCGCGCGGTCCAGCGCCGCCTCGGCGACATCGCCGGTGAGGCCGAGCGGGCGCAGGTCCACTAGCAGGAGATGCGTGTCCGTGCCACCGGAGACGATTTCGAGCCCGCCCTCATGTAGGCTTTCAGCGAGTGCACGCGCATTGGTGGCCACGGCCTCGGCATAGTCGCGGAATTCTGGCCTGAGTGCCTCGCCGAAGGCGACCGCCTTGGCGGCGATGACATGCATCAGCGGGCCGCCCTGGAGGCCGGGGAACACGGCAGAGTCGATGCGCCGGCCGAGGCCTTCGTCCTGGGAGAGGATCATGCCACCACGTGGGCCGCGCAGCGTCTTGTGGGTGGTGGTGGTGACGATATCGGCCCAGGGCAGCGGGCTCGGATGCACGCCCGCCGCCACCAGCCCGGCGAAATGCGCCATGTCCACCATGAACGTCGCGCCGCAGCTGTCTGCGATCTCGCGAAAGCGACGAAAATCGATGACGCGCGGATAGGCTGAGCCGCCGGCGATGATGAGCTGCGGGCGGTGCTCGTCGGCGAGGCGTGCGACCTCGTCATAGTCGATCAGGCTGTCCTGTCGGCGCACGCCATATTGCACGGCCTCGAACCACTTGCCGGAGAGATTGGGCGCCGCCCCGTGGGTCAGATGCCCGCCGGCGGCGAGCGCCATACCGAGCACCGTGTCGCCCGGTTTGCAGAGCGCCAGGAAGGCTGCCTGATTGGCCTGCGCGCCTGAATGTGGCTGGACATTGACATAGGCCGCCCCGAACAGGCGCTTCGCCCGCTCTATGGCGAGCCGCTCCGCCCGGTCCACCCATTCACAGCCGCCGTAATAGCGCCGGCCAGGATAGCCCTCGGCATATTTGTTGGTCAGCACCGAGCCCTGTGCCTCGAGCACGGCGCAAGAGACAATGTTCTCGGACGCGATCAGTTCGATTCCGTCGCGCTGTCGGATCAGTTCTCCGCCGATGGCGGCGGAGAGATCTGGATCGGCCTCGGCAAGGGGTGTACTGAAGAAATCGGGCATGAGGAGCGGCTCCGGCATCCGGCTCTCCGCCCATAGCAAATACTGCCCCGGCCCGCCATAGTGGTGGCAGGACGACAACAGCCTCTCTTGGCCTCATCCTCCTCCGGAATCAGCTGCTTGCGCCGTCGTCTCCGACACGCCAAACTCACCGTGCAACCATAGGGACCTATACCAAACGCAAGTCATATGAACCGGTATGATGTGTCATGGCGCTCAGCACGCCAGGGTGACGGCTCAGCTTCGCCGGGTCGTTTTGGCAATGACTTCGGGCTGAACCATTGCCATGCTGTCCAACAGGCTTCCTTCAGAGCCGCGATATCCTTGAACACGCGGTTGGCGGTTCGACTTCAGGAACAGAACGATCTGCTCCATCGGATTGAGTTCCGGACTGTAGGGCGGCAGATGCAGGAGCGTCAGGTTAGGAGGAATGAGAAGATCGCGATGCCAACCGGCGCCGTCCAGCACGATCACGCCGTGCGCGCGCCACGGCGATCGCCGTCAGATGCTCGTTCATCGACACTGTGTTCGCCCGCCATATGGGCAATGCCAGAGCCGCGCAGGTGGCGCCGAACAGATAGACATAGCGATGGTTGCGCACAACGCGCTGCTTGCCCCGGGCCCAGACCCGCGTTGCCATCCTCTTCTTGCCGCCGCGTGCTTCGTCCTGAAACCAGGTCTCGACCGCCAGCGCCTCGGAACCCAGCCTGGACGTCAACAGCGCCTCGAAATCCGCCACGAACGCCCGTTGCTGCTCCGCGTCCGCCTTGGGGGGGACCGGTCGTCCTGAGAAAAAGCGAAACCCACCCCTCCGGAGCATCATACGGGCGCTGCTCTCCGGATAGATTACCCCGAAGGCCTACCCGATTTTCCGCACAAGGTCCTGAACCCGCGTCACGCCGTCCCGCTCAAGATCCGGGCCGGACGCGATCCACTGGCCGACCTCGGCAAGCTGCGCCTCCGTCAACCGGCATGACAACATGCAGATTCAGCTTGTGATGGCTGCCACTACCCCGCCGCCGCTCTATGACCTCGACTTCCTGACCGTCAAACGGATGGCACAAACGACACAGATAGACCCGCTGATGCAGCCACCGACCTTCGAATAGTGTAGTTGCATTGCTCGCTCTCGATACTCGGAGCAGTCTTCTTTGTTCAACAACCTGTTTCTCAAAGCTGCCTCCGATAGCAAGAGCGATCGCGCGCAGCTCAGTCGTCTTCTGACGATTACAGCACCGCATGAGCGCCTGGCTGTTGGCTGCATCTGGCTGGTCGTCCTTGCGTTTGCGGCCTGGTTCCTTTTCGGCAGCGTCATGCGAAGCGTAACGCTTGAGGGTGTGTTGATTGTCCCTGGCGAGCGCCGCACCGTAGTCACGGGGGAACCCGGCCAGCATCTGGAATACCTCGTGGCGCCGGGGGATCGTGTGCAGGCCGGCCAGGCTGTAGCGCGTCAGAGCGTGCCGACACTGGAACGCGAACTGGCGGCACTTCGCGATCGTTTGAGCCTTTTGCGGTCGCAGGACCGGCCGGCGGCTGGAGACGGCACCGCATCGCAAGCCCTGCTTGCATCCGCCGAGGCGTCCTTGCTCCAGATGGAAGCGAGAAGGGCGGTGCGGCAGACGATCGTCAGCGGGTTCGCTGGCGTGGTCGTCGAGCTGTCGGCCGCTCCTGGAGAATACCTGCCGGACGGTGCCGCTGTCGCGCTGATTCATGAAACTCCCGACCGGCTCCCCGAGGCGGTGCTGCGTGTCGACAGCTCGACTGCACAGCGTATCCAGCCCGGCATGGAGGCATCTGTCGAGGTCGGATTGCCCGGTGGCGGAATACAGATGTTGCGCGGCACGGTTGCCCGGGTGACTGCAGGACCGTTGCCGGATTGGCTGGCACGGCTGGAGCCCGCCGCTCTCGCATCCTTCCACCGGATCGATATCGTTTTCGACGACGCATCCGGCTTCAAGGCGGCGGACGGTACGGAGTGCCTGATACGCATTGAGCTTGGCCAGCACGCGCCGGCGGACCTTTTCCTTCCCGGTCGGTCCTGAATGTCTTCGCCTGGTCGGAACACGTCCCGCAAACCGGCTGAGAAGGTCGCCAGAAGACCTCAACGAAGGCGGCTTAACACGCCCCTCGTGCTGCAGTCGCATGTGACGGAATGCGGTGCCGCGTGCCTCGGCAGCGTACTCGCGCATTTCGGTCTCTGGGTGCCGCTCGGCGAACTTCGAGATAAGTGCGAGGTCAGCCGCGACGGTTCGACCGCTGCCGGCATCCGGCGTGCTGCCCGTCATTATGGCGTCGAATGCTCGGGGCGATTGGTCGGGGTAGACCAGCTCAAGGGGCTGCCGCTGCCCCTGATCCTGTTTTGGGAGTTCAACCACTTCGTCATCCTCGAAGGCTTCGACCGTCGGCGCTTCTTCCTCAACGATCCCGCAGTGGGCCGCAGGACGCTTACTGCCGAGGAGTTCGAGAAGGGATGGTCCGGGATCGCATTGCAAGTTGCGCCTGGACCGGAGTTTCAGCCCGGCGGCGCGCGACCGACCATCCTGCGGCAATTGCCGTTCTGGCTGGGGGGAGCAGGGGGCGCGCTGGCCTATACGGTTGCATGCGGGTTGATGCTGGCCCTGCTGGCCTTGCTCTTGCCGGCGATACTCGCTCTCTTCGTGGATCGGGTGCTGGGCGAAGATGAGCCTTGGGGTCTCTTCATGGCAGGTGCGCTGGCCGTGACAGCAGTGCTGGTCTACGGCCTCACCTGGCTCAAGCAACTGTGTCTCAAGCGCCTGGCCATCCGCACCGCGGTCGTTGCCGGAAACTGGTGCGTCTCGCGATTGCTGCGCCTGCCGGTGGAGTTCTTCAACCACCGGCTGGCCGGCGACCTGGCAGGACGTCTCCAGTCGGTCGACCGGATCGCCAGGAGCTTGTCGGAGCGGTTTCTCGCTCTCATGATCGAGACCGTGATGGGGGTTGTCCTTCTCGCGGTCATGATGGCCTACGATACCGTGCTGGCGCTGATCGTGCTCGGACTGGCGGTGCTGAACGGTGTGCTGATGCGGTTAATCGCGCACATCAGGCTGGACCGGAGCCATGCGTTGCGGCGCGAGCAGGGCGATCTGCTCGGGCTCGGCATGCTGATGCTGCACCAGTCGGACAATCTCCGGATGACCACGGCCGACGACCAGTTCTTCTCGCGTTGGAGCGGTCGGCAGGCCAGCGAGCTGCACGCCCGCAATCGCCATGCGGAGCTCGGTCATGTCAGTGCGGCCATCCCGGGCCTGCTCATGGCATTCGGCAGCGCCGCCATCCTCGCTTTCGCGGCGCCCCGAGTCATGGCCGGTGAACTCACCCTCGGCACGATGGTGAGCCTCTACTTCCTGGGAGCCATGTTCTTGTCACCTGTCGGCCGGCTGGTCGAGTTGGCCGATCAGCGTCAGGCGCTCGAAGCGGATATGAGCCGCCTGGAGGACATCACGAAGTCGGCAGAGGACCCCAGCCTCATGCGTCGTCGCCCTGAAGTGGACTCGATCCCCACTTTCAACGGCCGGCTGCAACTCACAGGCCAGGTGGAGCTGCGCGACATCACCTTCGGCTACAACCGCGGCCGACCGCCGCTGATCGGTAACTTCAACCTGACGATTCAACCGGGCCAGCGGATCGCCGTAGTCGGCCCCAGCGGTTCAGGAAAATCAACCCTGGCGCGCCTCGTGTCCGGCGTGTATCAGCCCTGGTCCGGGGACATCTTGTTCGACGGTCATCCGCGCCACCAGGTTCCGGAAGAGGTGCTGCGGCGCTCCGTGTCGATGGTCGACCAGGAGGTCGTGCTCTTCTCTGCCACCGTGCGAGATAATCTCACCCTGTGGAATCCGGCGATCCCCGACGAAGCAATCCTCTCTGCGGCGCGCGACGCATGCATCCACGATGACATCCTGGGCCGTGCGCGCGGCTATGAGGCGCCGGTGGAAGAAGGCGGCTCGAATTTCAGCGGCGGCCAGCGGCAACGGCTTGAGATTGCGCGGGCACTTGTCGGCAATCCGACCGTGTTGGTTCTGGACGAGGCGACCAGTGCGCTCGACGCTACCACCGAGCAGCTTGTCGACGACGCCTTGCGCCGCCGGGGCGTGACCTGCCTAATCGTCGCCCATCGCTTGAGCACGGTCCGGGACTGCGACGAAATCATCGTGCTCGACAAGGGAGCAGAGGTGCAGCGCGGCACCCACGAGGTGCTAATGGCGGACGAGGAAGGCACCTACTTCAAGCTGGTGAGAGCAGGCTGAGCCGATGACAGCGCCGGAACGCCATTCCCTTGTCGATATAGCCGCCCGGTTCGGGACGTCGGTCGCCAGCGCCGGCAATCTTCCCGCCGAGTTGGACGATCCGGATTGCTTCTGGTTCATCGACGAAGGTACGGTCGACCTGTTTCTGGTCGAAACCCGAAACGGCGTGCAGCAGTCAGCGCCCCAGCACCTGCTGCGCGCCGGCGCCGGTCGGCTGCTGCCCGGGGTTGCGCCGCAAGGCGAGGAAACGACCCTCGGCCTGATCGCAAAGGGTTTGCCGAACACGACGATGCGGCGAGTGCCGGTTACCTGTCTTCGAGAGGTTCGCCCCGCCGAGCTTGCGGCGGAGGTCGATGCCTGGCTCCTGGATCTTTCGGCGACGCTGGTCCGGGGTGCTGAGAACCAGCCGCGCCCGGACGTGCTCGTTGAGCCGGAACAGGCATTGCCGGCGGAACGACAAACTTTGGCGTCGCGTCGTGGCGTGGCGTGGATATCGGAGCTGAATGCGGGATCGGGCCTGTATCTGGACCTGATCGACCCGGCAGAGCACGGGCATGGGGGCGCGGCGGCGGTCCCGCTGACGCCGGCAAGCTGGCTCACTCTGCTGGACGCCGCCCCGTTCACCGTCCGCTCGTCGGAGACTCTGGCCGACGAGGGGCTTCTGCTGTCCGCACTCGTATCATTCCATGCTGCTGCCTTCGCCCTCATAGGGCTGGATCGGAGTATGGCCGTTATCGATCAGGCGAACCTGGAACGCGCACGCGCGCGTAGCCGTCGCACCGACGAAGAGTTCGCTCGGCGACGGTTGTTCGACCTGTATGACCTGTTGCCCGACGATAGGGCTGCCGGCGATTCCGCGCTGATCGAGGTGCTGCGAATCATCGGTCGAAGGGAAGGAATCGATTTCAGGTTTGCGGAACGGGGCAGCATATCCGACGCTCCCGTCGACCTGGAACATACGATCAACGCATCTGGCGTACGCGCAAGGCGCGTACGCCTCACGTTTGCAGACAAGTGGTGGCTCGGTGACAGCAACGCAATGCTGGCCTTTCGGAAGGAAGACAACCGTCCGGTAGCGCTGTTGCCGGGCCTGCTGGGGCGCTACCGGGAGATCGATCCCGCTGGACGGCGGAGCCACCGGGTGACGGCCCAGCGCGCCGCCGCTCTGAGCGAGGAAGCGTGGATTTTCTATCGGCCGTTGCCGTCCCGCAGCCTTGTACTGGCTGATCTTTTCTGGTTCGCCGTAAGGGGCTCGCAGTTCGATCTGGCGCGTCTGATGCTTGTGGGACTGCTCGGCGGCCTAATTCTGCTCGTGCCGGCCCTGGTGCTCGGTCTCGTGGCCGACAAGGCCATTCCCGATGGCGATACCGGCTTACTCTATGCGTTGTGTGCAACTCTGGCGGCCCTGGCATCGGTTGGAGCGTTGCTGCAACTCCTGCGGAGCATGGCGCTACTACGCCTCGAAGCGCGCACGGGATCGCGGGCTGAGGCTGCATTCTGGGACCGCCTGCTCCGTCTGCCATCCGGCGTGCTGCGCCGCTACCCGGTCGGTGATCTCGCCATGCGGGGCATGACGTTCCAGCATCTGCGCGACGCTATGCAGGGGGGCGTGGCCAATGGTGTGCTGTCGGTCGTCTTTCTGCTGCCCGTATTCGTCGTGATCTTCTTCCACGATGGGATGCTGGGCGGTGTGGCGCTTGCCTTCGGCCTTGTTTCCCTTATCGTGACGGTGGTGCTCGGATTGCGCCAGATTGCTCCCAGTGCCCGGGCGATCGACGCCGCCCGTCGAGTCACCGGACATCTGTTCCAGATGGTCGGCGGCATGTTCAAGCTGCGCACCGATTCCGCAGAAGGTTCGGCATTCGCAGTCTGGGCGCGGAACTATCGCGAGCAGAAAAAGGCGGAAATGGAAACGAGTGCTGTCGAAAGCCATATGCAGGCGTTCGGTGCTGCGCTGCCGCTTATGGCCGGCGCCGTCCTGCTGCTCGCAGCGGCCCTACCCGGGCGGCAAACCATCCCGGTCGCCGACTTTCTGGTGGTCTTCACCGTGTTCATGGCATTCCAGA
>JAPORR010000166.1 GCA_026710105.1 Alphaproteobacteria bacterium
TGCAACGGCCCGCGAAAATCGACCCAAGAAACATCATTTATGTATTCCTTGTGCAAGGTGGCCTTCGCAGGGTCGGCCTCTGCCCCGAGCGGAGGCGGCCATCCAGGAGGGCATTTCAGGCTCTTCTCGATATGCAGGCCCGATACGATGGATTCGTCGCGTGATCCGGCGAGTGCGGCGCGGTTCGCGCTTACACGCCTGCTTATCTCCAGATCACAGCCATTCGGATCGCAGCATGGGCCGATAGCCTCAATGCGCGGGCGCAGCTCCCGGCGTTGGTGCATGCGATTGGCAGGAAGGTCGGCGAGCATCGCGTCCAGGCTCATGCCATCTGCCTACCGCTTGAGACGGGACGGCGTCTCTCCTCACCTTTGCGGGGACTACCCAGCGCTTCGGCGTCTCGACCTTCACCTTCGCAACCTCCCGACCCTCAATGGCCGTCGAGTCCCGCGACACAGGGCCGATGAGCGCCTCGCGCCTCGACCACCAGCGCCTCATGCATCCTCCAGGTGAGCCTCCGCAAACGCCCGCGAAAAGCTCGCTCGGAATATCCCCAAGGCCAGCCGCACAACCGCCGCAGCGCCGGGTCCGCGCCCCAAGCCTATCGATCCTGTCGCCCAGGTACCGCGTTGTCGGAAGATCCCACACGGCCAGAAATGCCCGCGCACGGTGGTCTTCCAGAGGGCGCACGTCCCGGCGCACCTACAAAGCCTTCGACCAAGATCAAGCGCTGCTACAAAACGGCGGTGCGTCGCGAGCAGAGGACCCACAGCGCCGGGAACAGCTCACCTTGAAAGCGACGCCTCTGATACAAACGGTCTCACGGACAGGGAACCGTCTCCTTGTATGTAGGGGATATCGTAAACCGCTCATACCGGAGGGATGGCTTCATATCCAGGCTCAGCCCTCCCCCAAAAGCCTGGTTCCGGGGAAAACCCGCCTCGGAGTTTTGCAAGAGGTTCCGTAGTTTAACCGCTCCAGCAGGGGGCAAGGCTCCACCAGCCGTCATCATGGTGCGGGAACCGGCGCGCCTGTGCTCAAGGCGAGCAAGTTCGCGCGGCGGAACTAAAGGGGACTATACGAGAGGCGCTGTCACATCGCGGCGCTCCTCGGAATAGCGCCTGTTCAGCCCAGCCGGCGCCGGTAGAGCGCGAACAGGCGCTCCCAGTGCCGCTCCGCCGCCGGCAAGTCGTAGCACCAGCGTTCTGGGAAGGCAAAGCCGTGATGAACGCCCGGATAAACCTCCAGTTCGCCCGGATTGCCGGACGCGTCGAAGAGTCTACGGAGCTCGACCACCATGTCAGGCGGCGCCAGGTCGTCATGCTCGGCGCAAGCGATATAGAGTTCGCCCTTCGCGCGGCTCAACGAAAGATGCGGGCTCTCCTCGGCATCCGATACCAGCCAGGTACCGTAGAAAGACGCCGCCGCGGCGATCCTGTCAGGGTAGCGTGCCGCCGCCGCCAGCGCATAGGGGCCGCTCATGCAATAGCCGTGCGCACCTACAGGGCCGGGCGCGGCATCCGCCTGCCCGTCGAGCCAGGCCAGCATATCACCGACATCCTCCATCACCGGAGGGATCGTCATGCGCGTGCGAATGGCCCGCATGGCAGCATGGTCGGCACTGCCGACGGTCAGCACGTCCGGGCCGTATTTGGTATCCGGCCCAGCCCGGTAATAGAGGTTTGGCAGCAGCACAAAATAGCCGACTGATGCGAGCCGGCGAGCCATGCGGTACAATTCCTCGCGGATGCCCGGCGCATCCATCAGCATCAGCACAGGCGGGAACGCCCCGCCCCGCTCTGGCCGACAGATGAAGGTTTCCATCACGCCCGCGCGTGTTTCAATATTGATTATCGCCTCAATCATGGCTGCCCTATCCTGCCGCCGACCGCATTCTCGACTATACAATCGTGGACTATACAGCTGCCGAGAAATGAGCCACCATTTTCTTGTCTGGCGGACAGGCGGAAAGGAGCGTGGACATGCGCGCCTGGGATATCGTTTCTGCTCTCAAGCAGGCCTCGGACGGCCCGCATGCGCTCCAAAATGTCCGCCATGTGTTGAACGGCTGGCGCGGATGCCTTGGCGAGGTCGCCACAGCGCTCGCCTACATTCCCGGCACCGGCGGCAACGCCAATCAGGTCTTCTATCGCACGCCGGAACTGAGTGTGCTCAAGGTGCGCTTCCCCGCTGGGCGGCGCACGCCGCCGCACGACCACGGCTCCTGGGCCGCGATCCTGACGCTCTCGGGTTCGGAAAAGAACACAATCTACCGGCGTGGCAGCGATAGTCTCGAATACGCCAATGAGGCCGTTCTGACGCCAGGCGCGATTCTGACCATGCCCGCCGAGGCCGTTCATGTCGTAGAGACCCTTGGCGGCGAGCCGGCGACCGGATTGCATGTCTATGGCGGCGATGTGCTGGGCGTAGAGCGCAGCATGTGGGACCCGGACACGCTTGAGGAGCATCCGCTCACCTGGGACCATTACGAAATTCTGGCACGGAAAACATCCGCCACCAGCGCGGCGCCACTGACCCCGCGCGCGCCCATTCGAGTTCCGAAGCGCAAGGAGAACCCTGCTCATGGCTGAAACCGGCACACCCGCCCCGGCATTCCGGGTCGTCAACCAGGACGGCGCGCCCGTAAGTCTGGAGGACTTCGCGGGACGGCATGTCCTGATCTGGTGGTATCCAAAGGCCGACACGCGCGGCTGAACCGTCGAAGGCAACGGGTTCCGTGACCGAATCCAGGACTTCGAGGCGAAAAACACCGCTATCGTCGGGTGCAGTTTCGACGCACCGGAGGACAATAAGGCCTTCCGGGATAAATTCTCATTCCCATTCGACCTTCTGACAGACGCCGACAGGGCGATGTCGGTCGCCTATGGTGCGGCGGCGGATAAGGATGCCATACGGCCGAAGCGTATCTCGGTGCTGATCGGCCCGGATGGCATGATCGTCAAGCGCTACGACACGGTAACGCCGACTGACCATCCGGACGAAGTGCTCACCGATCTCAGCTGACCGGCGCGCCGGTCAGTCCAGGATGAAATGCGGGACGAAACAGGCGTCGTCGGTGGTGACGGCGCCTGTATCCTCGCGGATGCACAGGCCAGCCGGCTCGCTCGCCACCAGCCAAACGCCGCACATCGGTCGTCGGCCGTCGAAGGACGGCAGCGGCGCTGGCGCTTGGCGGATGAACCCCTCCGCGCCATAGGGGCCGTCGAGGCCCTCGGCGGCGCGCCCATTCTCAACGAAAGTAACATTCGCGCCCTCGCGGGAGAACAACGGCTTGCGGACATAGCATCCGCCGAGCGCCGCCGCCTTCGGATCGTCCTCGAAGAAGGTCGGCAGCAGGTTCGGGTGGCCCTCGAACATCTCCCAGAGCAGCGCCAGCAGGCCCTTGTTGGAAAGCACAGCTTTCCAGCCGGGCTCAATGAACCGCACGCCCGAGTTGGGAATACGGCTGCCGAACTCCTCCTCCATCAGCCACTCCCAGGGATAGAGCTTGAAAAGCCAGCGGATCGGATCGTCGTCGAGATCGGCGAAGCGTCCGTCTTCAGCAAGGCCGACCTCCTCGATGAACAGGCGCTGGGTAGTGAGGCCAGCCTGCCGTGCGCAGTCTTCCAGATATTCGACCGTGCCGAGGTCTTCGTCGGAATCGCGAGCACAGGCGAGATGCAGCGGACCGTCGATGCCGAAACGCCCGAGCGCGTCGATCAGCCGTTCATGCAGAGAGTTGAACTGATCCGCGCCGCTGGGAATCAGACCCTGTTCCATCGCCTGCTCCAGCCACACCCACTGGAAGATAGCGCTTTCATAGAGGGCCGTCGGCGTGTCCGCATTGTATTCATAGAGCTTCGCCGGACCGTTGCCGTCATAGCGGAAGTCCATGCGCCCGTAGAGATTGCGTTCGCGGTTCCGCCAGCTATCCGCGACATAGCCCCAAAACATCTCTGGGACCGCGAGCCGGCGCAGCACCTGCTCATTCGCCACCGCGCGTTCGACAACATCGAAGCACATCTGCTCCAGCTCTTCGGCCGGGTCCTCAAGGCCATTCTCGATTTCCCGGAGCGTGAAACGGTAAGCATGAGCCTCGTCCCAATAGCGCTCACCATCGGGGGTGTGGAAGGTGAAGCCGTGCTCCTCTGCGACCGCGCGCCAATTATCGCGTGGCGTGACTGTCCTGCGCTCCATCAGGCGCCGGCGCGGAACCCGGTGGTGCGCGCCCGAGCGCCGAAACCGCCGCGCTGCTGCGTATAGAGCTTCTGCGCCGGACGCGCGGCGGCGCGCTCGGAGACCTGCGTGCGACCGACTGCGGCGCCGACGGACCGGTTGTTCGCCGTGCGGAAATTCTTGCTATCGTCGCGCGAGCGGTAGAGCGGTTGCGTATAGGCGCGGCCGCCCATCATCTGCCCCATCATGAATCCCGCCATGAGAGGCATGAAGACACTACCGCCCGCATCGGTCCGGTAGGGCGAGACCTCGCATCCTTCCGAGCCGAAATCGGCCTCGCAGTCGGCACGCGAAGCGTATTTGGGTGATACCTCCGCATGTTGCGCCTTTGCTGCGTCGAACTCACCATAACACTGCTCCGCCGTTAGGCCCTGCTCGGCGATGCACTGCTCCACCGTCTCGAAGATCGCTGTCTCCGTCTTCGGTTCCTCGCATGCGGTCAGGACGAGCGCCGAGGTGCCCATCATCATGAGCGCAATCCGGTTCGAGCGTTTCATGGTAAGTTCCTTCTTCTGCAAGAGAGGTTCAGCGGGCGAGACGCATCTCGACCAGATTGGCAAAATAGCTGGCTCCGACTGGCAGCACTTGGTCGTTGAAGTCGTAGCACGGATGATGCAGCCCAGGATCATCGTCAGTCACGCCGCCGCCGAGCCAGACATAGGCACCTGGCCGTTCGAGGAGCATGTAGGAAAAGTCTTCCCCGCCCATCACCGGCGCCACGGAATCGTCCACCCTAGCCTCGCCGACCGTGGCAACAGCGGCAGCAGCGGCAAAGCCGGTCTCACGCTCATGGTTGACGGTCGGCGGATAGCCGCGCTCGTAATCCAAGTCAGCGCGCCCGCCCATCGCCGTCGCAACCGCCTCGGCAATGCGGGTCATGC
Organism: Alphaproteobacteria bacterium; assembly: GCA_026710105.1. GTDB lineage: Bacteria > Pseudomonadota > Alphaproteobacteria > Bin95 > Bin95 > Bin95. The sequence continues at coordinate 5,118 of JAPORR010000166.1, forward strand.
CGGCCTCCATGGCGTTGCGGACCTCCGAATCGAAGGTCCGCACCGTGCCGGAGAGGACAGCTGTGTCGGGAATGACATTGAAGGCCGTGCCGGCGTGGAACATGGTCGTGCTCAGCACCGCCGACTTGACCGGATCCGCAGTGCGCGACACTAGGGTCTGCCAGGTCGTCACGATTTGCGCGCCGATCGCGACCGGATCGACGGATAGATGGGGCATGGCAGCGTGCCCACCCTTGCCCTGGACAGTCAATGAAAAGCGGTCTGCCGCCGCCATCATCGGCCCCGGCACGACGCCGATGGTGCCGGCCGGCAGCATGGGCGCATTGTGGAGGCCATACACCTCGTCACAGGGGAAGCGCTCGAACAACCCTTCCTCAACCATTTTGAGGCCGCCCGCACCGCCTTCTTCCGCCGGCTGAAAGATGACATGCACAGTGCCGTCGAAGTTCCGCGTTTCGGCGAGATATTTGGCGGTGCCGAGCAGCATGGTCGTGTGGCCGTCATGTCCGCAGGCATGCATCCGCCCGGGATGGACCGACTTCCAGGGCGAATCGTTCTCCTCGTCCATCGCCAGGCAGTCCATATCGGCGCGCAGGCCGATGGTGCGCCCGGAAGATCCATTGCCCCGGATGATACCAACCAGCCCAGTGCCGGCGATATTGCGCGTCACCTCGACGCCCCAGCTCTCGAGGCGTTCCGCGACCAGGTCCGAGGTTCGGCGCTCCTCATAGCCGAGTTCAGGATGCATGTGGAAGTCGCGCCGCCATTCGGTCAGTTGCTCATGATCGGCGGCGATGGAATTGACTATAGGCATGGGGTCTCAAGCCTCTCTGGCTGCGTCCGTTCGGGCCGGAGCGGCGACAAGCGCCGCATCTTCTGTTGCAAGCTCCTGTTCAATCGCGGCGATCGCGGCCGCTTGGCCGGGTGCCGGCGGGTCTGGTAGCCGCCACTCCAGACTATCGAAAACTTTGCATTCGGGACAAGCGCCATGCCATGCGGCTGACATGGCACCACAGGCTCGGCAGAACCATGCCTGATCGCCGGGCGCCAGCCGCGCCCGTGCCAACCACATCCTAGCCCCTTCCATATCTCCGTCGGCGAGCGCGATACTGGCCATCTGACGGCAGAGGCGCGCCGGCGCGTTCTCGCCAACCAGCGGTTCGACCAATTTACGCGCTTCCGCCTGCTGACCGGCAGCGAGCGCAAGATCAGCAAGCAACGCGCGCGTTTCCGGCCGCGCGGCGGCGCCCTTCAGCAGGCGCTGGCCCTGCGTGAACCGCACGGTCGGCGCCAAACCGCTCCACAACGCTTCCAGGGCCTCGCCTAGAATCGGGTGGGGTGCCTTCATCCAGCCGTCACGCAGAATCTTCTCCGCCCGGCCGTTATGGCCGGCTCCGCCTTCCAGCCGCGCCGCGCAAGCGGCGGCCGCAGGCAGAGCAGGATCGAGCTTCCACGCGGCACGGGCATGCTGCAGGGCCGCAGTCTTGTCCCCGCGCGTCTCGGCAAGGCGGGACCGTTCCGCAGCAACCACCGCGCGCCGGCGTCTTAGATCCTCTCCTCGCACGAGCTTCCTGCTGGCCAACGCCTCCAACGCCGCCGACGCGCCGTCCCAGTCGTCGTTTGCTGTCCGGAGATCGAATAGCGCCTCCAGAACCCAGGGCGTGCCGGGCCGCTCCTTCTGCGCACGCGCCGCAATCGCGAGCGCTTCTGTCCGGTCACCGGCGCGATCAGCCTGCGCCATCAGGCCGCGTAGGCCGAGCAGGCTCGTCTCCGGCTCGTCTACCATCGCCTCGAAGAATTTTCGGGCCGCGCTGTCATCGCCGTCCAATTGCGCCGCCTGCGCAGCAAGCAGCAGCGTCAGCGGCGCGCCGTCGAGCAGCCGATCAGCCTCGCGCGCGCGCCGTTTCGCTTCATCAGCAGCGCCTGCCGCTACCGCCACCATGCCGAGGCTAAGCGCTCTGTATCCCCGCTCGCGGCGCCGGCCCACCCGCCCGAAACGCATGGCTTGTGGCGCGCGGCGGAGCGCCAGCCAGAACCGATAGCCGAAGGCCGCCAGCAGCACCGCAAAGAGCAGCGCCACCAGCGGCGCGCCCACTGGCGCTTCAACGACGACATCGCCGAGACGCAGTTCCACATCACCTGGCCTCTGCGCCAGCCAGACAGCTGCGGCCACGACGAGCCCAACCTTGAGCAACGTCCAGAGCAGGCTGATCATCCGCCGTTCCTGGCGATCAGCGCCTGCAACTCGGCATCGGCGGCCAGCCGGTCCTGGGCAATAAGCCGCCAGCCCTCGAAGGGCAAAGGCAGATCGCCGACGAGTTCTGCGACAGCGCCTGCGAGATCACCCTCCTCAATATGTGCCTCCGTCCGCCCGAGTACCGCATCGACGTCATCACCGACCAGGTCCCTAGAGACCCGGCGGATGCTCACGACATCCGATAGGCGCTGGATCGCATTGTCGAGCCAGGGCGCACCAGTCGCGTCCTCGGGCCGCAATGTGCGCGCCCGAGCCAGCGCTTTGAACCGCCGCACTAGCGTACTGGCCGTCGGCAGACCTTGTTCGGCATGTGCCGTCCAGGATCCCAGACCAGGATCGCCGGCCGCCCGCAGCGCCTCTAGTTCCTCCCCAAAGGGCCGGCCCGAGTCGACAGTGAAGCGCAGGCGCGCCACAGCGAGCTTGGCGGCTGCACCCTGCTCACCCGAATGGGCCAGATCCGCAACCGCATCGCGAAGCACGGCGAGCTCCGCAAGCGCCCTGTCCGCCGCGGCCACTCGATCATCTGCCTCTAGCCCGTCCAGCCGGCTTGCCAGCGATGCCATCGCCGCTTCAAGCGGCGCCAACAGCATCGGATCCACAACCGGGTCTGCTACCGCCTTGTCCAGAGGCTGCGCTTCGAGCAAGGTTAATCGTTTCTCCATCACCTGCAGCCGCCGCTCGAACACATCCAGCGCCTCGCGCAGGGTAGCGAGGGCGGCAGACGCTGCTTCGGTTGTCCGCCGATTGCTCGCTATGGCATCCGCCTGCGCTTCGACCTGCGCCCGATCCACCGACCCTGCCTGCACAGCCCGCACACGCTCGGCGAGGTTCTGCAAATCTGTGACAGACGCCACGTCCGGCGGCTTGCCGGAGAGGAAAGCGACAAGGCGCTCGGGCTCGGCCGCGACCAAATAGCCGAAGACGAGAATGATTGCGGCCGGCAACAGCCAGACCAGCAGGAGCAGCCGTCCGCGCCTACGGGCCGTCGTGTCCAGCATTCCCGCTGCCTTTTCATTCGCCGGGCCGTCAATGACCGCCTCGACCTCTATCGGCGGCGCTTCATCTCCCGGTCGATCCGTCATGGACGTCTTTCGCCGGCGAGGCCAGGCGCTTTAAGAATATGATCTACTTCCACCATCATCGCTTTATGATCCGGACGACCGGCAATGCAGATGTCGTGCCAGCCAACGCTTTGTAGAGCCCGGCCTACGGCTTCGCTGAGAACGCAAGCATCAACGGCCCGGCAGAATTTTCCGACGCCGCTCCGCCGCGCCAATCTAGCAAAGACTGCCGCCGTCCGGGGAGAGAAAAACAGGGCGAAGCGCAAGCGGCCGGCTGCCAGGTCACCCAGGAGCGCCGGGCTGAACGACCGGACAGCATGGGCGCGGTAGAGCGTCTCCCGCCTTACCCGGAAACCCACGTCGGAGAGGCTGCCAGCCAGATCTCCCGCAACAACGTCTCCCGCCGCATGTAGCAAAGCCCCTGCTGCGGGTCGACAACGTGCTGCTGCCAACCGGGCCAGTGCCTGCGCATCGCGCGCCGCGCTCTCGACAGAGAGGAAGCCGGCAGCGCACGCCTCCCGCGCCGTGGCATCGCCCGTCGCCAATGCCGGCAGGCTCCGGTCCGTCGAAGCAGCTGCGAAGGCGCGCACTCCGTTCGCGCTGGTAAATAGCAGCGCTTGCACATCGCTAAGGTCGAGAGCAGGTATCACAGGGAATTCGATCTCGAGCATCGGCTCCACCAAGGCTCCGACGCCGCGCGCCGCTAGTGCGTCGGCAGTGCGAGCAGCATCTGGTAACGGTCGGGTGACGAGCGCGCGGATCACTCCTCCAGCACCCCTGGTGGTGCGTCCGCGCGAAGCACTTCCCCGGCTTCGCGCCCAATAGCCGAAGCGTCTCCGGGAGAGCCGGCACGGCAAACCTCACGCATCTCCGTGCCATCCGGTGTCAGCAGTCGACCTCGAAGCAAGAGCTCGCCGTTCCGTAAACAGGCATATGCGGCGATTGGCGTCCGGCAGGACCCGTCCAACACCGCCAGCAAGGTGCGCTCCGCCGTCACGCAGCGGGATGTGGGCTTATGATCGATGGCAGCGAGGCGTTCGCGCAAGGCGCTGTCCTGCGCGCGGCACTCAAGGCCGATCGCGCCCTGCCCCGCTGCCGGCAGCATCTCCTCCGGCGCGATGGGAACAGCGTCCTTCGCCAAGCCGAGCCGTGCGAGGCCGGCCATGGCGAGGAATGTCGCGTCGAATTCCCCAGTACGCACCCGTTCCAGCCGCGTCCCGACATTGCCGCGGATGAGCATCGGCGCGAGGTCCGGACGCTGGGCCATCATCTGAGCCTGCCGGCGCAGCGAGGCCGTGCCAACGCGCGCACCGGGCGGCAAGTCAGCGAGCGTTTGCGCGCCGCCTGCTAGGCCGTCGCGAGGGTCTTCGCGCACCAGCATGGCGGCCAGCACAAAGCCCTCCGGCAGTGCCGTCTCCAGATCCTTCATCGAGTGAACGGCAGCGTCGATTTGCCCCTGCGCCAGCGCCGTCTCGATCTCCTTTGCGAACATGCCCTTGCCGCCGATATCGGCCAGCCGTCTATCCGTGATCCGGTCGCCAGTCGTGCGAATGACGACAATGTCGATTTCAAGGTCTGGCTCGCGCGCCCACAAGGCGGCAGCAGCCTGTTCCGCCTGCCGGAGAGCGAGCGGACTGCCCCGTGTACCGAGACGGATTTTTACCATGCGCTGCGAGTTACCCTTTCAGGCGGGCTGGCGCAATCTGTCGTTGCGTGACGGCTAGGGGTCTGTATCGTTCTGCGGCGATGCGGGTTCTCGGCATAGAAACGAGTTGCGACGAGACAGCGGCGGCCGTCGTGGATAGTGGGGTGGATGACAGCCGGCATATCCTCGCCGAGCGCCTATTCTCCCAGATCGACGAACACGCGCCCTATGGCGGCGTCGTACCCGAAATTGCAGCCCGCTCTCATCTCGACCGCCTTGACGCGCTGGTGGCGGAGACCATGGCGCAAGCCGGCCTCGGTTTCGCTGAACTCGACGGCATCGCCGCTGCTGCTGGGCCGGGGCTAATCGGTGGCCTGCTGGTCGGGGCGACCGCGGCGAAGGCGATGGCGATGGCGAGCGGGCGGCCCTTCCTGGCCATCAATCACCTCGAAGCGCATGCACTCACCGCGCGGCTTACACATGGGCTCGATTTTCCCTATCTGCTGCTCCTGGTCTCCGGCGGTCACACGCAATTGCTGGCGGTGGAGGACGTTGGCCGCTACCGGCTCTATGGCGAGACCGAGGATGACGCACTGGGCGAAGCGTTCGACAAGGCCGCGCGGCTGCTCGGACTGGGCTTTCCCGGCGGGCCAGCGGTCGAGAAAGCGGCGGAGGCTGGCGACCCGGCGCGGTTCCGCCTGCCGCGCCCACTTGCCGGTCGGCCCGGTGCAGGCTTCTCCTTTTCCGGTCTCAAGACGGCGCTCCGCCGTGCCTTCGAGGCGCTGCCGGCGGTGGACGAGCGAGACACCGCTGATCTCGCCGCCTCCTTCCAAGCCGCTGCAGCCGACACGCTGGCCGACCGCACCGCTAATGCCGTCACCCTGTTTCGGAGGGATTGTCCAGCGGGCCGCGTGCTAGTTGCCGCTGGCGGCGTAGCGGCAAACCGGAACCTCCAGGCCCGACTGCAAAAGGTGGCCGCGATACATAGCCTCGATTTCATCGCACCGCCGCAGCGACTCTGCACTGACAATGCCGCTATGGTGGCCTGGGCGGGGCTGGAACGGCTGCGTCTCGGCATGAGCGACGGCCTTGACTTCCGACCCCGGCCGCGCTGGCCACTCGCATCTACGACCGACGTGGCATGAAAGTCGGCGTGCTGGGCGCGGGTGCGTGGGGGCAAGCGCTCGCGAAGACGGCAGCGCGTGCCGGAAACACCGTTACGCTTTGGAGCCGGACCGACGGCGTGCGGCGCTTCGAAGCCGCCGCTGCGGCGGAGGTCGTGATGCTGGCTGTGCCAGCCCAGGCCATGGTCGAACTGGCGGATCGGCTTGATCCAGGTATCGTGTGCGGCACACTGGTGGTTGCAGCAAAGGGATTGGAGTGTGGCACGGGGCGGCTGATGAGCGAGGTGCTGCCCCCCCGCTTCGTCGCCGGCGCGCTATCCGGCCCCAATTTCGCCGCCGAGGTCGCCGCCGGCCTGCCGACAGCGGCGGTGTTGGCCGGGGCGCCGCAGGCTGCTTTCGCCACGACCAGCTTCCGCGTTTATGAGAGCCGTGATGTTGTCGGCGTGCAGCTTTGCGGAGCACTTAAGAATGTCATCGCGATCGCGGCCGGCATTACCGAGGGGCGTCGCCTCGGCGAAAATGCCAGGGCCGCGCTGGTGACACGCGGACTCGCCGAACTCCGCCGCCTCGTCATCGCTGAGGGCGGCGAAGCCGAAACCGTCGCTGGCCTGGCAGGCCTCGGCGACTTGATGCTGACCGCGACCAGCTCCACATCGCGCAATTACGCGTATGGTGTCGCACTCGGCAGAGGCGAGCCGCCGCCGGGCGCACTTGCCGAAGGCGTATCCACGGCTGAACCCGCATGCCTCCGCGCCGGGCGGGCGGGCGTGGAGTTGCCGATTGTGGCGGCCGTCGCCGATATTGTCGCCGACCGCGCCGATATCGACACAGCGATGACGCGGCTGCTTGCCCGCCCCGCCGGGCGCGAATGACTGCTCAGGGAAAGGGATCCGTCCGATGAATTACTGGGTGTTCAAGAGCGAACCCGGCACCTGGTCCTGGCAGGACCAGGTGAAAGCCGGCACGGCGGAATGGGACGGCGTCCGGAACCACCAGGCCGCTAACAATATGAAGGCCATGCGCACCGATGATAAAGGTTTCTTCTACCATTCGGTCGGCGAACGGGCAATCGTCGGCATGGTCGAGGTCGTGAAGGAATACTACCCGGACCCGACCGATATGTCGGGCCGTTTCGGCATGGTGGACGTGCGCGCCATGGCAAGCGCAACCCGCCCGGTGACGTTGTCAGAGATCAAGGCCGACCCGGACTTCGCCGACCTGCCGCTTGTGCGCCAGTCACGGCTCTCAGTCTCACCTGTGCCGGCCCGGCTCTGGGCGAAGCTGTGCGCTATGGCCGGTATGTCCAGCTGATCCGCTTGGCACATGGGCTGGCTCAATCGCATCGCCGAGTGCAACCGGCACGACCTTGCAGACTTCCTGCCATTCGAGGTCGGCGAGGCCCGAATCGGCTGGGTCCGCCGCAGCCTGACAGCCCGACTCGCGGCACGGCCCGATGTCTTCGCCGTCGGCACCGCGTCAGTCGGCTTCGTACCTGGCCTCGACACGCCAAAGCGGCGGAGTGCTGCGCTCGCCGGAATCGTCTGTGCATGGCATGAGAGCGGGCTGCTGAAGCGCGTGAGCGGAGAGTTGTTCGCAATCAGCGCGGCCCCAGATGAAGCGCCACTGTTCCTAATCGACCGCGCCGCCGTACAGATCTTCGGTTTCGGAGTGGTCGGCGTGCATGTGAACGGCTATGTGCCGCGGCCGGATGGTTTGTATGTCTGGGTCGCCGAACGCGCGGCAGGCCGACACAGCCATCCCGGCCTGCTTGACAATATGGTCGCCGGGGGTCAGCCGGCCGGCCTCTCGCTCCGGCAGAACCTCGCCAAGGAAGCTGCCGAGGAAGCTGGCATCCCGGCGGCGCTGGCGACACGCGCCCTGCCCGCAGGCGCCGTCACCTATTGCCTGGAGACCGAAGCAGGCCTGCGCCCTGACATGCTCTATGTGTACGATCTGGAGCTTCCTGCCGACTTCCGGCCTCGCAATGCCGATGGCGAGGTTGCACGTTTCGAGCTCTGGCCGGCCGCGCGGCTGGCAGAAACGGTGCGGGACACGAGGCGTTTCAAGTTTAATTGCAATCTTGTGATTATCGACTTCCTCATCCGCTGGGGCGTTATCGGCCCGGAAGAGCCCGACTATGCCGTCATTCTGACCAGCCTTCACCCTACCTTGCCCATCGATCCCTGGCGGATGTGGCAGTCCCGTTAAGCGCGGGCGGGGAATTCCAACGGCCCGCCATATTCCAGGTGACATCCCCTCAATCCCCATTAGTCCGATGAAGGGGAATTGCACCGGCCTTGACCCGCCGCCGCAAACGACCTATTCGTCCGTCGCCGCACCACGCATGACCCACGTGCCAAGAAATCACCCGGGCAGGTAAGTCGGGGGCCGGTAACGAGGTATCGGTGCGACAGGCGGGGAAGCAGACGGTTGTAGCCGGCCGCGGGTCCGCCCCCGAGACGCGGTTAGGAGCCCCTTGGGAGGGTTGTGCGATGACGGCGCGCATTCGCCGATATCTTGACGAGTCCCGGCCGCCGACGCCGTGCCTCGTGATCGACCTTGATGTCGTGCGGGACAACTATCTCGCCTTCACCCGGCTGCTGCCGCAAGCGACGGTTTATTACGCCGTCAAGGCTAATCCGGCGGCAGAAATCATCTCGCTACTGGTGCGCCTCGGATCGTCCTTCGATTGCGCCAGCATCTACGAGATCCGCGACTGCCTCGCCGCTGGCGCCTCCGCCCGCCGCCTCTCCTTCGGCAACACAATCAAGAAATCCGCCGATATCGAGACGGCACACGGGCTGGGTGTAGACCTGTTCGCGTTCGACAGCCGAGGCGAGCTGCTCAAGCTGGCCCGGGCCGCGCCGGGCGCCCGCGTCTATTGCCGCATCGCCATGACCGGCGAGGGCGCAGACTGGCCGCTTGGGCGCAAATTCGGCTGCGAGGTCGATATGGCTCGTGACCTCATGCTAGAAGCTGGCAGACTCGGCCTCGATCCTTACGGACTCTCTTTTCACATTGGCTCTCAGCAGCGCGACCTGCGCCAGTGGGATGTGGCCTTCGGGCGGACGGCCATGTTGTTCACAGCACTGGACGAAGCCGGAGTGAAACTCGGCATGGTGAATGTCGGCGGCGGCTTCCCTGCCTGCTACCGCAAGGACGGCCCCGGTCCCGAAGCGCATATGGAGGCGCTGGCCACAGCGGCGCGCAGCCATTTCGGCAACCGGATTCCTAGTCTGATTGTGGAACCAGGCCGCGCGCTGGTGGGCGACGCGGGCCTCGTGCAGAGCGAGGTTGTGCTGATTTCACAGAAAGGCTACCGCGATGAAGAACGCTGGGTATATCTCGACATCGGCAAGTTCGGCGGCCTAATCGAAACGATGGACGAAGCGATCCAGTACCGCATCACCACAGAGCGCGACGGTACGGAATGCGGGCCGGTCGTGCTGGCGGGGCCGACCTGCGACGAGGCCGACGTGATCTATCAGCATAGCAATTACCGCCTGCCGCTGGCGCTGGAGGTCGGCGACAAGGTAGCCATTGAATCGGCGGGCGCCTACACGGCTTCCTACAGTTCGATCAATTTTAACGGCCTGCCGCCGCTCGCGACCTATTGCATCTGAGCCGAACGGTCGCGGCGCATTGAAGTCCCCAATCATTAGATCTTGACGCACCCGTAACTGCGATCAATCCGCTGGCAGACAGCAGGGTATCAGTCTGGGTAGGGTCGTCAGCACTGATACCAGAGGCGTCGGTTTAGAACCCATGGGCCCATTTTCGGGTTCCGATTGAGGTTATGCGCTCGGGCTGTGAGACGAGATTGTTCCAAGCTTGGCA
>JAPORR010000226.1 GCA_026710105.1 Alphaproteobacteria bacterium
TCAATAAATCAACCGCTTACCAGCGCCATGTCAGCGCCATGCCAGACTTGCACCCTTCCACCCCCATCAGGATCCGGTTCTACGCGGACCAACGCCCGATCTTGCACGGCTGGATAATGAATCTCGGAGATTTGGAAGCCCTCCGTGGATTTGTGCCACGCCCGTTCCTTGTTGCTCAGCGCTTCACTCCTGAACCGATGCCAAAGCCATGCGGTCGATTCGCTGGGCCAATCCTCACACAACGACAAGCTCGCGACGACGTCACTGGCAAGCCACCGCCGCATTCCTCTGCCATCGAAGAACTCCGGATCGAGTTCCTTTACCACCGCTTGGGCTGCCTCTCGTGAGGCCAAGCCTCCGCGAACCAACAAGGTCATGCGAAAATCCGGCAATCCCGTATCGACGCATGCCGCCGCAGCGCCAGGGATGGTTCCATCTTCGGGCTCCCAGCCGAGCGAATCGCGACGGACTCTAACTGCTTCAAGCGCCCATACCAGCCGATACATGAATGCGTCCTCGATCAGCGCGACGTTCTTCGAGCCGATATCGGAAAGGGACGATCCGTTGATCCACTCCTGCAGAATGTCGCTCCAATCGTCGTCGAGCGTTTCGGTAGCGAATGGTCGAACGGCCAGTAATCGCTCCGCCAACCGCTCCAGCGATGCGTGCAACTCGTCGGTATCGCCCTGCAATGCCGCCATATCCGCCCGATCAAGATTGTTTGCGAGTTCGTCCGCCATTGCATCCACTCGAATACCCGCCTCCAAACCAACACCCATCGCGTAGTGCCCACGTCTCTGTGCCTCCGTCGTCTCTCCCCAGATGACACGCGCCCGGGCTGTCAGAAGGCGCAATTGTCTTTCCTTCACAAGCGGTCGGCGACGATCAAGCTGCCGTTCCCACAATGAGCCCGACAAAGCTTCCTCGATAAGTTCCGGCAGGTTCTCGGCATCAGAATCCAGCGCATCGACCAAACCGAGAACGATGGAATCGACCTTTGCAATCAGGTCTTCAAGTTCCTCGCTGCCCTCGTCTGCATCTGTTCTCCATGCCTCGCGCGCGCTGGCCAAGTATTCGTACCCCTCGGCCCCATCTATTCCGGTATCCGCAAGGCGCTGAAGGACTTCATAAATGACCGCAATGAATCCACTTTCAAGAGATCGCTCCCGCATTTTGTTCACCAATCCTCGCCACTGATTTCGGCGCATTGGGAACCTATCCTTCATCACATGTAGAATCAGACCTTCCGTGTCCACGAAGGCGCGACCCGCACGACCGGATACGTTTGCAAATTCCTCGCTGGAAATGAGTTCTCTTTGGCGGACAAGGTAGGGAACAAGCAGTACCGCCGCGTTGAGGTTCAGGCCTTGCGCAAGTGTCGGAGAGGCTACGGTAACCTTGATCTTTCCCGAGGCGAGCAACCGTTCGACTTCACGCAAAAAGGGACTCGGCAATTTGCCGTGATGCATTGCCATTCCATGGCGTAGACACTGAACGGCAGGATGATCGCGTCCAAGCCACTCCGCACCGATCGTCATTGCCGACTCGACATCTTCGGGCACATCCAGCAAAGATGGCAGATATCCCTTCGTTACGAGTCTGGCGGCACGTTTGCCATAGCCTTCGACCCAATTTGCCTGAGTAATGTAGATCAGCGTGCGCTTTCCATCTGCAGCGAAACGCCATGCGCTCATCAACACCACATCGTTCAACTCGCGTGGATACGGATTGTGATCGCCGCTGCGCGGAGGCAATGCCCGTATGAATCCGCTGACGAATGGGCCGTTGTCTTCGAGGTCGTAGTTCAAACGCCCAGCGGTGCCCCGCCATTCGAGCGTGCCGAAGCGCTGATCCGTCGGACGCCAGTTTGATCTGACAGGCTCACCCTCCGCATCGGATCGGATCCATGCGGTCATATCGGCAAGATGCTCGCCATCCGGCAACACCGCGGACAGACATACGATTCTGCGTTCCCCTGCGTCTGCTCTCCGCAGAAGTCGTTGCACGAGGATCTCGTAGTGAATCTCTCTATCTCCGGGACCGATGAGATGACCTTCATCCAATACGATCAGGCCCACGTTATCGATGATCGTGGGATCGCTTCGCAATGCGAAGTCCAGCTTCTCGGGCGTGGACACAACAATGTCATGGCTGCGCAGCGCGTCCGCGTCGCCTGCAGACAGGCCGCTCTTGCCGTACAGCGACGATACGGTCGCCCCAAGCGGTGCGAACCGCGAACGAAACGATCGCTCGGATTGCGCCGACAGAGCGCGCAATGGCGTGACGATCATTGTTCGTTTGCCCATCGCGAGAGCGGTGAGTGTGGCGAGTTCGGCGACACGGGTCTTCCCCGCGCTCGTCGGAAGCGCGACCACGAGGTCGTCGGCAGGGTCCGCAGCCCGTCTCGCCGCGTCCACCTGCGATGGCCAAAGTTCGACCTCTGCGATTTTTCGAGCGAATAACGAAGAGATGAAAGTCGTTCGCAGATCCGAGAACCGTTCCAACGCTCCGTTCGGCGGATTCATCGGCAGCACTACATGCAGCGATTGATTCCAGAGATCGTCCAATAGCCCGAGCGTCAAGCGAATAACCCACCAAAGCGAAGACATTCCGCTTTCGCTGGCCAACTTGACCGCTTCCAAGAGTATCTCCTTGGCGTTTTCGACAAACCCTGACACGCCCGTCCGCAAGGCGAATTCGAAGCTCGACAGGGCCCTGCATACGGACCCGATCAGGATCAGCCCGATTTCAGCATCGCGGTCTTCATCCGGCCTTTGCAGTCGTTCCACTATCGCGCCGTCGAGGTGTTGATCGTCGCGAAGCCATTCTCTCGCCGTATTCCGCACTCCATCGAGATCTCTCAGCATGAGGCGAACTAGGCAGGCCTCCGCGGTATTCAGGTTTTCCTCCTCAGTGTCGACGGCTAGGAAGAGCGCATAGGCAATGGCTGCAAAACTTCCGAGGTGATAGGAAGCCGCCGCGATGACGCGATAAAATCCGCGCTGCGGATCGGTCGGATCACCGTTTCTCACTAGGTTCTCGAACGCCTTGCCAGAGATCCTGAATGCGTTCCTGGCTAAGCGATGTCCAGGATTCAGGGAATTCAACTCAAGCCCGGCATCTAACACCGCAAATCCATACTCAGCCAGATCAGCGTCCAACGTACGGCGAAACGCCGGCGCGTCGGCAGGAACCACGCCGCCCTGCCGCATGATCGACCATGCTTCGCCCGTATCGAGTACACCCCCACGCGCGGTGCCATCAAGTGCACGCTGCAAGAACTCGATCAACTCCTCAACCGTCTCCAACCGACCCCGCCTCCTCGTAGGCTCCTTCGTAGATGGCCTCGACAAAGTCTCGATGGTCCGAGATTCTAAGGTTCACTGAGTGTTGCGGGCGTGAGCCGTCTGCGCCATCTAAGTCGTTCTGAATGAGCTGATCTACCTGGTTTCCGGTCAGCGTGAACAGGAGATGAGCGATCCTTCTCACCGACATCGCCCCACTCGTCGCCTCTCGTAGGACTGCCTTCCCGACTTCCTTCCTGTCAGGATCATCGCTCTGGATCAACTTGCGGCCGACGAATATCAGGGAGTGTGCCGAAGGCCTTCCGTAGTCCTCGTCTAGTCTCTTTCGAGCCTTCTCCACTGTTGACCGGGACAGGGCCTGCGCGCTCTTGGCTTCGCCCTTCAATAAAATCAGTCGATCATCGTCGTCATAGGCAACACCGATCACGTCCTCGCCGCGCATCGCCATGTCCCGATGATCCTTGTCGCGTAGCTTGCGTACAGGAACTTCGTAGCCTAGCCATTCTTCAACGAACTCCGTGGCCAGTATTTCACCGAGATCCCCCGATCTACCAACTGTTCCCTCCGGCAGCAATGTACGAATGCACTCCGCCGTCGCCGGATACCCCAGTGTGTTCAAGATTTTCGCGACTTCTTCATCAGACACATAGTGACTCAGCACACGACCGGGCAACTCATCCAAAGCATGCTCACGCCCATCCTGCAGTTCAGACAGACGCCACAGATTCTTATCCCTGTTGCGTGACCGATCAGCGTCACACCAGTATTCGTATAGCTCTGTCATATCTCGGCACGACTATCCTCTTGACACTTCATGGGATATTCGATTTTTGTTTCTTTGCTGTAAGTCGATAAGACTCCAGCATCGTGATGCTAATCGCTTTATGGTCTTCGGAGAGTAGAGACTCTAATCGTCGACCGATATTTGTGCTGCATTGATGACCTTCTTGTCCGTTATGCAATTCGACGGACCTTTCACCAGCAGCGGAACGGATTTGACCCAGAGTGCCAGCGTTCTCCGCCGGTACCCCAATACGATGGGGAGAAGCCGTCATCGCAGCGCAACCGTCTGAAATCAATCTCCCCCTCCCTCGAGCACCGTCAGGGCCGGCGAACACGGCGAAGTTCTCGACCCGTTTATTCGTCGGATTGCTCATTCCGCCGTCGTCTCCGTTCGAGACCCTTGATCGTGACCTCGTCCAGCTCCGGCTCGTCCCACTTTCCAGCCTCCCTCGCCGCCCAGTCGAGCATAGCGAGGAAGTCCATGTCGCCGGCGTTCAGATTGACGGTGTAGAGGCAGTTGACGATCTGGCGCATCAGTTCGCGCATCTCGTGTTGTTCGATGTGCGCCACCCGCGTCCAGGGAATGCGCCGGCCGTTCGCATCGATCACCACGACATCTGAGAAATCCCCGGTATGGGTCACCGGATGAATCCCGTCGTGGAAGTCTTCGAGGATCGTATTGTGAACGCACATGACGGCCATGGCTTTCGCCATAAAGGATGCGACCGCGATTTTGTGCTCGTCCGCCATGTCCCGGCGCCCCATGTTCCTTCCCGGCCATCGATTTTCCATCCGAAGGCATAGCTCCACTCGGACTTCACGGCAACAAATACGCCCCGGGCAAGACAGCCTTCGCCTTCCCCTCTGACGGGCCGATCTGTTACCGGCGAACGTCCAGCAGTTGACGAATAGCTCCGTTGCCGGCGTCGCGCATGTAGCCGTCCACCTGCCTTGCGCCGCGATGAGGGGAGGGCCGGCGGGGCGTTCGTGAGGATCGGGCGGTCCGGAGGGAGCGCCCGCGCCGCCTGTCCGCCATCCCGGAGCCTGCCGATGACCGACCCCGTGACGATCTCCGCCGACTACACGCTGCGCCCGAGCGAGTTGGCCGCAACGCTGGCGCTGCTGGTCGAAGCCCGACAGCCGGTTGTACTGTGGGGTGCCCCAGGCACTGCCAAGAGCGCGCTCGCCCATCAAGTCGCCTCGGAGGCCGAGCGCACTTATGTCGATGTGCGCGCCCTGCTGCTTGATCCCGTGGACCTGCGTGGCATTCCCTGGCGCGACGGCTCGGACCGCACCCGCTGGGCGCCGCCCGCCTTCCTGCCGCCGACAGACGATCCCGGCCGCTGGCTCATCAATCTGGAGGAACTGCCCTCGGCCGTGCCGATGGTGCAGGCGGCTTTGTACCAGCTCGTGCTCGACCGCAAGGTCGGCGAATACGAACTGCCCGAGGGCGCCTCACTGATCGCCTGCGGCAACCGTGAGAGCGATCGCGGCGTCGTCCACCGCATGCCGACGCCATTGGCCTCGCGCTTCGTCCATCTGGAGATCCGGGTCGACGCCGAGGACTGGCTCGCCTGGGGGGCAGAGCATGATATCGCGCCCGAAGTGCTGTTCTTCGTCTCCCTGCGCCCGGAGCTGCTGCATGTGTTCGATCCGCAGGCGATGGAGAAGGCCTTCTGCTGCCCCCGCACCTGGGAGATGGTGTCGGGTATCGTCAACCGGCGCGCCAGCCTCGATCCGGGCGTCGAGCGTGCCCTGTTCCGGGGCACGGTGGGCGAGGCGGCAGCGGTCGAGTTCTCCGCCTTCCTCAAGGTCTGGCGCGAGCTGCCGCATCCGAGGGTCGTCATCGACGATCCCCAGAACGCCATGGTGCCTGACAATGCCAGCGCGCTGATCGCACTCTGCGGCGCGCTCTACCGCATGGCCGACGACATCACGCTGGATGCCATCGTCACCTATGCGAAGCGCCTGCGCCGCGAGGTCGGCGAGTTCCTGGTCGGGTCCTGCATCAGGTGTTAGCGACGGTCAGAAAGTGCATGTATTCGCTGAAGTTCAGCTGCATGCCACCTACCAGATGTTGAGGCGGGCGCCTTGGGTTGCGACGCGTCAAGCCGCTTGCGCGGCTCCTACGCTCTGCTCCGGCCCTTCGGGTGACACGCCGAAACCCAAGGCACAATGAGCTTTCCATGGCCGGAAGGGAACTTCCGGCCATGGCAGCCGGTTGAGCGAGATCAACTGATCCGTCCGTGTAAAGCCCCACATCTAGGACCAGCAAATATGCGCACATTTCGACCGTCACTTACAATCAGGCGCGATCCCGCCCTGCAGCGCTCGCCCGCCTTCATCCGCTGGGCCGCAGCCCGCACCCAGTAGCAGACATCCGGAGGAACGCTCGCATGAACCTCACCCATGACGCCATGCTGGTCAGCCTGCGCATCACCGCTTGGTCGGGCCGACTTTACGACCGTGAGGCCTCGACCCATGTCGCAGTCCATCACGAGGCCAGCACCGCCGCCGGGCGCTACAACAAGTGCCTGCTGCCCCGCACCGCCTTTGCCGCGATCAACGCCACCATGAGCGCGGGGCGCACGGCCCACTATGCCAACACCCTGCCCTGGGACGACCAGGGCAGCCGGCTGCTGCCCGTCGCCAACTATGAGCGCTACACAGGAGAGATTGATACCGGCACCGCCGTCAAATGGCTAGGAATCGCCGTCAAATACTTAGGAATCCGCACTTTTTGAGGGTTTGTGGAAGTTGACTTTCGGCCAGTCTCTGGAGTGAGAGGCTGTCGACTCACTCACGGCGTGGTGGGTCCGTAATTCGCGCTCGACCGGTGCGATAAGCATAACTGCCCGGTCATGAGCAATACGAACCACGGTCTTCGGCAGCTTCAGGACGCGCTGGACGCCGTCCGGCCCGAACGTGTTTCCATGTCCGTCCCGGAGATCGATGGCTACGTCGCCGCTGCCTGATCGTCTGCCCGAAGGCGATCGAACCATCGGAATGGCTGCCGGGGATCTGGGGCGGAGACCGTGCCTTCGCGGATGGCGCCGGGGTGGAGGCCGTGGTCGCGGCGGTGATGGACTACTACAACCGGACCGCTGAGCAGCTGGTGGCGTGTCCGGAAGAGTGCGCGCCGGTCCTGCAGATCGATTCCAGCACCGGTGAGCCCATGTGGGACATGTGGATCGACGGCTTCGAGCGGGCGATGCAGCTGCGTCCGGACGCATGGAAGGCGATCGCGTTGAGCGACGACGATGCAGCGGCGGTGGCGATCTGCACGATCCTGTTGTTGAGCGATATCTTCTACGGCCGTCACCTACAGCAGCGAGCGCGAATGCCCTGGAGAGCGCCAGCACGGCATCGTTGAAGCGGCGATGAGCGCGTTTCCTGCCTTCTTCGGTCGTTTCCCTTGCCGCCTCGCGCTGCTGCATGTCGAGAACCCACTCGATGGCGCCGGCGAGCGCGGCGAGCCGTTCCCGTGACGATCCCGTGAGCCCGGCCCGGTGGTCGAAGCCATGGAACATACGGCCTCGGCCTCGTCGATGCCGGCGTGAGCGGGCACAGACAGTAGAGGTCGCTCCGTCGGTCCGTGCGGAGAGCTTCGATGAACCTCTATGCAAGAACATGGTTTGGCCACAATCCGAGCCGGTCACGATCCACAAGCACAATATCGTGCTCTAGGGCCAGCGCACGAGCACCCTCGGTAAATCCGGCTGCATTGGTGATGGCAACCAACTGGGGGTGGTCTCCCCGATAGCGACCTCGTGCTCGCAGCAGATCACGGACCGCCTCTTCACCGGCGAGTCGATCACGCTGAGTTGTATGCTTCGCTTGAACCAGGGCCACGGTGTCTTGTCTGCGGCGGTGCTTCAAACGGGCATCGGTGCCCCCATCGCCCGAACTCGGTGTTAACGAGGCTTCCCAATCCCCGCTCTCGCGGGCCTGATCAACAACCCAGTGCTCAAAGCCGTGCCAGTCGAGATCGTCAATTTCCGTCGGATCAAAGGTCTCTGCACCGTTGATCCCCGTCACCAGTGCTGCGTTGTCGTCGTCGTTCAAGGTGGGAGGCCACAGCGCCGCGCGAGCCAGCGAGCGCTTCCGGCGCATCAAATCGTTCAGCACGCAATCGAACGAACGCTCCCGATGGGCAGGATGAATCGCCAAAGGCAGATGGACCGTGACATCGCGTTCTTGGCCAATTCGATAAATTCGATCGTTGCACTGCTCCTCCACCGCAGGATTCCACCAGCGGCTGAGGTGGATGACATGGGTCGCCGCGGTCAGGGTCAGGCCCACACCGGCAGCGCGGGGAGACAAAATCAGGACGTCGAATCCCCTGTCATGCTCAAGATGGTTCTGAAAAGTCGACACGTATGCTTTTCGCCTCGCAATCGTGGTTGCTCCATTGATGATGCGCACTTCATTCAATCCGAACTCGGAACGAATCCACTGCGCGACAAAAGCCTGCATCCGTCGATGTTCGGTAAAGATCAGCGCTCGCTCGCCATCGGCGTGAATGCGTGTAAGAATTCGACGCACCGAATCAAATCTTGCGGAGCGCGCGAAATAAGCCTGCGGTTCGCCCTGTACCGTATCAGGCGGCTCGGGATGAAGCGAGACGCCGCGTATATGGTGCAGCAGCTTCAGGGCGGAACCACGAGCCCCGTCGGCCAAGTGGCGTCGCGCAAGCTCGTAGGCTTGCGCTTGGACCGACGGCATCGTAGCCGGATAGACTCGATAATCCTTCCGTGGCAGGCCGGTTAGCACGTCTTCCTTCAGGCGACGTTGCGCAACGGGCGGATAGAGCTTTTCGGGTTTTCCAGAGGGACGGAATAGCCGCGCGTGCAACTCGCGCATCTTGTCCTCGGTCACGTCGCCGTAACGATGGAGAAACCGTTGGAGCGTTTCCAGACGCCCCGGGACCACCGCATCCATCACGGCCCACAAGTCGGCTACATGGTTCTCAAGCGGCGTGCCGGTCAAACCGATGCGGAAATCCGCTCGAACCCCCCTGGCCGCAAGCGCCATCAAGGTCTTGACGTTCTTGATCTTCTGGATTTCGTCGAAGACGGCGACTGCAAAACGGATACGCCGGAAACTGTGCTGGTAGTTGGCCAAAGTCTCGTAGGTGGTCAGCACCCACCATTCGTGACCACGTCCCTCCTTGATCGACGACTGAAGCGCTTCGAAGGTAAGTCGCGGCTCGCCATCATCGGTATCGCGGCCGGCGAGGTCCGGCACGCGTAAGTCCCGCAGGCCGGATCCATAGGCGTCGATGCGCGCACCGAGCCCCGTGCCGGCCAAATGCGTCCGCGTTTCGGCCTCCCAAGTACGGAGCAGCCCCGTCGGCGCAACGACCAGCACTGGCCGACGCTCGCTGGAACATGAGTCTGACATCCGGGCTTGCAGCCAAGCCAGGAACGCGAGGGTCTGAAGCGTCTTTCCCAGCCCTTGATCGTCAGCGTTGAGAAGGCCGGGAAGGCCGGTGCACCAGCCTTCAACTTGCCATTCAAGCGCATCTCGCTGGTGATCGAGCAAAGATGTCCGCACGATACCGGGCAATTCGGCGACGGCGTGTGCGCGGATGGGACCTTCAGGGGCCCAATTCTCTTCCACAAAGTTCTCATGGACGATGACCACCGTGGGCGCGGGTCTTTCCTCGGCATCGTCGTCCCTATCGGGTGCTTCTGCCTCCGAAGCCTGCTCAGGGGCTTCGATAGCCACAACGCTCGCCAGCTTGTCCCGGACATCGGATGTCGCCGGGATCCGGTTCCCTTGGTACGCGACGTGGGACGCGCCCTGGGCAATCGCGGCGTCGACCTGATCGCGTAACACCGCGACGGTCTCCGGCGTGAGGTTAACCCAGACCCCTCCGAGTTCCAGAGCGAAGCTCTCCGGCAACCACTCGTTCTTGGGCCTCGGGAGAAAGTTCAGTTCGGGCGGTTGCCAAAGACCGATCCCGATCGCGCGATCGGCGTACTCTGGCGTTTCGACAAACAAATCTGCAACGCGCGCCTCGATGTCCTCATCGACAACATCGACGCTCGCCTCCATCGGCGACGCATCTATCTGCGCCGCCAGACGCTCTGCAATTGCCGCACGCGGGTTGGCGGCGAAGGCTCGGCGCTCCGCCGGACCCACTTGCTGCTTCTCGCGCACGAGCTGAAGCGCAATCTCAAGATCGTCGTCGACGATGAGGTAGCTCTGCCGGCCGAGCAGATAGCTCCGCTTGGCGGAGTCGAACGCCCTGAAGCCCGTGCGCTTGTGCGATTGAAAGATCTCGAGAAGCCTCGCGGGCAAAGCCCCGTCCTGTTCCGAGAGAGGTGTGCCTGTTTCCTCCGCCGTGCGCGCGGCCTCGGTGTCGAATAGGACAGGATCGAAGTCCAGGTCGTCCGGGTCGCCGCGGAGACTCAAGGACAGGGCGGCGCCCGTATAGATGCGAAGCCCGTGAAGGAACGCGCTCATTTCCACGGGATCGCTGGCCTCGTCGTCGGAATCGAGCAGACGCCGGAACCGAGCAAGCGCGCTCCAGTGATCTGGCAGGTCAACCGAGCCTGCCTTGAACGAATCGGCTAGTTCGATGAGCGAGAACTGCGGCTCGGGGATGAGAAACACGCCTTGCCCAGTCTCAAGGAATGCGCCCCGCCGGCGAGCGATTGCTGTCCGCCCGCCATCCATCCAGCGCGCATGGAGCTCGAAACCCGGCGAACCGATGACGCCGCTCGTGTCGGCGACAAGTGCATAAGGAGGACGACCGGGGAGCCCGAGAGATCGCGCCTGACCTGCGGTCAAGGCGGCAACGGAGCCATGACTGGCGACGATGCGATCAACCTCCAAGCGCACTGTCCCTGCAAAGCTCTCGCCGTAATTGCGTAGCGCCCCCAGCCCGTCGCACCGGGCGACATCACCCGCCGCCCACTCGTCGAGGTCGGGAGAAGGCGTACTGGTCTTGCGAATTCGATGGAAGTAGCCCGGAGACGGGGTTTCGGCCGTGAAGACGACCTTCTCGTCATCGTAGGTGTGGACCAGCCGGATCACCGCCTGAGTGCCGTTATGACGTTATTCCGCCACTGCGAATCGTGCCGAATACGTTTAGGTTGCTCTGAGCCTCGAATATCGCGAATTTGCTCGCATGTGTAGGACGACGCGTACGGGGTCAAGACTGACACGTCGCCGGGAGGGAAGACCCATGTCGGAAAGTCGTGGGCCCCTTCGACAACCCAATGCCCCTGCACGTTCATTATCAACAGGCATTTGCGACGATCCTGCGACAACCGAGAGCGATTTCGGGCATAGGCTAACGGGGTCTCGTTGTTTTCCCGATAGAGACGATCCGCGATGGTAGAGCCATTCTCGCTCAAGGCGAACCAAGCTTCGGAGATTAGATTCTCGTCGACGAGGTCCATCCAAAGGCGCTTCCGGTCCGACCACATATGCGATCGATCAGCCTGCGTAACGATATCGAAGAACACCTGAATCGTGGAACTTGCGAGCCACCTGAGGATCACGCGCCGCGCGCGCCCGCAAACACTAGACCAGAAACCGGTCGATTCAATCCGGGGATCACCGTAAGCCGCGAGAAGGCGGGCTTCGATCAGATGCCGCAAGTCCGAGTCCGGGTCGCCCCTTTCCCAAGGAAGGAGCAAGACATCCAAGGCCTGCGCAGCACCGGGGCCCTCAAGCGGTGCATGCTCGCCTTCGGGATTCAACCAGGAAAGCAACCGGCGCGTAGCCGCAGACTCACCTGTGGCTATTCGAGGCGCAAGGGTGGAGAGGAACAACGAGTGTGCGGAAGCCATCAGACCCGGTCCATGCGGAGCCTCCACTCCAAGCCCGCGCAATGCAGCAAACGGATTCTCCTGCCTAATCATGAAGGACGCGATGACCTGAGAGGGTGCTGGCTCGGGGTCGAAAATCCGAAATTGAGTGACCAGAGGCTCAACCGGCATTTTTGCCTCACGCCAGTGGGCTTTGAGGACGGGCGCGAGCTTCCGTGTCAGAGTGGACCTTGGATCGAACGTTTCAAGGTATTTGCGGATCAAAGTGCGCAGGTACGGGCGATTTACCCCCGGGCGCACCTGATCCAGAAGGAATTGAAGTAGACGTCTATGCCGCCGATTACGCCACAACCCGTTATCGATCAACGCGCGCGAAGCGCGGTCCAGGTCGGCCCAGTAGAAATCGCTCCAATTTCCCGTGCGACGCCGCCGTTCCACATCTCGAACCAATTGCTCAGGATCTTCCTCCGTTGGTTCGATCTCAATGCCGGGCCAAGTCCTGGCGATACTCGCGCACGCCCTGAGCACAGCGACAGGCTCGTCTGGCATAGGTTGCCGCAGCGTCGAGCGGCCTTTCTTCAGGTGCTCCGAGAGCGACGTCATGGGCGGGGCTCATCCACTACCGTCGGAAGGTCTGTACGGCGACGGGTCAGTTGGGACCGGATCTCTTTGACCTGGAGAAGATTTCGCGGCGTCTGCAGAATGAACCGGATGTCGATGCGCCTGTTCTGCGCTTTCGCCTCGTCGGTGTCGTCCGGATTTATTGGACGGGTCTCACCGTAGCCCGCAAACGACAATACCGGCTGTCTGCGCAAGTTGAGGAAATGGCGAAGCTCCGGGCGGTCGCGCGTCATGACGCGTAAGGTTTCTGCACCCCGTCGAGCGGAGAGATCGTAGTTGTCGCGCATCTGCTCGCGGCTCTGAAGTTCGGGGCTGAGCGCGACGTCATCGGTATGGCCCTCGATCTGGATGGTCTCGATGGCGGCCACAGCACCTTCACATGACACCTCGGTGTCCAAATCGGGAGACAGCGTGTAGCAAGGGAGCGTTTCGGCAAGGGCATCGCCCACTGCATGCGAGACTCGTTCGGCCAAACTGTCCAGAGGAATACGCCACGTCCCGGTGGGGAAAAGCTCGTCGGCGCGAAAGCGAATGACCCCGTCGGTGGTGTCCACGCTCACTTGAATCCCCGGGAGCCTCCGGCGTATCTGGTTGGCCAAACGCTCAAGCAGCGCTTCGCGGGCCTTGGATGCGCTTTCGAGGTATGCAGCGAGAGAATCCAGGCCGGCCATCTCGAAGAGTTGTTCCCTGAGCCGATCGCGTTCTTTTCGAAGACCTTCCAGCAATCGCTCAAGCTTCTCGACTTGGTTCAAGAGATCAGCCAAGCGCGTGCGGGCATCGTCGGGCTCCGTACGCGTTAGTTCGATCTCGCGACGTAA
This sequence comes from Alphaproteobacteria bacterium, assembly GCA_026710105.1. Taxonomy (GTDB): domain Bacteria; phylum Pseudomonadota; class Alphaproteobacteria; order Bin95; family Bin95; genus Bin95. The sequence continues at coordinate 13,312 of JAPORR010000226.1, forward strand.
GGCTTCAATTTGCACGAGAAGCTTGTCGATGGTAGCAGCGGCTAACGCGAGTTCTTCCCGTAGCTCAGCTATCTTGCCCTCTGCCGCCGCAAGGCGATCGGTGAGTTCGCGCCGCTCCTGCTCCACTTGGTGGAGCCGCCCACGTTCCCTCGCCAGCGCGTCTTCAAGTTGGCGCTGAATCTTGTTCGCTTCAACGAGACGGCCGGCTAATTCAAGCGCCTCGTGCTTAAGGGTATCATGCTCGCTAAGCGGAACCATGTCCTCGGGCTGGAACTGGGTTGCGAAGAATGCGAGAAGAATGAGGAGGATAAACAGGAACGACACTGTGAGGTCCGTCATTGACACAAAAACGGACTCTCCCTCCTCCTCGCCACGCCGACGTCTTGCTACGGCAACCGCCATTGCAAGCTACTCCTCGGACGCCGGGACGAAGGGCTCAGCCTGTGCGATTACCGCTTCAAGCCGATTGAGCGCCCGGGCGAACTCTTCGTTCACCTTCCGCTCGAATGCACCGATTTCTTCTATACTGGCTCGAAGGTCGGTTTCGATCTTGTTGAAGGCATCGCCAAGACGGTCATCGATTTCGCGATAACGGTCGATGATGTCCTTGAATTCGGTCACCGACCTGTCCAGTGTCCGCAGCCCGTCCTGCACCGCAACATGCGAGGTCTCGATCACCTCGTGCGTGTGACGAAGAATTGATTCGGTACGCTCTGAGGTCCCCTTCATGGCCTCGGTAGAGGCTTGGATGTCAGCGATGGAGTTGCGGATCGGGCCTGTAGCCTCGGACAGTGATTCGCTTGATCGACGGAGCTGTTCGCTGGAAGTCGTAACGATGCTGGCGCTGCCTTCGATGGCCTCCGCGAAATTGCCTAGTCGGGCCGTGGAGGCGTCGATGCCACCGGAAAGACCGTCGATCCTCTCGACTAGAGTGCCTGTCGCGTCCTGGACGTTGCCCGTCATCGTCTCTGAAGAACGCTCAAGCCGACCGGCAGCCTCACCCAGCATCATGCCAACGGATTCCATCAGCGTCTTCATCTCGCGTACCGAGCCTTCGACACCCTCGACAAGCCGGCCGCTTACGCTCCCCACCAAGGATTCAATGCCTTGATTGGTGCCGCGGGAGATGTTGTCGATCAGGGGCTGCATGGCCTCCCCGACCGATTCTCGGATGGCGTTCGGTAAGTCCTCCTTGAGAGGCTGGGCAATCTGAGCGACCAGCTCGGTGCTGAATGCCTGGAATTGAGTGGTCTGTTCCTTGGCCTGAGCGAGCATTTCGCCAAGCACGTCCTGCTCGCTTATGAATTTGCAACCACTCTCAATATCCAAACATAATTTGTTCAGCGCTCGATCCTTCCAATTGGTGCAGGATCTCAGCAAGATGTTGAAGACGATGGAACAGGCCAGCCCTGTCAGAGACATGATGAACTTGGCGCTGGCGACGTTAAGAAGCGTGGTCAGACCGCTTACCGTGGCGGCATCGCCGGTCTCGTCGGACTTGAGGACCTGCCCGGTTTGTTCAAGCGCTGCAACCAAACCCAGAAAGGTCAGTAACAGCCCTATGGACACAAATAGGGCTGGAACCTGCCGCCAAATTCCACCTTCGAGACCCAGGTCTTCACGGTTGAAGAAGATGTCAGGCCTGACGGTGTTGC
>JAPORR010000071.1 GCA_026710105.1 Alphaproteobacteria bacterium
CCGGCAAACCGCTTCGACTGACGGACGCCCAGGGTACGGAATTGTCGGTCACCATCGTAGACATAATCGGCCAATCCGTCTTGATTGAGTACCGACCGTTCGAGCCATGATGGCCACCGACGCGTTCATTCGGGCCAAGAACCTGCAATACGGTTTCGATTCCTACCCGGTATTTCGGATCGTGAGCGAGCGGTTGAAGATCTGTCTACCACCTCTCCTCGAACAGCGAACCATCGCCCACACTCTCGGCACGCTGGATGATAAATCGAGCCATCCCCGTCCATCGATGTTTCGTGTTTGTCAGCCCCCACGTTGTGAAGGCGCTGGTGGGCTGTGATAGACACCACTAAATTATGATTCAGGCCGGGTTGGAGTCCAGCAGAACGGGGCCCGCCGCACCTATGCCGCGCGGATGCAGCGGACCATATGGTGGGGGGAGAGAGCGATGGCCGGCGGGGGCATTTTGCACTCGGGCTCGGCAAAGCGGCAGCGGGGCGCGAAGGCGCAGCCGGCAGGCAGCTTCGTCATGTCCGGCGGCGAGCCCGGAATGGCTTCCAGCGCCTTGCCGCGCAACGAGCCCTGGACGGTCGAGGACAATAGCCCCTGGGTATAGGGATGGCGGGGATTGCGCATGATCTCGCGCACTGGCCCCGTCTCGACGAACCGACCGCTGTACATCACGGCGACGCGATCTGCGATCTCGACCGCCACGCCGACATCATGGGTGACGAAAATGACGGCCATGCCGAGCTCGCGCTGCAACTCCCTGAGCAATAGAAGGATCTGGATCTGCACTGTCGCGTCGAGTGCGGTGGTCGGCTCGTCGGCGAGCAGCAGGCTCGGATTGCAGCAGAGCGCGAGCGCGATCATTGCTCGTTGGCGCATACCGCCTGAAAGCTCGTGTGGATAGGCCCGGAGCCGCCGCTCGGGCGAGGGGATACGTACCCGGTCGAGCAAGTCTATCGCGCGCCGCCGAGCCTCCTCGCGGCTCACATCTTCATGGCGGACAATCGTCTCGGAGATCTGTCTGCCAATAGTATAGACAGGGTCGAACGCTACCATCGGCTCCTGGAAGATTATACCGACCTCGGTGCCGCGCAGGTCCGCAAGTGCACGGTGCTTCATCGCCATCACATCCTGCCCCGAGAGCTCGATGCGGCCCGAAAGCTGTGTCCTACGGGCTGGCAGCAGGCGCATCAGGGCGCGCAGCGTCACGCTCTTACCGGAGCCAGATTCGCCGAGGATGCAGAGTACCTCGCCGGGATCAAGCGTGAAGGAGACGCCGTTCACCGCATTCACCGTAGCATCCCGCCCAGTGAAGCGAACCGTCAAATCCTCCGCGCGGAGAATCGGACCCGTTGCCGGAGCCGCCATATTCAGCCCGGCGCCCCGCTGTGACCGGAGCCGGCCCTACGCATGTGGCAGGCAACGAGATGGTCGCCCGCCGCTGCTGCGTCATTTCCAGCGACCGGCTCGAGACGCGGTTCGGCGTGGTGGCAGACAGTCTCGGCGAAGCGGCAGCGCGTGTGGAAGCGGCATCCGGGCGGGGGATCGATGGGGTTTGGTGGATCGCCCGTCAGCGGCGGTGTTTCGGTCCGCTGGTCGGGGTCCATCGACGGCATGGCGGACAGCAGCGCCTCGGTATAGGGGTGCTGCATGTAGTCGTAGATTTCGGCGGTCGGTCCGATTTCCACAACCTTGCCGAGATACATCACGAGAACCCGGTCGCTCATATATTGCACGACATTGAGGTCATGCGAGATGAAGATATAGGTGAGGCCAAGCTCGCGCCGTAGCGTCAGCAGCAGGTTTAGGACCTGTGCCTCTACTGATTTGTCAAGCGCAGAGACCGCCTCGTCGAGGATGAGGAGCCGGGGCTCCAGGGCTAGCGCGCGGGCGATATTGACCCGCTGGCGCTGGCCGCCGGAAAGCTCGTGCGGATAGCGCCGGATGAACTGCGCCGGATCAAGCCCCACTAGAGCGAACAGCTCGCGGGCGCGTTCGCGGGCCTGGGCGGCCGATACGCCGTGGACTTTCGGCCCGAACATGATCGTGTCCTCAATCGGCAGACGCGGATTGAGCGAGGAGTAGGAGTCCTGAAATACCATTTGCATCCGTCGGCGCAACGCGCGCAAAGCGGCTGCATCATCCGGGCGGACCGGCTCGCCGTCGAAGACGATCTGGCCTGCATCGGCACGGATGAGGTGCATGAGCAAGCGCGCTGTCGTGGACTTGCCGCAACCTGACTCACCGACAATGCCGAGCACCTCGCCGGGCGATACGTCAAAATCGACATCGTCTACGGCCTGCACCCAGCCGACGGCGCGGTTAAGGATGCCACCACGAACGGGAAAATATTTGCGCAGTTCCTGCACTTTGAGCAGCGCGCCACCATCCACACTCGCGGGAGCGTTCACAACCTGACATCCATGGCGCTGCGGAGCCCGTCACTCAACAGATTGAAAGTCAGCGAAGTGAGGAAGATCATCACGCCCGGCAGCGCCGCCACCCACGGATTCACATAGATCGACTGCCTGAGCGTATTCAGCATAAGGCCCCATTCCGGCTCGGGTGGTTCGGTGCCGAGGCCGAGGAAGCTCAGTCCCGAAGCCAGGATGATGCTGACGCTGATAAGACTGGTAGCGTAGATGAACACCGGTCCCAGCACATTGCTCAGCACATGCACGCGGATGATGGTGAAGCTGCCGGCACCGCTGGCGCGCGCCGCCTCCACATAGTCGAGCGCGCGGACCTGCGTGGTGACACTCTCCGTCACGCGTGTAATCGGCGGGATGAAGACCAGGGTGAGCGACACGATGGCGTTGCCGATGCCCGCTCCAAGCGCGCCCGAGATCGCGACCGCGAGCAGAACGGAGGGGAAGGCATAGAAGATGTCCATCACGCGCATGATCGCCATATTGACCCGCCCGCCGAGAAAGCCTGCGACAAGGCCAAGCGTGCCGCCGATGGCGAGCGCGAAGACAATCGGGCTGATGCCCATGAACAGCGAGAGCCTGCCGCCGTAAAGCAGGCGAGTGAGCATATCTCGCCCCATCTCGTCCGCGCCGAGCGGGTATCCGTCCGCGCCGATGGGGGCGAGGCGCTTCAGCATGCTCGCTTTGTAGGGGTCGGCGAGTGCGACCAAGTCTGCGAAGACAGCGGAAAAGATGATCAGCAGCAGCATGACACCGCAAGCGATGGTGACCTTATCATCGCGTATGCGCCCCGCCACCGTCACCCAGTAGCCGCGCGACTGAACAGCCACCTGCGCCGCATCGACAGCAGCCTGCTGCTTGCGGTCGAGAGCGGGCGTGGCCATCATCGGCGCGACATCCGGGGATCTATGGCCGATTGCAAGATATCCACCATGAGATTCAGCAGCACGAAGAACATGGCAAGCACCAATATCGTGCCCTGCAGCAGCGGCAGATCGCGCTCGAAAATCGCGCTGTTGAGAAGCGAGCCAGTGCCCGGCCACTGGAAGACGGTCTCGACCAGGATGGATCCGCCCAGAAGGTAGCCGAGCTGGAGGCCCATGACAGCAAGCGTGGTAGGCGCGGCATTGCGTACGATATGGGCCAGCACCTGGCGCTGGAAGAGACCCTTGGCATGCAGCGCCTGCACGAATTCCTGGTTCAGGATTTCAGCCACGGTGGCGCGCACCGTGCGGGTGATAAGCCCCATTGGAATAACGGACAGGGTAATGACTGGCAGCACGAGATGGCGCATATGCTCGGCGTCCCAGGCCCAGGCGGTGGAACCACCCGGTCCCATGCCGATAGATGGCAGTATGTTCATCTCGACGGAGAAGATGATAACCAAGACGAGGCCCAGCCAATAATGGGGGACACTGACGCCGGTGATGGCAATGGCAGTAGCGAGCTTGTCGATCCAGCGCCCCTGGAAATAGCCGGCGATGCCGCCGAATATCGCGCCCAGGGTGAATCCAAGCAGCGTCCCCCCTGCCGCGAGGATGAAGGTGTTTGGCACGGCAATGCGGAGTTCTTCTACCACTTCGCGGCCGCGCGCGACGGATACGCCGAGATCGCCCGTCACCACTCGCCCGAGCCATGAGACGTACTGGATCGGCAGAGGCTTGTCGAAACCGTAGGCCTTGCGCAGATCCTGCACCATCTCTTCCGGCGCGTCCGGCGGCACAACGGCACTCAGTGGATCGCCCGGGGACATATGAACCAAGGCAAAGACGAGCACCGTCACCCCGAGGCCGATCGGGATGACATAGAGGACGCGGCGGATGATGTAGTCGAGCATAGAGGCACAGCTGCACCGAAGCGGGCAGCCCGCGAGACGCGGACCGCCCGCTTCGGTAGCTCAATTCATGGTAACCGGAGTGAGCGACTGGAACCAGTTGCGGGCCTGGACGAAGCCCTTGACCTGCTTCGTCATCGCCCTGGGCGCTACATCGTGGACCACCCAAAGGAAGAGGGCATTATCCACCTCACGGGTATGCACCTTGGCAAGCCAGCTGTCCCGCTCTGCGGGGTCAAAAGCGAGGGAAGCGTTCTTTAGCAGCTCGTCCATTTCCGCATCGCAATGATACCCCCAGTTCACGCCAGCCGGCGCATGCAGGTCGCAGCGCAGGAAGCGTGTAAAGCTGCTGTAAGGATCCTGTGTGGTGTAGCTGACATTGATTCCGTGTGCGCCCTGGGCCTGCTCGGCCTTGGCGCCGGCGCGCCAGCGGTCCAATAGGCTCTGCCACTCCATGACTTCAAACTCGACCTCGATGCCAACCTCAGCGAGGTTCTGTTGCATGTATTCGTTCATCGGCAACGGCAGCATCTGCCCAGAACCGCTGGCCGAAATCATCATCTTGACCTTGACTGGGTTGTCAGGCCCGAAGCCAGCCTCAGCCAACAGCGCCCTCGCAGCGTCTGGGTCGTGGTCGAGCTTGAAACTCGGTGCGCCGTACCAGGGATCGGCTGGCGACACATGCCCGCTAGCCTTGACCGCGTAGCCGCCGAGCAGCGAGATGATGCCGTCACGGTCAATGGCGAGGTTAGCGGCTTTGCGGACCCGGATATCGTTCCAGGGCGAGCCCTCGACCCGACTGAGATGCCAAGACCAGACATGCGGGTAGAGATTGGACGAGATCGTCATGCCCCGTTCCTTCAGCCGGGGAATGGCATCGGGTGCGGGCGCCTCAATCCAGTCCACCTGCCCCGAAAGCAGTGCGGCAGTGCGCGCATTCGGGTCCGGGATCGGGATCGTGACAACCTTGTCGAGCTTCGGCCGGCGCATCTCGTCCCAGTGCTCCGTGAACGGCACAAACTCGGCGCGCTCGCGCGGCACGATCTGAGTGAGCTTCCACGGGCCAGTGCCAGAGGGTGTCTGGGCGAACTTGTTCCAGTCACTGCCGACCGCTTCGAACTGCGCCGGGCTCGACATCAGGATGTAGCAGATCTGGTAAGGGAAGAAACTGTCCGGCGATTTGGTCGTGAACTCGACAGTATGCGAGTCGATCTTCTTCCAACCCTTGGTGCCGGTGTCCGCGTCATAGACGAGTGAGGGAATGCGGAAATTCACCAGCGAGGCCATGCGCGCGCTGTATTGCGGCGAGTTCTTATCAAACAGCCGGTCGAAGTTCCAAAGCACCGCATCGGCATCAAATTCGGAGCCATCATGGAACTTCGCGCCCTTGCGCAGCTTGAAGGTCCATTTGGTCTTGTCGGCCTGGTTCACCGACCAACTCTCGGCGAGGCCGGGAATGAGGCTGGACGCTTTGTCGGCCGAGCTGAGATCCCAATTGATGAGTGCATCGTAGAGCATTAGCCCCATGAAGCGAAAACCCTCGAAGCCTTGGTCGGGCTGTCCCCAGGACAACGGAATGTCCGCCGCAGTCATGCCGACCCGCAGCGTTCCTTCGGCACGGGCCGGAGCTGATACGGCACTGGCAAGCAGTATGGCCGCCGCCGCTCCGACCGCCAGGTTGCGAAGTGAAAGTAGTCTTTTTGATCTCATGACAATCCTCCCATCTTAAGACGCGGGCGTGAACGCCGAAACGCCGCAGCAATTGGAGGCTGCTAGCCTGTCATTGCCGTCATGACGTCCTGGCTCCGCGCCTGGGTTGCACCTTAGCATAGGGAAGCAAGCGCCGTGCCAAGCGCCGTGGTCGGCCCTCAGGCGGCGAAATCGTGACGGACCGGGACAGCAGTCGGTCGAATTTTGTGCTGCCGCTTCTCTAAAGAAGGCGATTCCTTGTGCAGCCAGACCACGCGGCGGTTATTTTTTCAGCCATCAGAACCGGCCGGATGACAATGCTTGCACTTGAATGTCTTTGGCATGTTCTGCCACGGATTCGCCGCGCCAGTTTGCGGGTGGCGCTTTGCATCGCCGGAACAGGCGCGCGGCTACCTGTCATCGCGGCAGCCGATGGCGTCGTGCTGGGACGGCGCGACGGGATGGAGGACAGCCCGATGCGGGGCCCCAAGCCGGGCAAGCAAGAAATGCAGCAATGGCGTTCGCCTGGACCATGGAGGCGGCTGGACGACCCAATACTGCCATCTGCAACGCGGCAGCGTTACGGTGCGCAAGGGTGAGCGGGTCTCGGCAGTAGATGTGCTGGGGTGGACAGGAAACTCCGGCCGGTCGGAACTCCCGCATCTGCTCTTCCAAGTCGAAAGACGTGGTCGGCCTGTCGATCCCTTCAGCGCCAATTGCAATAATTCAATTCTTCTGTCTGCAGACCTACCGCGCTGCGATGCATCGACCTCCGGCGGGATGCAGACGGCGCTATGGAGCGCTTCCGAGCACCTGGCGCACTACACTGCCCCCACGATTATCCAACGCGCCGGCCTGACAGTGGAGGTCCCGGAGAAGGAACGGGCTATTTATGACGGCTATCCAGGTGCAGCATCGGCAACTGCGCTGGCGCTCGTCGGATACACGGCGCGTTCTCGGGCACGGTCATCGAGACCGTTATCACCGGACCAGACGGCAATATCCTCTTCCAGATCCGGTGTTCGATCGACGAAAACCGGGCACCATATCTTTCCTATGCCGGTAAGCACCGCAAGTCGAAGATATGACCACCGGGCCTCTATCGTGCGGAGTTCACCGTCTCCGGAGAGACACTGACGGGACCTTTCCGGATCCAACGTACCGCAGAGATCGTATTGCGATAGATCCAGAACCGGCACCGTCTTCAGCTCGAGATGACACGCACCGGATCGCCGGCCAACCAAGCCTGCACGCATTCCAGTGTCTGCAAATACATAACCGAAAAGGTGTCATAGGTGACATAGCCCAGATGCGGCGTCAGCACGGCGTTGTCGAGGCCCCTTAGCGGGTGGCTGCGGGGCAGCGGCTCGGCGGCGTAAACATCAAGACCAGCAGCAGCGATAGTCTGATTCCGGAGCGCGTCTATCAGCGCTGCCTCGTCCACGATAGGGCCACGCGAGGTATTTACTAAAACTGCTGAGGGTTTCATCAGGCCGAACTCGCGCGCACCCACCAGCCCCCGCGTGCGCGCGCTCAGCAGGGTGTGGATCGACAGCACGTCTGATTGCCGGAAGAGGTCGTCCTTCTCGACGCGGGTAACACCATGCTCGGCGGCCTGCGCCGCTGTCAGATTCTGGCTCCAGGCGATGAGGTTCATGCGGAATGCCTGTCCGATCCTTGCGACCTCGGAGCCGAGACGTCCAAGGCCCAGCAGGCCGAGTGTTGTGCCGGCGAGCCCGCGCCCGATCGTCGTCTGCCAGGCACCCGCCTTCATCGCCCGATCCTCGGCGGGGATATGTCGCTGGAGGGCGAGGATCAGGCCCCAGGTGAGTTCGGGCGTGGTGTGCGCGCTGCCGGCAGTGCCGCAGACGATGACGCCCTGAGTCGTGGCCGCCACCACATCGACGGAGGCGTTGCGCATGCCAGTGGTCACCAAGAGCTTCAGATTCGGCAAGCGGGAAAGAATCTCGCGACGAAAAGGCGTGCGCTCGCGCATGATGCAGACGATCTCAAAATCCTGAAGCCGGTCAGCGAGCACGGCTGGGTGGGCGACATGGTCATGGAAGACCTCGACCCGGCACTCGTCTGGCAGGCTGTCCCAGTCAGCCATGGTGAGGGCAATGCCCTGGTAATCGTCCAGAATAGCGATACGGGTCATGCGCATGCTCCTTCGGTTGCGAGCCAGCGGGTCAGTATGTCAACGGCGGCCATGAAATCATCAATATCCATAGCCTCGTCTGGATTATGGCTGCCATGCGGATTGCGCACGAACAGCATGGCGGTCGGCGTCCCGGCAGCGGCGAAGGCGGCAGAGTCGTGGCTCGCCCCGCTAGCCATTTCGTTATGCGGCACGCCAAGGCTGCGGGCACAGTCGAGCAGACCGCTGCGAATGCGCTCGTCAAGCACGCCGGGGGCAGCCCTCGTCATCGTACCCAATTCGAACCAGACGCCTCGGCAGGCCTTGATTTCCTGCACCGCCTGAGTAACCCACTCTTCCAGATGGTCAAGAAATGCCCCGTCGAGCGAGCGCATGTCCAGAGAGAAACGGCATTCGCCTGGCACGATAGTCATGGCATGGCGCCCAGGGTCAGTGGAGAGCTTGCCGACGGTAAAGGCGAAATCCTCGCCTGCTGCCTCGCGCTCGTCCCAGAGGCTGTCGAGCCGGGCGATCAGATCCGTTGTTGCCATCACCGCATCCTGCCGCGAGCGCCTCGGCATGCCGCCGCAATGGCTGTAGGTGCCGAGACAGCGCGCGTCCGGAAGGCGCCGGTTGCCGCGTATGCCGGTGACGATGCCGACTGGCAAGCCCTGCTCGACCAGCACAGGGCCTTGCTCGATATGCACCTCCAGGAATGCATGCACGCGGGCGGGGTCTAGGAAAGGCGGGTCGAGTGCCTCCGGATCGCCGCCCGCGACCCGCATATGCTCGGCGAGCGTGCACCCTGTATCGGCCCGCCGCGCGGTCTCCACCGTGCCTGGCGGCAAGGTGCCGAGGGCTGCCCGGCTGCCGATATAGGAGGTGCCGAACCAGGCACTCTCCTCCGCGCGGATACCCATGACACGGATGTCGCGGCGAGGCGTGACACCATCCCGGCGGAGCGAGGCGATCACTGCCAACCCGGCGACCACGCCCGCCGCGCCATCAAAATTGCCACCCTCAGCCACCGAGTCGAGATGCGAGCCGATAATGACCGGCGGTGCCGAGCTGTCGGTACCCGCTAGGGTCATGTAGGTATTGCAGGCGGGATCGGTCTCGACTTCCAACTTGAGCGCTCGGGCCGCGCGCGCTACCGCTTCGTGCGCGAATGCCTCACCCTCGCCATAGCTGGCCCGCGTGATACCGATCCCATCATGGGTGCCTGCCGCCAGCTCGTCGAAGAGAGCTGACGCCAGTTTTCTAGGTTCCATCTGTCGCTCCTGTTAGACTCGGGGCATCGAATCGCCACCCGACGCTGGGGTCAAGGCTTTCCGTCTCGACCACCAGTGCATTCCGCAGGAGCGCACGCATCCATGCTGCTGTCCGATTTCACCCTTGTCGAGATCGAAAAACCAGGAGGTAACGACGCCCGGTCCCACGGGAAGGAGAGCGAGCGAGTGCCGAGCCATAACCTGACGCCAAGCGCGGACAGGCAGGATGCGTTCGGGGGCTGAGCGGGGGACGATGGCGCTTCATCAGCTTCTGGCGCTTGCTGTTCTTATCACTCTCGGAATCACTGTGGACGCTGCCGTGAAACTCGTGCGTGCGAAGAGGCGCCCCGGCACTGACACAGCGTGGCAGCGCCGACGCATTGCGCTTGCGCTCACCATCTTCCTGGTGCTGGCAGCGGCGTTTCTGGCCATAAACCCGGACAGTCCAGGCTGATCCTCCCGAAGGAAGGGCTGTATGACGGAGCGGGACGAATGGCTGGCTACTCTGCCGAAGGCCGAGTTGCACCTGCATCTTGAGGGCGCGATTCCCCTGCCGACGCTCTTTGAACTGATCCAGACCGCAGGTGGGAACCCAGCCGTGCCGACTATCGAGGCATTGCGCCAGCGCCTCGTCTATCCCGACTTCCCCGCTTTCATCGACACCTGGATCTGGAAGAACAGCTTCCTGCGTAGCTACGATGATTTCACCTTCATCGCCGAAGCCGTTGCAGCGGACCTCGCGCGCCAGAATATCCGCTATGCTGAACTCTTTTTCTCACCCAGCCGATTCGCGGACCTGGGCCTTACGCCCGCCCGCCTCGCCAAAGCCATCCGCAGCGGCTTCGATCTGGTTCCGGAGATAACACTCTATCTGATCGCTGATCTCGTCCGCGACCTCGGCCCCCGAAATGCAGCAGGGACGCTTGCCGAAATTGTCGATGTCGCGGATGAAGCCGGCATTCTGGGCATCGGCATTGGCGGCTCCGAACATCTTTATCCGCCTGAGCCCTTTGCACCAGTCTATGACCTAGCCCGCAGGGCAGGTCTGCGGACCAGCGCGCATGCCGGCGAGGCAGCTGGTGCGCAGAGCGTCCGGGGTGCCGTCGAAGTCCTTCGGGTGGACCGTGTCGGCCATGCTCTGCGCGCGGAGGAGGATGAAGCGGTCATCGATCTGTTGGCGGAGATCGGCGTCGTACTGGAGCTCTGCCCGCTCTCCAACCTCGCCACTGGCGTCATCAGGCGCCCTGAGGACCACCCTGTCCGCCGCTACTGGGAACGCGGGCTCAACATCACGGTCAACACCGACGACCCGGGCATGTTCCACAACAGCCTCGCTGGGGAATATGCCCTGCTCATGGATGTCTTCGGCTTCGACCGCGCCGAGATTTGCCGACTCGCCGCGGCTGCTCTGGAAGGGGCCTGGTGCAGGCCGGAGGAGAAGGCGGCACTGCGCCCGTTTTTCGCCGCTTGACCCGCCCGGCCTAGACTTGCCACAAATCGCGGCTATGGAGGGGAATCCGGTCCGGTGGCCGGCTCGGTCTTCAAAACCGTTGCGGCGGCGCATCGCTGCCAGGTGGGTTCGACTCCCACTCTCCTCCGCCACCCACGTGGCATTTTCAGCCTTTTAGGCACGCAGGTGTTGGCGCCGCGAGCGCAGCAGAACGGGCGAATTCATGACCGGTTTGGCAATCAAAAGCATGAAGCTCTATTCGCGGGTGGAGCGGATCCATACTCAGCTTCGCGACGCCGGCATCGCGGAGACCGGCCCGATTCCCCTCGATGTGCTCTCTCGCTTCGACCAGTACCACTATGACGGCGTGGCCGCGGTAGAGGAGGGCATTGCCCGGCTTCGCCTCGGGCCGCATTGTCGTGTGCTTGATGTCGGATCCGGGCTCGGCGGACCAGCGCGGCTTATCGCCGGGCGGGCGGGTTGCCGCGTCACCGCGCTCGAACTCCAGCCCGATCTGCATGAAGTCGGTACCCTGTTGACCGCACGCGTCGGCCTTGCGGACATAGTGAACCACTGCCAAGGGGACATTCTGGACGGCGCGCCCGGCGAATTCGACGCCCTCTTCGCCTGGCTGGTGTTTCTGCACATCCCCAAGCGCGCACACCTCTACGCGCGCTGCCGAGAGGCGCTCCGCCCCGGCGGCACTATGTATGTTGAGGATTATTTCGAGCGGGGTGCATTGACTAACGAGGAGCGCGGCATGCTGGCCAAGAAAGTCTATTGCCGCCATCTGCCTCGGCTCGACGGGCTTCGTCGCGACCTGGACCGCGCAGGATTCGCCAGGGTCGAGATCGAGGATGTAACGGCGTTCTGGACGGAGCTCGTCACAGAACGCGCAGAAACCTGGCGTGCCGACCGCGAGCGGGAAGTGGCGCTGCATGGCGAGGAGGTGTTCGCCGAGCTGGATGACTTCTACTCCAGCGTCGCCCGCCTCTTCCAGGGCGGTAATCTCGGTGGCATGAGGCTGGTTGCCTGCCGGCGCTGACAAAGGGCTCAGGGAGAGCGGATTCGAACACGGTTCAGTCAGAACAGACTCTGGCTTATGTCTCTCCCAGCCAGTCGAGCTGGGAGCGCAAGGCGGTTATGGGGCCGAGCGCGATGATGGCTGGGGGCTCGGCCCGCCGCGCCGCTTCGCCGAGGCCTATGAGCGTGGTCTCGATGACTTGCTGGCGCGGCGTGGCAGCGTGACTGATGATGGCGGCGGGCTCCTCCGGCGGGCGGCCGTGGACCATCAGGCGCTCGGCGATCGCCCCGATCTGCCGAAGCGCCATGTAGAACACCAACACCGGCGCGCCCCGCGCCAGCGCCTCCCAGTCCAACCCACCCGCCTCGGGCGCGGCATGTCCGGAGATGAAGGCAATGGCGGAATTCGTATCCCGGTGCGTTGCCGGGATGCCAGCATAGGCGAGCCCGCCGATGCCGGCTGTCACCCCCGGCACGATGCGAAACGGCACGCCTGCGGCCGCTAGCGCCAGCGCTTCCTCCCCGCCGCGCCCGAAAACGAACGGGTCACCGCCCTTGAGCCGCAATACGCGCCGGCCTGCCTTCGCCTCTGCCACGAGGCGTGCGGAGATATCCGGCTGGCAGGGCGAAGGCCTGCCGCCGCGCTTGCCGGCGGCAACGATGTGTGCCCCCGCCCCCGCCAGCGCCAGCGTACCCGGATCCACCAGCGCATCGTGGACCACCACATCCGCGTCTTGGAGGGCACGGGCCGCGAGTAGGGTCAGGAGGCCGGGGTCGCCGGGCCCCGCGCCTACAAGCCAGACCTCCCCTGGTGCCAGCCTCGGCAGGTCTGGAGTCATTTCCCGGGGAGGCGTGACAGCAGAGTAGCACCGGCTCCGCTGGCCTCGCTCCCAGGCGGCATGGCATCTGTCATGGGCGTCCTGTCTTTGTCCGCGTCCCCGCCCGCCCACAAGGGCCGGCGGCGGTCAGTCCACCATGGTGAGGCCACCGGAGACGCTCAGCACCTGGCCCGTGACATAGTCGCTGAGGGATCCTGCGAAGAACAGCACTGCATTGGCGATGTCTTGTGGCACGCCGATCCGGCGGAAGGGGATAGCGCGGATCAGCGCCTGCTGCATGCGCTCCGGCTGGCTGCGGAAGAGCGGCGTATCGGTCGGGCCGGGGCAGACGACATTGACATTGATTCGGTGCCGGGCTGTCTCGCGGGCAAGCGATTTGGAAAAGGCGATGATACCGCCCTTGGCGCCGGCATAGACAGTCTCGCCCATAGAACCGACGCGGCCGGCATCGGAGGAGACCGAGACGATCTTGCCACCACCGGCTTCGATCATCGCCGGCAGCAGTGCATGGCAAAGGCGGACCGCGCCCAGATAGTTAAGCTCGACGATGCGCTCAATGAACTCGGGCGTATTCTCGGTGAAGGGCATGATCCGGTCCCAGCCCGCAACATTGGCGAGCACATCGATGGCACCGAGCGCAGCGGCGGTCTCCAGGATGGCAGCCTTGTCGGTGACATCAAGCAGGCGTGCCTCAGCGGAGCCGCCTGCATCCTGCACCGCCGCCGCAGTGGCGGCAATGGCTGCCTCGTCGATATCGGTCGCCACCACATGTGCGCCTGCCCCGGCGAGCGTCGTCGCCACAGCCCGCCCTATGCCGGAGCCGGCACCCGTCACGATCGCAGTCTTACCGTCGAGGCGCATAAATCACAGCTCCTTTCCTTGCGCATGGGGGCAGCAGCAGGCAGCATCTTGTCCTGGCGTTCATTCTATCTGTCTGCGAGATGTCATGGAATATCTTCGAATCCGCATATAGCGCGGGTATGACCTTATTCTCCGAACTCGGCTTCAATCTGCTCCAGCCGCTGTTTTCGGCTTGGTTCACCGTCCCGATCCACACAGAGAATGAAGATGTCGATCATTCCATCGTATTTGTTCACGATCTCCCGAAGGCGGTCGGATTTCAGCACTTCGTTGACGCCGCCTAGTAATGGGTTCTGGCAGACTGTGACCCTTGTCCTACGCCGACCGACGGACTAAAGGAGCCGTTTGAACAACGGCTCCAGCAGATATTGGTCCTTCCCGAAATCTTCGGGAAGGATGGGGATGCTCATTCTGTGGCGTTCCCATCGTTTTCGTAACCCTCGGCGAAGGCAAGCGCGTCCTCTATCCAGCCGCGTGCGAGTAGTTGTCCGAGACCCTGAGAGGTTCGCAGTCTGGCGGTATTGGGCAAGCCTGACAGAGGACGGATGACGGCGTTCCGCGTGTCTTCTCCACGCCAAACGACAGAGGCCGCCTTGAAAGTCCGTTCGTCGATCATAGAGAGCAGGCCGGGCGAATGGGTTGTTGCGACAACCTGAATCCCACGCTCCACTGTCTGCCGCTCGATCAACTCGACCAGCAGGTGAAGCCGTGCTGGATGAAGCCCGTGGTCGATATCCTCGAAGACGTAGAGCCGTGCCGGCGCCGTGCCGAGCAACGCGGCGAGAATGCTCAGAAACCGCAAGGTCCCGTCCGATGCGCTGTCTGCCGAAACCTCTCTGCCGTCGCTCTCGATGAGGAAGAAATCCACCCGACTGCGTTGGTCGCGCCTAAACCCGAGGTCGCGCACATCCATGGGCGTCAAAGCCCGCAGCCACGCCGTCAGGGTGTCCTTGCGCTCCGCATCGGCGCAGATGTCCTCCAGAACGGTCGGTAGGTTCTCTCCAGCGGCGCCCAGCACGGTGCGGCCGGGGAAGCCGGACAACCGCATCCTGTCAGGTTGAAGATGCTGTAATGGGGCTTGGCGCTACCCGGCACCGTTGCAGCCTTTGGCTGGCGATAGCGGCGAATCGGGTGTCGTTGCCCTTACACGCGTGTTCACGGAGTCACGCCTGAAGGCGTGCTCCAACTCTTGAAGAGAGGAAAGGGCAACGACATGGATGTCTATATCGGTCTGGATGTATCGCTGGCAAGCGGTT
>JAPORR010000194.1 GCA_026710105.1 Alphaproteobacteria bacterium
CGACCGTGTGACAAGCCTTGCCGTGCGGTCCAAATCTCCCTTCCAGGGTCATGGAATCCAGGAAGACGGAGGCGATGCGGAAAGACGGAAAGGGCCGCGAGCGGGAGCAAATTTCCCGCGTTGCCGCGAACGACAACACCGGGACGGGCGGCGGGCCGGAAGCGCGGATCGACGACGCGGTGATGCGGATCGCGCGCTTGCTCGGGCGCCAGATCGCCCGCGAGCAGTTCCGGCAGTCCGAAGCCGCCAACGACAATGCGCCGGAAGGAGAGGCGCGCCAACCATAGTAGAGTCCAGGCCATGACCCAGCGCCGCGCCTCGGGAACCGCCGACCGCCGGGAACTGGCGGCGGTGACGGGCAAGATAAAGACCATGATCGCGGCCATCGAGGACGGCGGCTATGTGCGCGGCATGTCCGACCGGCTGCGCGAGCTGGAAGCCCGCCAGGCCGAACTCACCGAACGCCTCGCCGCCGTCCCGGCGGACGTGCCCGACATCCACCCCAACATCCCGGAAATCTACCGCCGCAAGGTGGCGCGCCTCGCCGAGGCGCTGGACCGCCCGGAAGACCGCGACGAGGCCGCCGCCGCCATTCGGGGCCTGATCGAGCGCATCGAACTCACGCCCGGCGAAAAACGCGGCCAGATGCACGCCACGCTACACGGCGACCTCGGAACCATCATCGAATGGGCCGGAAACGGCCGAGGGAAGGGGACGACCGACACTCCCAAATCAGGAATGTCAGTCTCGGTGGTAGCGGGAGCGCGAAAAGAAGCGTTGCGGCCGCCTCCTGATACCAGGTTGTGGCGGATTCCCGGATATCAAGTCCCCGGAAAGGAGTTATTTCAAAATGATGCCCGGCCTTCCCCTCCGCCATCCCGCTATTCCGCCGGCTCCGCTGCAGGGTCGTTGCGGCGCATGATGTAGCGTTCCAGTGGGTCGAGCTTTCCCCTGACGAAGCCGAGCTCAACCTTGACGGCCACGACTTCTTCCCTGACCTCGCGGATTTCGCCCTTGACCTCGCGGATTTCGCCCTTGACCTCGCCGATTTCCGTCTCCAACCGTGCCTCCAGCCGCGTCTCGACCCGCCGTATGTCGGAGCGCAGCCAAGCGAAGAGCCCGACTATCAAAACAGCGAGGCCGACGATCATCTGCCAGACTTGGGGACCGTCTTCCATCGCGTTCCTCATGGGCTTGCTCAGACCGGCGACTATACGCCGCCGCCCCGGTTGCGCAACAGCCGCGCCGGCCCCTACCAGGACCATTTTCGGGTCTGTAGGGCTTGACGTGACGGTAGGCGGCCTTGTTTGAGACGGTGAAGTCGGCTGCGCGCCGGTTTTGACGGTCGTTGTTTGCTGCCTTGAGCTTTCTGCACACAGTTTTCGGGGTTTCCGGGCACGGTTGTTTCATTGCGCCGTCCTGATGGCGCGTTTTGAGTTCCGTTGACGCAGTCAGAATCGAAGGGTCATTTGCGGGTTCAAGATCAGGTCGAGGGCTTCCCGGGCGCGGGCGGCGTAGTGCCGATTGGCTTCGGGCATGTAGCGGAAGCGGGTGTTCGAGGAGTTTTTCGCCACGCTGACGGGTTTGAGCGAGACGGTGCATCTGGTCCAGATGTTCGATTCGACGGTAACGCGCGCATGTCTCGGCGGCGGGCGCATACGAGGGAGGCAGCAGGACCAGGCGCTCGGACGCTCGCGGTTTCAGCACGAAGATCCTACCTGAAGAGAGGCTCGTATGTGAGTTCTTTCGTTGATGAGGCAACGCATACCCGTCTGGCGCACAGTTAGAATCCATAGAGAATCGCGGGTGGCACTTGATTGCGTTGCAATCACTAAGTAGAGTTTGCGCTGATGGGACGGAGGAGGACGTGGACGTGGCAAGCATCACGATCCGTAATCTGGACGACGACGTAAAGACCCGGCTTCGCACGCGGGCAGCAGGCAATGGCCATTCGATGGAAGAGGAGGCGAGGCTGATCCTGCGCGAGGCCGTCGGCCGGGAAGCCGAACCGGAGAATCTGGCCGCCTTCATCCACGAATGCTTCGCACCCTACGGCGGCGTGGAGCTCGAACTGCCGCCGCGCGGACCAATGCGCGAGCCGCCACGTTGCGACTGAAGCGGCGGCAATGCTGGTGTTCGACACGAATGTGCTGTCCGAGTTGATGCAGCCCGCGCCGAATACCGGGATTGTCTCGTGGGTCGCGAAACGGGCGACATCGAGCTTGCATCTCACGACGATCAGCGAGGCGGAATTGCACTATGGCCTCGCAATCATGCCTCCAGGCAGGCGACGCGATGGACTAGCGCAAGGACTGGAACGGATGCTGCGCACCGGCTTCGCCAACCGTATTCTTCCATTCGACAGCACCGCCGCATCCGCCTATGCGGAGATCGCCGCCACCCGGCGGGCGATGGGACGACCGATGCCGGAAGCCGACTGCCAGATCGCGGCCATCGCACGCTCACGCGACATGGCGGTGGTGACGCGCAATGTGCGGGACTTCGCGGATGCGGGCATTGACGTGATCGACCCGTGGACGGATGCATGAACGCCTTGCCCGAATTCGCGTTGTACCCCACCGCAGAGCGGAAACATGGTTCATTGGCGCAGCATACGACCCGGCGGACCCGACGGTGGCCAAGGCAGTCTGGCGCTTGAAATTGCCGTCCGGTGCCCAACACCGCCGCTGCTCGACCGAGTATTGAAATTTGAGCGGGTTGTGGTGGATGAAAGCTCCACGGATGACACGCCCGCTCTCGTGGCGTGCTGGCAGGCTGAGGCAGCCCTTTCGAAAGGTTGCCCGTTTGGGCTTGCATATCAGCCGTTCGCCCCTGCGGCAATTCCAGGACCTTGGCCATATCCAGGCCGGCTTGCTTTGGGCCATGGGAATGCCCGGCGGTTTGATCAGCTATATCCGCGACCGTCAGCGAGAACAAAGCGCGCCCAAGGTTGACCCCCATATGTCCGCATGGGGCCCGGCGGCGTCCCCTGAAGATCCTACACTCCGTCCGCCCGCCTGAGCAATTTGGCAGGATCGATTAAACACGAGCATCTGTGGCAAAACACAAGCAAGGAGTAGTTAACCGGAGCCGGTGGGACCCCTGCCACCAGGACGCTTTCCTACAGATGCATTTCTTTGGCTCACTATCCTTGCCATGCCTTGACATGGCACAGGCGGTGGTAAACTGCAGCATCCTCCGGGGGCTGCCGGTAGGATGCCGACCTGACAGCCATGAAACATCCCGTGATGCATCGCCGGGGGTTGCCGGCGGGCGGCTGTGCCGCCATGTTGCGCTAGCCGTCCTGGAACCGGGGTAGAGAGATGGAGATTGCGGCCAGCGCGCCCGGCGTCGCGAAGGACGCCACCGACCAGACCTTCATGACCGATGTCGTCGAGGCGTCGATGACGGCGCCGGTGATCGTCGATTTCTGGGCGCCCTGGTGCGGGCCCTGTAAGCAATTGGGACCGGTGCTGGAAAAGGTCGTCTCCCATGCCGGCGGCAAGGTCAGCCTCGTCAAGGTGGATATCGATAAGAGCCCCATGGTCGCGCAGCAGATGCGCATCCAGTCGATCCCGGCCGTCTATGCCTTCGACAAGGGCCGCCCGGTGGACGCCTTCATGGGCGCACTGCCGGAAAGCCAGATCAAGGCCTTTGTCGAGCGGCTGGTCGGTGGGCCGGTCGAATCCGCTGTCGAGGCCGCCATCGAGCAGGCACGGACCGCGCTGGAGAACGGCGACGCGCAGACCGCTGGCGCGCTGCTGAACGAGGTGCTGAAGCAGGAGCCGGAGAACATCGCCGCGCTGGCCGGGCTCGCCCAGGTGTTCCTCGCTGCGGGCGAGACCGCCCAGGCCCGCGCTATGCTGGACCGGCTGCCTGCTGACGCGACGCGCGACCCGGCGGTGGCGGCGGCGGTCAGCGCAGTGGATCTGGCCGAGCAGAGCGCCGATGCGGGCGACACCGCTGCCCTCCACCAAGCGGTCGAGGCCGACCCAGACAACCACGAGGCGCGCTTCGACCTGGCAATGGCGCTGTTCGGCGGTAACCGTCACAGGGAAGCGGCGGAGGAACTGCTGGAGCTCTACCGGCGCGACCGAGACTGGAACGACGGGGCGGCGCGCAGCCAGCTGGTCAAATTCTTCGAGGCATGGGGGCCAATGCACGATCTCACGGTCGATATCCGCCGCCGTCTCTCGACCCTGATGTTCCGCTAGGACTTCAGGCGAGACCACCGCATGCTGTTGCGCCCTGCCCTGCCTATCAGGCGCGGCCCTCGGGTCGAAGGCACCCGCGCTTGGAAACCAAGGCGCTAAGGGCCGGGCGGCCATGACCCTCAGGCACAGCCTGCCAGAGGTCATTCCAGTCTTTCCGCTGGCCGGCGTGCTGTTGCTGCCGCGCGCTATGCTGCCGCTGCATATCTTCGAGCCGCGCTACCGGGCTATGATCCGCGATGCGCTGGATGACGAGGGCATTGTCGGCATGGTGCAGCCCTTCGCAGAGGGTGCCGACCCGGCGAACCCGCCGATCTATGAGATCGGCTGCGCCGGCAAAATCCAGAGATCGGAGAAGCTGGAGGACGGACGCTATACGATTGCGCTGCAGGGCATCGCCCGTTTCCGCATCGACCACGAGCGGGCGCTGCATCCCGATGGCTACCGTACCGTCCACGCGGATTTCGAGAAGTTCGGCGACGACCTCGATGCGCGTCGTAGCAGCCCGGTGGACCGCGAAAGCCTGGTGGAGGCGCTGCGCGGCTTCCTGATCCGGCGCGGGCTCGGCGCCGACTGGGACGCCGTCGGCAGGGCGGATGACGAAACGCTGGTCAATACGCTCTCGATGGGCTGCCCCTTTGCACCCAATGAGAAACAAGCGCTGCTGGAATGCGGCGACACGGGCGCCCGCGCCCGGATGCTGGAGACGCTGTTCGCGATGTCGGGCTTCGGGGCGGCGGATGATGACGGCCCGGGACTGATGAATTGAGGCAGGCGATGACGGGTTCAAGCGAGATCGATCCACTGCTGCTGCAATTGCTGGTCTGCCCGGTGACCAAGAGGCCGCTGGAATACGACCGCCAGGCGGGCGAGCTGGTCAGCCGCGCGGCCGGGCTGGCCTATCCGGTTCGCGACGGCATTCCGATCATGCTGGTCGAGGAGGCGCGCGCGCTCGACGAGGACGGACAGGAGGACGCGCGGGAGGATAGGCAGTGAGCCACCCGACGGAACTGCGCTATTCCCGGGCAGAACGCGTCCTACATGTCGCCTTCGACGACGGTGCGACCTTCGACTTGCCGGCGGAATTGTTGCGCGTCGAGAGCCCCTCGGCGGAGGTGCAGGGCCACGGAGCTGACGGCAAGACGCTTGTGTCCGGCCGTGCCCATGTCAACATCACCGCCATCCTCCCCGAGGGCAATTACGCCGTCCGGCTAGTGTTCGACGACCAGCATGACACCGGCATCTACAGCTGGACTTATCTGCGCGAACTTGGCGAACGTCGGAGCGAACTCTGGGATGCCTATCTGGCGGCTCTCGCCGCCGCCGGCCTCGGGCGCGAACCGTAACGCTGTCATGCCACAGCACCCGGAGGACACTTGATGCCGAGCGAAGGTATCAGGCCGCGCCGCCGTGACAGACCCCACCGGGCCGGCTATGGTCGCCCGCCGCCCGAAGGGAGGAGGCAAGGTTCATGCGCGTCGTGATTACCGGCGGCGCCGGTTTCATTGGTCGGCGGCTGGCGCTCCGGCTGCTGGAGGTGAATGCGCTCACGGATTCCGCCGGTCGGGAGCAGCCGATCGAACGGATCGTGCTGTTCGACCGTGCTGCGCCCGACCCCCGCCTGCTGCATGACCCGCGCGTCGAGGCGGTCATCGGCGATATCGGCGACCCGGAGCAAGTCACGGCTGTCATTGCCCCGGATACGGGTGCCGTGTTCCACATGGCCGCAGTGGTGAGCGCCGGGGCTGAGGAAGATTTTGACCTCGGCATGACGGTCAACCTCCAGGGGACAATGAATGTTCTGGCCGCAGCCCGCCGCCTGCCGTCCCCAGCGCGGCTCGTGTTTGCAAGTTCGGTCGCAGTCTATGGCGGCATGATTCCGGAGACGATTCCGGACGCGCTGATGCTCAACCCGCAGACCTCCTACGGCACGCAGAAAGCCATCGGCGAGCTGCTGGTGCAGGACTATGCCCGCAAGGGCTATGTGGACGGGCGGGCGTTGCGTTTCCCGACCATTGTGGTGCGGCCTGGAAAACCCAATAAGGCGGCGTCCACCTGGGCAAGTTCCATCATCCGCGAACCGCTGCGGGGCGAGGAGGCTGTCTGCCCGGTCGAGCCGGACCAGGCGATGTATGTGCTCTCGCCGCGCAAACTGGTAGACACGGCGCTGAAGGCGGCAGCCATGCCGGCGGAGGACTGGGGCCCGGCCCGGATGCTAGCGCTGCCAGGCCTCACCGTCACCGTGCGGGAGATGCTGGCAGCACTCGCTTCCGTCGCAGGGGCGCGAGTAGCGGCGCGCGTGCGCTTCGAACCCGACCCTTTCATCCAGCAGATCGTGAACGGCTGGGCCACGCATTTCGACCCGGCGAGAGGCCGGGCACTCGGCTTTGAGACGGATTCCAGCTTCGAGGAGATCGTGCACATCTTCATCGAGGACGAGTTGGGCGGAAACTTCGCGGCATGAGCCAGGCGGTGCGATGCGAACACCATGACGCTATCATCATCGGCGCGGGGATTTCCGGCCTCTACCAGCTTTACCGGCTGCGGGAACTCGGCCTTGATGTGCGCGTGTTCGAGACCGGCGGCGATGTCGGCGGCACCTGGTACTGGAACCGCTATCCGGGCGCGCGCTTCGACTCCGAGAGCTACAGCTACGGTTTCTCCTTCTCCGAGGAATTGCTGCAGGAATGGGAGTGGAGCGAGCATTTCGCGCCCCAGCCGGAAACGCTGCGCTATGTGAATTTCGTCGCCGACAAATTCGACCTGCGCCGCGAGATCCGGTTCCATACCCGCATCGTCCGCGCAAGCTGGGACGAGGCGGCGCTGACCTGGGAGGTGGAAGCGGAAGACGGCCACCGCGCCCGCGCCTGTTGGCTCATCACCGCCATCGGCCCGCTGTCCGTACCGCAATTACCCATCATCAAGGGTATGGAGGATTTTCGCGGCCACGCCTTTCATACCTCGGATTGGCCCCGCGAACCGCTGGACCTCGCAGACAGGCGGGTCGGCATTATCGGCACAGGCGCGACCGCGGTGCAGCTCATTCCGGTGGTTGCCGAAACGGCGGGGCACCTGACCGTCTTCCAGCGCAGCCCAAACTGGTGCGCACCGCTTCACAACGCGCCCATCGATGCCGAGGCGCAGGCGCAGATCAAGGCTGGATACGACACGATCTTCGCACGGTGTCGCGCCTCGCACGGTGCTTTCATTCACGATGCCGACCGACGTAAGGCGATGGAGGTTTCGCCGCAGGAGCGTGAGGCGTTCTACGAGAAGCTTTATGGCGAGCCCGGTTTCGGCATCTGGATGGGTAATTTCCGCGACACCTTTGTTGACGAGGCCGCCAACCGCACGATTTCGGAATTCATGGCCCGCAAGATCCGTGTGCGCGTCCGCGACCCGGAAACGGCCGAGAAGCTGGTACCGAAGGACCACGGCTTCGGCACCCGTCGCGTCCCGATGGAAACCGGCTATTACGAGACCTTCAACCGGGACAATGTGCGGCTCGTCGATCTTAATCAAATGCCTATCAAGCGCATCTCGCCAGCCGGCGTCGTCACCTCGGGCGAAGAGCACAGGCTCGATATCCTGGTCTATGCGACCGGGTTCGACGCTGTGACCGGCGGTTTTGACCTTATCGACATCCGGGGCTGCAACGGACAGAGCTTGAAGGAAAAATGGGCCAATGGCCCGAGAACCCTGCTTGGCATGCAGATATCCGGCTTTCCCAACATGTTCACCATCGTAGGCCCGCATAATGCCGCCTCCTTCTGCAATATCCCGCGCTGCAGCGAGCAGAATGTCGAATGGGTGACGGACTGCATACGTCACATGCGGGCGCGAGGCGTCAGGCGGATGGAGGCACAAGAGGCGGCGGAAGCTGAATGGACGACGCATGTCCACGAAAGTGCGGCACGGATGCTCTATTCCAAGGTCGATAGCTGGTTCATGGGCGTCAACCCCAACCGGCCTGGCAAGAACCGGCGCATTTTCCTGCTCTACGGTGCCGGCGCTCCGCTCTACCGGGAAAAATGCGCGGCCGCGGCCGCGAACGGTTATGAGGGCTTCAAGCTCGCATAGGCGCGATCCGGGCTTCCGCCGCCAGGAAACTGGCAGCTATAGTGCCGCTCACTGGAGAGACTGGCGCCCAAACCGGAAACGCAAGGGCCAGAGACGCAGAGGCCAGAAACACACGGGAGAAACAATCGATGGGCGAATTGACGGGATCGGCAATCCTCGCCAAGGCGTTGCGCAGGCAGGGTTGCGACGAGCTGTTTTTCCTGATGGGCGGCCCGATGTTGCTGGCGGAGACCGAATGCGCCAATGAAGGCATCCGCATGATCGATGTGCGCCATGAGCAGGCAGCGGCGATGATGGCGCATGCCTATGCCCGACTGCGGACGAAACCGGCGGCCTGCATGGCGGCCTCCGGACCAGGCGTAACTAATCTGGTCACGGGCCTCTGCAACGCGCTGGTGGATTGCACGCCGGTGGTTGCGATCGGCGGCTGCTCGCCGGTTAGCCAGTTCGGCAAGGACGTCTTCCAGGAGATCGACCAAATGCGGATCATGGAGGGCTGCGTGAAGTGGTCGGCCCGCGTGTATGACCCGCGCCGCATTCCGGAAATCGTCGATATCGCCTTCCAGCAGGCGATGGCCAGCAAGCCGGGGCCCGTCTATATCGATATGCCGGGTGATGTGCTCTACATGAAGGTGCCGGAGGAAGAGATCGACTGGACGACTTCGGGCCGCCCGCTGCTCAGGAGCCGGCCCGCCGGCCAGCAGGATCTGATCGAGGACACGGCCCGCATGCTCGCGACCTCCGAGCGCCCGGTGATAGTCTCCGGGTCCGGCATCCTCTGGTCGGAAGCCTCGGAGACGATGCACCGTTTCGTCGATGCCTCCGGCATTCCCTTCTACACCACACCGCAGGGCCGCGGCGTCGTGCCGGAGGACCATCCCTGGCATTACGCCACCATGCGCTCGACCGCCTTCCGCGAGGCGGACTGCATCCTCATCCTCGGCACGCGCCTCAACTATATCGTCGGCCATGCCGCCCCGCCGCGTTTCAATTCAGAGGCGCGCATCGTGCGGATTGATATCGACCAGACCGAGATCGCCCAGAGCCCCCGCCCGATCGACATCGGCATCGTTGCGGACGCGCGCACGGCACTGGAGCAGCTGATCGAAGCCATAGATGGCCGGTTCGATGCCGACCGCTTCAGGGTCTGGCGCGACCGACTGGCGGAGGGCGAGGCGGAAAAGCGCGCCGGGCCGGGCGGGAACGCCCTTTCGGACGACACCCCGATCCACCCGCTGCGACTCTGCGAAGAGGTCAAGAACTTCATGGACCGCGACGCCATCCTCGTGGTGGACGGCCAGGAAATCCTAAATTACGGGCGCCAGTCCATGCCGACTTACGCGCCGGGCCACCGGCTGAATTCCGGCCCCTTCGGCACGATGGGCGTCGGCCTGCCCTACGCCATCGGCGCCAAGGTCGCCAAACCGGACAAACAGGTCATCTGCGTGCATGGCGACGGCTCCCTGGGCCTCAATGCGATGGAGCTTGAAGCCGCCCAGCGTCAGAGCATCCCGGTACTCGTCGTGGTGAGCTGCAATGGCGGCTGGACCGCCGATCCAGGCCGCGAAAAGATCGGGCGCGACCTCGGCTATGTCCGCTTCGATAAGATCGCTGAGGCGCTCGGCTGTTATGGCGAGCAAGTCGAGGAACCGGGCGACATCCGTGCCGCGCTGGAGCGGGGCCAGGCGGAAGTGGACAAGGGGCGCGTCGCAGTCATCAATGTGGTGACGGACTATCGCGCCCGTGCCGGCACGGTGGCCTTCGCACAGTATTCGACCTGATGCTGCGTGCGCGGCGAGCCGCTCTGATGGCGCTAGCCGCTGTCAGTCTCACTGCCGCCGCGCCGCCCGCGCCGCTGGAAGCGCTTTTTGGCGGGCCATTCGCGCTGACCGACCATAACGGGCGAGCGGTGACCGACAGGACCTTCCGAGGTCGCTTCACCCTTCTCTATTTCGGCTATACCTTCTGCCCAGACCTCTGCCCGACCAACTTGCTGACCATGGCCGACGCGCTGGAGGCGCTCGGACCGGACGCCGCGCAGGTGCAACCCTTGTTCGTCACCGTCGATCCCGCACGCGACGACCTGCCCGCACTCAGGGACTACATGGCGCATTTCGGCCCGCGCTTCCTCGCACTCAGGGGCACGCCGGCCCAGACCCGCGCGGTGCTGAAGGCTTGGCGCGTACACCGCCGCAAGGTGCCGCCGGAAGCGGATGCCGACGATTACCTGGTAGACCATGCAACCCTAACCTTCCTGATGGGGCCGGACGGGCGCTTTCGCACGCTGTTCCCACATGACACGCTGCCGGAGGCGATGGCGGCGACGCTGCGACGCTATCTCGCCGAGGAACATTAGGCCCAGGCGCTTACAGTGTCACAGCGGCTCGCCATGGACGAGGCGGGGCGGGCGAGCGGCCACACCCATGGCGCGGCGCATAAAGGTGCGTTTCACGCCCGGCAGGCGCCCGACAGCGGCGAGGCCCAATTGCCGGGCGGCCTGCACAGGCGGGATGGCGTTAGAGAAAAGCCGATTCAGCCCGTCGGTGACACCCGCCAGCAACACGCTGTCGGCGCGCTGCCGACGCTGATAGTCCGCCAGCACGGCCGGGACGCCGATATCAAGCCCGAGCCGGAACGCATCGACGAGACATTCCGCCAGTACGGCCACACCGCGTATGCCGAGATTGAAGCCTTGCCCGGCGATGGGATGGATGCCGCAGGCCGCATCGCCCACCAGCGCGAGCCTTGCGG
This sequence comes from Alphaproteobacteria bacterium, assembly GCA_026710105.1. GTDB lineage: Bacteria > Pseudomonadota > Alphaproteobacteria > Bin95 > Bin95 > Bin95. Next base: position 11,043 of record JAPORR010000194.1, read on the forward strand.
CAAAGAAGCGCTCCGCCAGCACCAGCCCGACCGGCCAGCGCCAGCGCGAGCCGATGAGGCGGAGGGCGCCCAGGAAATCGCCGAAGCGCCATTCGAGCTCTTGCAGAAAGCGCGTGTCATCGAGGGCTATGAGCGCGTCGGCTAGCGCGCTCCGCTCCGACCAGACGATGGAGGAGCGGTGTTCGCCGTCCGGGCCGTCGGTCATCGGCAGGATGGCGAACGGCCCGCCGGAAAGAAACCGCTCATGTGCCACATTGCCGTGCGGCTGCTCATGGCCGACCGTAAGCACCAGGGCCTGCTGCCCATAGGCCCACGTCACCGCACCGATCCCGGCTTCGCGGCGTAGCGGTGAGCGGCGTCCATCGGCCGCGACAATCAGCGGTGCCTGCAGGTGGCGCCCATCGGCAAGGATGAGCCGGGCGAGACCGCCGTCGCGTTCGCTCCGCGCCGCTGTGGCCGGGGTGAACAGAGCGACAGTCGGCGTATCTTCCAACAACGCCACCATGGCCCACCGCAGCAGCCGGTTCTCGACGATATAGCCGAATGGTTCGCTGCCAACCTCGCAGTGGTCGTAATGCAGGAACAGAGGCGCATCGCCGTCGGTGATGCGGATATCGGTCATCGGCTCGGCGTCCGCCGCGACCGCGGGCCAGAGGCCCACACCCCGCAACACCTGCACCGAGGCATACGAGATGGCGGTAGTGCGCCCGTCAAAGGCCTGGCCCGTCTCCACCGGCGCGCGGTCCACCAGCGCTACTTCGAGCCCCGCGGAAGCGAAGGTGCGCGCCGCGACCCCACCCACTAGCCCGCCGCCCACGACAATGACATCGAACCGGCTCACGGGCGCTCTACTCCGCAACCTCCGCCAGCATTCATCCTCCAGGCGGACAAGCCCGGCGAGGCGCTCCCGGTGCTCCCACCACTGGCATTCATTCAGGAGACGGGGCCACTATTCGTGCAGCCGTGACCGAGGCCTTGCCTAACGATCCGCAATCAAAGTGAATCACTGTCCTGAGCCTCTCGAATTCATCCACGCGTAAATCCCGCGGCCGGAAAGAAACGATCCAGATGACGGCCGGTCCGACTAGTTCGATCTTGTGACCCCTTACGCTTCCATGCCTTTGGACAAGAGGTGCCGGGCGCATTTGCAGAAGGTGACCCAGATTTTCGCCCTGTAGGACGGCCCCATTATATTCGAGAATCGCTATCTCGTCCTGCCACCAATGGCGCATCCCGTATTCACCGCCCCTGATGTGCCGACCGGTAGCCTGCTCCGGTTTCCGGCTGGTGCCGTTGCGACCATCCACAGACATACAGAAAGTCCTGCCTATTCGCCAAGCCTAGGGGAGCTACCGGAACCTCTCTGAGGAATGCTGGCGGCATAGGGGCGAGGCGCTCGTACGGCGCCAGGAGCGGACAATGGAACACGGTCTCTCATACTGAAGTGCCGAGCGCGCTGGGGCCCGTAGCCCCAGGCGGTAAGAAGACTTTCGCATCCACTCCATCGCTTACGCCGCCCTGCTCATCCGGACAATGCAATGCGCCCGGGGCGGCGATGCTCAGCTGCGCTGCCGCGACAGCCTCTCCACGCAGTCGGCGGCGGCGTTCATGCCGCTTTGCAGCGCGCCATTCGCGGAGGGAATCCCCATATATTCGCCAGCAAGAAACAGGCCCGGGACGCGACGGGGCATTTGTTGCCGCACGTCATGCAACGCCTTCATGGCCCCGCCCGGCACCAGGCAGCCTGCTTCGGGCCAGCGATGCACCTCTGCGAACAACGGTTCTGCCGTCATCGCCGGCAGGAACCGGCGCGTCTCCGCGAGAACCCGCTCCACCACCTGTCCGTCCTCCAATGCGGAGAACCGATCGGCTTCCCTTTCGACCAGCAGCGCGTCGATCAGGGCCTTTCCTTCCGGTGCGGCCTCCGGGCGCAGCACCGTAGCGTTGCTCATGCCGGCAATGAACGTGTCCATTCCGCGCGGGAACATGACGGCATACCAATCCCGGGGAAGTGGATTCGAGTCGGTACCGAAAAATACGCGACAGCATCCGGAGTAGGTCACCCGGCGCAGCACCGACCGGATGTCGGCGGGAAGGCCGGGGGCGATCTTGAGGGCGCCGGTGGCGGTCGTGGCGCAGATCACCGCGTCGGCCTCCACGACGCCCGACGCCGTCGTCACCCCCTTCGCGACGCCGTCGCCAATCACGATGTCCCGGACCGGCGTGGATGTTTCTATGTTTCCCTCGCAGGCGCGTACGAGCGCATCGACGAGAGCGCCCGCACCGCCCCGGGGCAGCACGGGCCACGCCGTGCCGTTCAGGCCGTATTGCCACAGGAGAGCCATCGCGCCGGCGGCGCCTACCCGCTCCGGATGCCCGAACACATAGCCCGCGAGGCTGGGCGCCACCAGCCGCTCCAGCAACTCGCTGCCGAACCTCGATTCCACCAACCCGGCGATGCTGTCGCCGGTGTCGAGATCAAGTATCCGCGAAGGCTCTGCGAGGCTCAGATCCGCATTCCGGGCCTGCAACATCCCGACGAACCTGAACGCCTGCCAGACCCCCCTCGGCGAAAGCAGGCGAAACGACAGGAAGGTCGCCATCGTCCGGCACCGGCTGGCGAACCGGTCGCCGCCCCACAAACCGTGGAATCGGCCGTTGCGGTACACGCCGCCATGCACGGGGATGCGGGTCCGCTCCAGGGGAACGCCCAGGTCATCCGCCAGTCGCCTGACGGCGTCGAACGTGTCGAGAAAGAGGTTAACCCCCAGATCGACACAGAACCCGTCCACCTGGCGTGCGAGCACACGACCGCCGGGGTGCGGAGTTGCTTCGAACACGGTGACGTCAAAGCCGCGCTGGCGCAGGGTGTATGCGGCCGCCAGACCCGCAAGCCCCGCTCCGACAATGACGACTTTCCTGTTCGCGCTCATTTCGAATTCGTCGATTCCGGACCGGCTTGCGCTGTATCGTTCGGAGGCTGCAGGCCCGCTCCCGCGGCGAGGCATGCTTCACTTTACAGATACCGCGCCCTTGGCAACACTGTGCAGCGCAGTCAGCACCAGGACAATGCCACAGGTCTCCAAACCGGGCAGTGAAGAGGGAGTGTCGCATGGCGGCAAATCAGGCGGAGCCGGTCGGCTTGAGCATCGGCTCGCCCCGAAAAGGGGGCACGCTCGCTCCATCGTTTGCGAATGCGCTCCCGTATTTTCTACCGGTCGCGATATTCCCACTCATCGCCGCCGCCGCCATGTATGGAGGATGGTGGCTCATAGGCCCGTTCGCCTTTTTCTGGATGAGCGATAACCTCGACACGGCGCTCGGGACCGAGGAGCGGAACCTGGACAGGGCGAAGGCCGGCAGCGGCCGCACGGTCTGGTACAAATTGGCGGTCTGGGTGTGGGTGGCGCTCTATCCGCCGACATTGGTGTTCGCGTTGTGGCAGATCTTCGCCCCAGACCGCCTGGCTGTCTGGGAAGCCGTTGTGCTGGTGCTGGTGCTCGGCGGCATGGCCCGGATGACCCTCAATGCCGGTCACGACATGATGCACCGCCGCACGGTGTGGGAGCGCCGGATCGGCGAGTTCCTGATGGCGTCGGTGTCGTTCCCGCAGGA
>JAPORR010000120.1 GCA_026710105.1 Alphaproteobacteria bacterium
TTAGATCTTTTCGACGAATTGGAGATTCCCGCCTGCCTTTTGGCCAACTCCGCGGTCTATGACTATGCGCCACAGATTTTCGAGCGCGCTCGGGCGCGTGGTGACGAGATCGTCGCGCACGGCCGGACGAATTCGGAACGTCAGGGAGATCTCGACGAACAAGCCGAGCGCGCGCTGATCACCGAGGCGACCGCTACGATCACCCAACATGAAAGCCGTGCACCCCGGGGATGGCTGGGTCCGTGGATTTCGGAAACGGGGGTCACCCCCGACTTGCTCAAGGAGGCGGGATATTCCTACGTTCTCGATTGGCCGCTGGATGATCAGCCAGTCTGGCTGACGACACGCGCCGGTCCGCTCCTGGCGATGCCGTACCCGGTGGAGATCAATGACGCGCCGGCCATGCTGACCCGCCACCATACGGCCGCAGACTTCACGGGCATGGTTGTCGATCAGTTCGACGAGATGCTCCGCCAGTCAACGCAGCAACCGCTTGTCTGCGCAATCTCCCTGCATACGCCCATTGTCGGACAGCCATTCCGGTTGGTCCAGCTCCGACGCGCGCTTCAGCATATTCGGACGCACGTTGACAGCGGGCATGTGTGGTTCACGCGTCCGGGCGAGATAGCGGACCACGTCACGAGTCTGCCGTGCGGCGTCGTACCCGGCTCGGAGACATAGATGTTGGATTTTCTCATCAATTCGCTAGTGGGGAGCAGGTCACTCACTCCATAGGGGGTGGATCAACCTTGATCAGGTGTAGCCCGTGGACGATCAGCTGTCCCGCTTTGCCAGGCTGCACTTGGCCGTCATCCGGATCCTGCGCCTCGCACGAGCCGACCCCCCGACAAAACTACAACAGCCTGACCTTGGAGGGTTTTGAGAGTAATCGTACGCACAAACCTTCCGATGGAGCCACATTCCATCGCTGTTTTCGGTCATCGCTGTACCTTGGACCGCAGTGACACGCTGCCCGCAAGCCGCCGGCACCACATGCACCGCACGCAAGTACGCGATACGGCCCGTCCCGCAGCACCATAGGCGCCGGCATTGTCAATCCAGCATCTCCTGGAGGCGCAGCGCCGCAATCCGTTCGACCTGCCGGCTGGCTTCCGCGAACTCGATTCCGGATTCATTTGCGAGGCGCCGCTCAAAGGCCTTTAGGATACCGGCCCGGTCGTGGTCGCGTACTGCGATGATGAACGGAAAGCCATGCTTCTCCACATAGGCCCGGTTCAACTCGGTGAAGCAGGCGCGTTCGGCGTCAGTCAGTGCATCCAGGCCGGCGGATGCCTGCTCGGCTGCCGATACCTCTGTCAACCGACGGGCCACCGCTAGCCGTCCCGCCAAGTCCGGATGTGCTTTCAATACGCCCAACTGCTCCTCGGCGCTCGCCGAACGAAACTTACGCGCAAGCGCGCTATGTAGGCCCAAAGCAGTGTCATGCGCAGGCCCCAACTCGTCTTCCCAAGCGCGTTCAGCAATCCAGGGGGAATGCTCAAAGACGCCTCCGAAACGGGCAATGAAGGTTCCCCGATCCATTGTTGACGGCCGCTCCCAGGCTGCCGGGGGTGGATGCATGGCTTGCCAATGGCGGGCGATATCGATGCGCCGCGCGAACCAGACGGCCTCATGCCCGGCCGCATATTCGATGAACCGCTTGAGCGCCATGATGCGGCCGGGGCGGCCGACAAGCCGGCAATGCAGGCCCACCGAAAGCATTTTCGCACAGCCCGCCTGGCCTTCGGCGTAGAGGGCATCAAAACTGTCGCGGAGATAGGCGAAGAACTGATCGCCGGAATTGAACCCCTGCACCACGGCGAAGCGCATGTCATTGGCGTCCAGAGTGTAAGGGATGATTAATTGGTTGCGCGCGCCGACATGGATCCAATATGGCAAGTCATCGGCGTAAGAATCTGATATATAGTCAAAACCGCCTTCCTCGGCGGCGAGTGCAACGGTGTTGTCCGAGCAGCGCCCGGTGTACCAGCCGCGTGGCCGCTCGCCTGTGACTTCCGTATGCAGATGCACGGCTTGTTCCAGATGATCACGTTCCTCTTCGAGCGGCATATCACGGTATTCGATCCACTTCAGGCCGTGGCTTGCGATCTCCCAGCCGGCTGCCTGCATCGCTGTGACTTGCACCGGAGAGCGAGCAAGTGCTGTTGCCACACCATAGACCGTGATGGGAATGTCGAAGCTGGTGAACAGTCGGTGAAGTCGCCAGAATCCGGCCCGCGCGCCGTATTCGTAGATCGACTCCATGTTCCAGTGACGCTGGCCAGGCCAGGGTGCCGCGCCCACGATCTCGGACAGGAAAGCCTCCGAGGCTGCATCGCCGTGCAGGATGCAATTTTCGCCGCCTTCCTCGTAATTGATGACAAACTGGACGGCGATCCGCGCACCGCCGGGCCATTGCGGGTCGGGCGACTCCGCACCATAGCCGAGCATGTCACGTGGATATCGTAAGGCCATCCTCGCTCTCCTGCCGCTTAGTTGCCACGGTTCCCGTCATGTTGATTGTAAAAGTGGGGATTGATAGCGTGCAACCGCACTGCCTTTCGTGGGAAAGGCTTCGAGCAGGTCCGAAGGGGAGCCCATGCTCAAGGGGCGGCTGACCACTCATGTACTGGATACGACGCTGGGCTGCCCCGCTGTGGGGCTCGCGCTTCGGCTCTACAGGCTGGATGGAGACGACCGCCGCTTGCTCGGGACCGCCGTCACCAATGCCGACGGGCGGACAGACCGGCCGTTGCTTGAGGGCGAGGCGTTCGGCGTCGGTGTCTATGAAATCCAATTCGAGGTCGGAGCCTATCATCGCGCTGCGGGGGCGGACATACCGTTTCTCGATGCAGTGCCTGTGCGCTTTGGTATTTCCGATCTGGAGGCCAATTATCATGTTCCCCTGCTGCTCTCGCCTTTCGGCTATTCGACCTATCGAGGTAGCTAGGTCATGAGCGCAAGGCGGAGGGAACTCCGGTTCCTGCTGAATGACGAGGAGATTACGCTCGGGGATGCTGGCCCCGGTGACAGCCTGCTCGAATTCCTGAGGCTGCGGCGCGGTCTCTGCGGAACGAAGGAAGGCTGCGCCGAAGGAGACTGCGGTGCTTGCACCGTGTTGGTGGGCAGGCTGCGGTCTGGTGAAGTCCGCTATGAGGCTGTCAATAGCTGCATCCGGCTGTTGCCAAGCCTCGACGGTTGCCATGTCGTGACCATTGAGCACCTCGCCGGCCCGGATGGCGGCTTGCAGCCGGTCCAGCAGGCGATGGTCGATTGCCACGCCAGCCAGTGCGGTTTTTGCACGCCAGGTATTGTCATGGCGCTTTATGCGCTGTGGCTGGAGCGGCCGAGGCCGTCAGACGCCGAGGTTCGTCGGGCGCTCCAGGGCAATCTCTGTCGTTGCACCGGCTATGCACCGATTCTGCGGGCCGCTGCCGCTGCCGCTGATTACGGCCTGCCGGAGACGGATGATCTGGTTCGGAACCGGGAAGCGGTCGCGGCGCGTCTGGCGGTGATGGCGGACGGCAAACGGGTCGAACTGGTCGGTGGTGGCGCGGTCCTGCCCGCCGACGCGGACGATCTGGCTGATATATTGTTGTCAGAACCCGGCGCTACCGTAGTCGCCGGTTCGACCGATGTCGGTGTGTGGGTCAACAAAGACTTGCGGGACATTGCGCCGGCGGTATTCATCGGTCATCTGGGTGAACTCGGTCGAATTGCGGTCGATCGTGAGACGATCCAGATTGGAGCGATCGCATCCTATTCAGACGTGGAAGCCGTGCTGACCGAGACAGCGCCAGGCTTGGCGGAGTACTGGAACCGGATCGGCGGCTGGCAGATACGCAATATGGGCACGGTTGGTGGCAATATCGCCAATGGTTCGCCCATTGCCGACCTACCGCCAGTGCTGATCGCGCTCGGAGCCGAGCTGGTTCTACGAAAGGGGAAAGAACGGCGCGTCTTACCGCTTGAGGCTTATTTCCTGGACTATGGCAGGCAGGATCGAGCACCGGGCGAGTTCGTGGAAATCTTGCGCGTGCCGAAGCCGCGGGCGGCGGCTCGGTTCGGCTTTTACAAGGTCTCCAAGCGCCGAGAAGAGGACATTTCTTCAGTTTGTGCCGGCTTCATGGTTCATGTCCGGGATGGCCGTATAGAGGAGGCGCGGCTCGCCTTCGGCGGCATGGCCGCGACGCCGAAACGGGCCGAGGCAGCTGAGGCTGCGCTGCGTGGCCAGGAGTGGGATGGGGCCGCCATAGAGGCGGCCGGGCGGGCGCTGGAGCAGGACTTCGCACCGATTTCCGACTGGCGCGCATCGGCAGAATATCGAGCACTCATTGCCCGGAACTTGCTGACACGCTTTCACTTGGACAATGCGCCTGCGGTTTCACCATGACCGGTCCTGCACTTCGCGGCCATATGCATCACTCATACCGGCATGATTCCGCTGCCAAGCATGTGACGGGCCGCGCCGCCTATGCCGACGACATCGTCGAGCCGGCCGGCATGCTGCACGCCTATCTGGGTCTTTCGACGGTAGCCCATGCCGATATATTGGAGTTGGATCTCACGGAAGTCCGCAACGCACCAGGTGTGGTCGGCGTACTGACAGCGGCCGACATTCCGGGCGAAAACGACATTAGTCCTACCGGCGCCGGGGACGACCCGGTCTTTGCGGACAGGACCGTCTCCTTTCACGGCCAGCCCATATTCGCTGTCATTGCAGGGACGCGGGCGGAGGCCAGGCATGCCGCCCGTCTTGCCCGGGTCGCATATGAGCCACGGCAAGCCGTCATCGGGACGGAAGATGCGGTCGAAACTGTATCGGAGCCCCTGACGCTAGCGAGGGGAAATGTCGAAGCCGCGCTCGCCGCCGCGCCGCGCCGCCTGCAGGGCACGCTGCGTGTCGGAGGTCAGGACCATTTCTACCTGGAGGGCCATATCGCCTTTGCCCTGCCGGGAGAGGATGATGAGGTCCGGGTGGTCTCGTCGACCCAGCATCCGAGCGAGGTGCAGCATATTGTGGCCCATGTGCTCGAGATTCCGTCGAGCGCGGTGACAGTGAATGTGCGGCGCATGGGCGGGGCATTTGGCGGTAAGGAAAGCCAGTCAAACCTGTTTGCCGCCGTGGCCGCGCTTGCTGCCCGCAAATTCGGCCAGGCAGTCAAGCTGCGGCCGGACCGGGATGATGACATGACTGCGACCGGCAAGCGCCACGACTTCCGCGTCGACTACGATGTCGGATTCGACGATAAAGGACACATCCTCGCCGTGGACAGCGTACTTACAGCGCGCTGTGGTTTCTCCGTAGATCTGTCGAGCGCGGTTTCCGACCGAGCGCTCTTTCACGCCGACAATGCCTATTTCTTTCCCGCCGTCAGGCTGCGCTCACGACCGATGCGCACCAATACAGTCTCCAACACGGCTTTTCGTGGCTTCGGGGCACCCCAGGGTGTCATGGCCGCAGAACGGATTATCGAGGAGGTCGCATACTGCACCGGCATGTCCCCGCTCGATGTCAGGAAGGCCAATTTCTATGGTGGTCCCGGCAGGGACATGACGCCCTACCATCAGCCAGTCGAAGATAACATTCTCGTGCGCTTGGTTGCCGAAATAGAGGAACGTGCTGACTATGAGTCACGATGCCGGGCAGTCCTGGACTTCAACGCAAGAGGCGGGGTTCTGCGCAGGGGCCTAGCGCTGACGCCGGTCAAATTCGGCGTGTCGTTCACGGCGACCTGGATGAACCAAGCAGGCGCGCTGGTGCATGTCTATCGCGATGGCTCAATCCACCTGAATCACGGCGGCACGGAGATGGGGCAGGGGCTCTTCATCAAGGTCGCTTCAGTGGTTGCGGACTGTTTCCAGGTCGATCTCGACTGTGTGCGGATTACTGCCACAAGCACCGGCAAGGTGCCGAACACATCGGCGACCGCCGCCTCCACCGGCTCCGACCTGAACGGTATGGCGGCTTTCGAAGCGTCGGAAGAGATCAAACGTCGTTTGGTTGCTTTCGCAGCCGAACACTGGCGTGTGGAACCAGACCGGGTCACCTTTGAGGCTGGCCGGGTGCGGATCGGTAATCGGGACATTGCCTTCGCTGAATTGGTGGAGGCGGCGTATCTAGCGCGGGTTCAGCTTTCCGCAACCGGCTTCTACCGAACTCCAGAAATCCATTGGGATCGCGCGGCTGGGCGCGGGAAGCCGTTCTACTATTTCGCTTATAGCGCCGGTGTCACCGAGGTCGAGGTCGATACGCTGACCGGAGAATACCGCGTTCTCAGGGTTGATATTCTTCATGATGCCGGCCGTTCACTCAATCCGGCCATCGACCGCGGCCAGGTCGAAGGCGGCTTCATTCAAGGCATGGGTTGGGTCACGACCGAGGAGCTTTGGTGGGACGATGAGGGGCGCCTCCGCACCCATGCACCATCGACCTACAAGATACCGCTCGCTTCGGATTGCCCCCCCGTCTTCAATGTGCATCTCGCCGACTGGTCCGAGAATGCGAAGCCGACTATCGGCCGGTCTAAGGCCATCGGCGAGCCGCCGCTGCTCTTGTGCGCATCTGTGGTCGAGGCCTTGTCGATGGCTGTAGCCAGCACAGCGGGCTACCGAAGCTGTCCGAGGCTCGACGCACCGGCGACACCAGAACGCCTGCTGCTTGCCATAGAACGACTCAAGCGGGAGGGGGACGGATAATGGCGTCCTTGCTTCCTGTCCTCGGCGAATGGCTCGAATTTGCCGTGCGCTGGACGCATGTGACGACCGCGATCGTGTGGATCGGCACATCGTTCTACTTCATCGCGCTTGATCTCGGCCTGCGCCGCCCACCCGGCCTCCCCGAGGGCGTACGCGGGGACGAATGGCAGGTGCATGGCGGTGGCTTCTACCATATCCGTAAATATATGGTCGCACCGGCAGAGCTGCCGGAACACCTCACCTGGTTCAAATGGGAAAGCTACGCGACCTGGATGTCGGGTTTCGCCTTGTTATGCGTGCTCTATTACGCCCATCCGGAGCTTTATCTCATCGATAAAGAAGTCATGGAATTGTCGAACGAAGCGGCGATCGCGATTTCTGCCGCCTCCATCGTCATTGGCTGGTTTGCCTATGATCTGATCTGCAGGAGCCGCTTTGGAGACGACAATACAAGGCTGATGCTGTTCCTCTATGTCGTATTGGTTGCCATGGCCTGGGGCTTCTCGCAAATCTTCACCGGGCGGGCCGCTTTCGTTCACCTCGGTTCAATCACGGCGACGATCATGAGCGCGAATGTGTTTCTGGTCATCATCCCGAACCAGCGGATCGTGACCAGGGACCTAAAGGCGGGACGAACGCCAGAACCCAAATACGGCCGGATTGCGGGCCAGCGATCAACCCATAACAATTACCTGACACTGCCTGTCATTTTCCTGATGCTCTCGAACCATTATCCGCTTGCCTTCGCTACGAAGTACAGCTGGGTCATCGCGTCGCTGATTTTTCCGATCGGCGTGCTGATCCGGATCTATTTCAACAATGCGCATGCGCGGAAGGGCCGCAATATATGGCCGTGGCTGGCCGCAACCGCTCTGTTCCTCGTCATTGTCTGGCTCTCCACCATGCCGGCGGTGCTGACTGGCGCGGTGGTGCTGACGCCGACGGAACGGCGCCTCGCCGCTTCGCACCATTTCGAAGCAGTGCAGGAAGCCGTGCTAACCCGTTGTCTCGTCTGCCATGCCGAGGAGCCGGTCTGGGAAGGTATCCATCGCCCGCCCAAGGGCATTGTGCTCGAAACCGAAGAGCAGATCCTGCGCAATGCCCGCCTCGTCTATATGCAGGCTGGCCGCTCGCGCGCTATGCCGCCCGGTAATATCGCCGGCATGGAGGACAAGGAACGGCGGCTGATCGCCGTTTGGTACGAGGAGGGACAGCAATAACGCCGCCCGACAAGCCTACAGCGGCGGTGCCAGCCTGGGGTGGCGGTTCACGTCCTTGTAGAGCAGGTAGCGGAACGGGCCGGGACCACCTGCATAGCAGGCCTGGGGGCAGAAGGCGCGCAACCACATGAAGTCCCCGGCCTCGACTTCCACCCAGTCCTGATTGAGCCGGTAGACGCCCTTGCCCTGGAGCACATAGAGGCCATGCTCCATGATATGGGTCTCAGCGAACGGGATGACCGCACCCGGCTCAAACGAGACAATGTTGACATGCATGTCATAGCGCATGTCCTCGGGGTCGATGAAGCGCGTGGTCGCCCAGCGCCCGTCTGTATCCGGCATGGAAATGGCGGGGCATTCCCGATCGTTGGTCACGACGGGGTCGGGAAGAGCAAGACCCTCGACCGCCTCATAGCGCTTGCGGATCCAGTGAAAGAGTGCATTCGTGCTGCCCTGGTTGCGGATCTGCCACGCAGCACCAGGTGGGATATAGGCAAAACCGCCCGCCTCAATCCGCCAGGTCTGGCCGGCGAGCATGAGTTCAAAAGAGCCGGCGACCGCGAAGATCCCGCCTTCCGCGCCGTCATCGGGCTCGGGATTATCACTGCCGCCGCCGGGGGCTACCTCGACGATATATTGCGAAAAGGTCTCTGCAAAGCCGGAGAGCGGCCTTGCTAGAATCCAGGCCCGGGTCTTTTCCCAGTGCGGCAGCAAGCTGGTGACGATATCCCGCAGCACGTCCTTTGGGATGACGGCGTAGGCTTCCGTGAACATGGCGCGACCGGTCAGCAGTTCCGTCTGACCTGGAAGGCCTCCGCTTGGCGCGTAATAGCTGCGTTGTTCCGGCATTTTGTCTGCCTCCCGAATTCAGGTGGGCCGCGTTGTCCCAGCTCTCCTGGGGCGTTTCATTGGGTCTTCCACAACGCCTTCCGGTTCGATTTCGACCTCGAAATTCTCCAGGAACACGGCAACCATTGCATAGAACCCCACAGCAAGCGTGAGTTCCGCTATCTGCCCCGAATCGAGCCGAGCAGAGAGGGCATTCCAGGTCGCGTCATTTGCGCGGACACTGGCGATTACTTCATCGGTGAAGCGGATGGTCAAGTTTTCAAGTTCCGAAAACACAGTTTCGTCCTCGCCATGCTCGACGGCAGCGATCCGGGCCTCGTCCAAGCCGATATTGCGCGCAACGATGTTGTGCTGATGGACCTCGTAGGAAGCACCCAGAAGATGACCGACACGCAGGATGGCGATTTCCCTGAGTTCAGGATCAAGATTACCTTTGAACAGGATAGCATTGCCAAGGCGCATGAAATGCGGGAGCGCCGCACCCGTATGGGCCAGCATATGGAAGATGTTCATCAGCGGGTCGAAACGCTTAACGAAAGCCCGCAGCTCGTCCGGAAGAGCCTCAATGTCGGGGTAGGGCGCGCGCGCCATATAGGTCAGTCTCCAGAGAGGGGATTAGTCAGCCAGTGTCCTGGGTGCCTCACTCGTTGCCGACAGCAGCCCGCCCGGCCGCCGCGCCTGCGATCTTGCCGAAGACTGCGCCCGCCATCAGACCAGTGCCGCCGGGATAGTTGAACCAGAATAGGCCGCCTACCAGTTCACCCGCCGCATAGAGGCCGGGAATCTCAATGTTATCCGTATCCATGACCTGGGCGTCGCCGTTCACGCGTAGTCCGCCGAAAGTGAAGGTGATACCGCAGGTGGTCTGATAGCCTTCGAAAGGTGGCTCATCGATGGTGTTCGCCCAGTTCGTTTTGTCAATGGTCAGGCCTTCCGTCCGGCGCCCGTCCCTGACATTCGGGTTGTAGGGAATATCAGTGCGCACGGCTGCATTATAGGCAAGGATTTCGGCCAGGAAATTTTGACTATCCACGCCTTCGAGCTTCGTCGCTAATTCTTCGATTGTGTCGGCCCGGACCTTGGTCACCTCGCGGATGCGGTATTCGTCGCGTAGGTTCGGGATGATCTTATTGTCAAACACCTGCCAGGCCATCTGGCCTGGCTGGGCGAGGATCATGCGCCCGTATTTCGCATATGTGTAGTTGCGGAAATCGGCCCCTTCGTCGACGAAGCGGCGTCCCTCCGCATTCACCATAACGCCCCAGGGATAACTGTGTTTCTGGAAATTGTCGCCGACGGCAAGGTCGCCGAATTCTGGGGCATTGAAGTCCCAGCCGACAGCATGACAGCCAGACCAGTTACCATAGGCACGGGCGCCGATATCGAGCGCCATGCGGATGCCGTCGCCCGTATTAAAGCGCGTGCCGCGTACCTTGGCCACATCCCAACCGGGGCCGAGATAACGGGTACGCATTTCGGGATTTGCCTCGAAGCCGCCGGAAGCGAGCACTACCGCGCGTGCATGAATATGAAAGCTGTGCCGATCTTGGCGCACGCGCACACCCTTCACGCCGTCGTCATCGTGCAGGAGGTTGGTCGCGCGTGCGCCGTAAAGAACCTCCACGTCATCCCGCGCACAAGAGTCATGCAGGGCATCCACCAATCCCGGCCCGCCGCCCCAGGCGGAGAGCACAAGTCCACCCCAGAATTTGAAGCGTCCATCGATCTTAAAGGCTTGTTTGCCGTAGATCGGCAGGAAACGCACCCCTTTGTCCCGCATCCACTTCATCGTGTCGAGCGAGCGCGTCACTAGCAGTTCGCACATATCTGGGTCGGTCCGGTATTCGGTGATCCGTCCCATGTCTTCGTAGAAGTCGGCTTCGCTATAGACGCCGAAATCGGTGATCGCGATCTCGTCCTCGGAGAGGTCCGGCACCAGCGCCTTGATATCCTCAACGCCGTTGAACACCGTACGAATATTCCCGGCCGTGAAGGCGGAATTGCCGCCGCGCTCTTCTTCGGTCGCGCGTTCGAGAACAAGCACTGATGCCCCTTGCTCGCGCGCAGCGAGAGCCGCACACATGGCGGCGTTGCCTGCGCCCACGACAACAACATCAACTGTACGGTCCGGCATCACGAAATCTCCTGGAAGCGGAGCAAAGACAGCGCAAAGCGCAGCATTAGGGGTAATAGCGAGGCGTTTGACAGGCATAGATTCAAGGGGAAGGACTCTCACTCTCACGTCCGAAGACACGCTCGAAAATCGTCTCGACATGGACTAGTTGGCGGTCCGCATCGAAAATCTCATCCAGTTGTGCAGGCGGCGTGGCCGTGGCGATCTCCGGGTTCTGCTCAAGTTGCTCGCGGAACGAGCCGCCATGCTCCCAGACCGCCATTGCTGCGGCCTGGACCTTCGCATAGGCGTCTTCACGGCTCATGCCGGCCTGTGTAAGCGCCAGCAACACATGCTGCGAAAATATAAGGCCGCCCAAGCGGTCGAAGTTTCGCTGCATGGCTGCGGGATATACAACCAACTTCTCCACCACATCGGTGAGCCGGTGAAGCGCGAAATCGAGGGTTGCGGTCGCGTCTGGACCTATCATCCGCTCGACGGAGGAATGGGAGATGTCGCGCTCGTGCCAGAGCGCGACATTTTCAAGCGCAGGAATGACAGCAGAGCGGACCATGCGTGCGAGCCCGGTCAGGTTCTCCGTGAGGACCGGATTACGCTTGTGCGGCATGGCGGAGGAGCCCTTCTGTCCCGGCGAGAAGAACTCCTCTGCCTCACGCAATTCCGTGCGCTGCAAATGCCGGATTTCAATCGCAAGACGCTCGACGCCGCTGGCGATGATTCCCAGCACAGCGAAGAACATGGCATGCCGGTCGCGCGGGATCACCTGTGTGGAGTGGGGTTCGGAAGCGAGGCCCAGCTTCTTTGCCACATGGGCCTCAACGCGCGGATCGATGCTGGCAAAGGTGCCGACGGGACCGGAAATGGCGCAGGTAGCGATCTCCGCCCGCGCAACCTGCAGGCGGGTGCGGTTACGGGCGAATTCGGCATAATGGCCAGCCAGCTTGACACCGAAGGTTGTAGCCTCGGCATGGATAGCATGGCTACGACCGACGCAGAGTGTGAACTTATGCTCGTAAGCTCTTGTTTTCAATGCCAAGAGAAGCCTATCGAGATCCGCTAGCAGAATGTCACTGGCGCGGGTGAGCTGCACAGCCAGACAGGTGTCGAGCACATCCGAGGAGGTCATGCCGCGGTGGACAAACCGGGCGTCCGGGCCGACATGCTCTGCAAGATTGGTGAGGAAGGCGATGACGTCGTGCTTCGTCTCAGCCTCGATTTCGGCGATGCGGTCGATCTCGAACGCGCCTCGCTCCCAGACTGCGCGGGCTGCCGATGCGGGCACCATACCAAGCTCCACCATGGCGTCTAACGCATGGGCTTCGATTTCGAACCAGATACGGAAGCGGGTTTCCGCCGACCAGACGGCCGCCATCCCGGCTCGTGTATAGCGTTCAATCATGCAGAGACCCTAAGCGGGGCCGTCCCGTCCGGCAAGGATGCTTGGTGTTGCAGAGAAGCCGTACGAGGCAGTGCTACGCTGCTGCCAGCAGTTCCGTGATGATCCCAGGATCGTCGCGTCGCGGCGCGAGTGGATCCTGTGGGCTCAAACGGTGGTCGAGCACCATCTGCGCAAGCAACAGACGTTTGCGCCCGCCGCCAGCGGCTGCAATCCGGGCGCCTTCATGAGCCATGATGACCGCGCTTGTTGCGTGATAGAGCGCGTCGGAAGCTTGGCGCATACGTGGCTCGTCTCCCGTCTTAGCAACATCCTCGGCGAGTGCGATTGCTCGCATGGCAGTGTGGCCGAGCGCGCCCTTCAGCTGACCGGGTAAGCCATCCGTCTTCTCCAGCAGCTCTGTCAATGTCTCGCCGAGCACCTCTTGTGCGCCAGCCTTGCCGATGGCGCGCCCGACAATATCAAGTGCATTAATGTTGGATGTGCCTTCCCACAACACGCCAAGTTGGGCGTCGCGTACTAGCCGAGCGTTGACGAAAGTCTCAATATAGCCATTACCGCCGCGCGCTTCCATTGCGCCGGTCGCAACTGCAATATTGTCCCGGCAGGCACGGAACTTCAGCAGTGGTGTGAGCAGTCGTACCAGCGCCGTCGCCGCTTCCTCGCCGGCTTCCGATCGTTCAAGCTTGTCGGCGGTGAACAGCGCCATGGAGAGGGCTTGTTCGGTCGGGACCATCAGCTTCAGCAATTGCCGACGCATCAACGGCTTGTCGGCGACGGCAGCACCAAAGGCCGCCCGCCCGCGCGTTGCAACCAGGGCCTCGTTTAGGCAGCGCCGCATCATCGCTGCCGCACGCACGCCGTGGGAGAGGCGGCTCAGATTGACCTGGTCGAGCATCTGCTTGAGTCCGTCATTGCAGCCTGGCCCGACTTTCCCGAGCGGATAGGCAACAGCACCGTCGAACACGATTTCGCCCGACGCCATGGACCTCGTGCCCATCTTATCCTTTAGGCGCACGATCCGGTAGTTGTTGCGGCTGCCGTCGTCGCGGTATTTCGGTAGGGCGAACAGGCCGAGGCCAGGCGTGCCCGCTACCGCGCCTTCCGGTCTCGCCAGCAGCAGGGCGACATCGGCATCGGCGCAGGAACAAAACCATTTGTCACCGAAGAGCTGCCATTCGGGGCCGCTCGGTCCATCGCCCAGTCGCGCGGCCAATTCGATCCCACCAACATCGGAGCCGCCGGTCTTCTCGGTCATGAATTGGGCAGCCTTGCAGATTTCGCCCATATCCTGGCTGGTGAGCCCTGGCATGAAACGCCGCCGGACCGCTTCGTCGCCGTATTTCTGGATGAGAAACGCTGAGGTGTCCGTCACGGAGATTGGGCACATCAGAGCGAATTCGGACTGCACGAAGAGGTATTGCAGAATGTATTTCGCGGTAATCGGCGTGCCATTCCAGCCAAGCACACCGGGACGCCGTGATATGGCATGAATGCCGAAATCCCCGAAACCGATCTGTTCCATTTCCCGGTAGGAGGGATGGAATTCGATCCATTCCTCGTCGCGTCCGAAGGCGTCGCGCGCATGCAGCACGGGACCATGCCGGTCAGCCAGCCGGGCCAGTTCGTCGAGCCGTCTACCGGAGATTTCACCGAGCCGCCGGAAATGTGGGAGCATATGTTCGCGCAGATCGTCCGGCAGGTAGAGCGGCAGCAAGTCCCGGAGGCTGCGGTCGATGTCGAAGAAGTTCAACCCGTGGCAATCAGGCGCCAGTGGCGTGCCGGCAGCGGTTGCATTGGGGAGAGTGTTCCAGGCGAAAAACGGAGATGCTGCAACATTCATGGTGAATCGTCTGAGCCTTTGTCGGGGAAGGGTCAATGACATCATGCCAGAGCTGCATCTGTCGCGAAATACCTCTGTT
>JAPORR010000180.1 GCA_026710105.1 Alphaproteobacteria bacterium
CCGGCGGAAGTGCTGATCCGCGAGGACCGCGACCGCGGCCATCGCGACGACTACTGATGCACTTCGTCGTCGATGCGAGCGTGGCGGTCAAGTGGCTGGTCGTCGGGGAGGATGCGGACGTTGCGCGGGAGCTTGCGACGAGCGGCCACGACCTGCACGCGCTGCGCCTGATGGCCTTCGGAGGTCGCCAATGCGCTGTGGCGCAAGGTGCGGGCGGGCGGGATAGAACGCCGCGCTGCGGGCGTCCTGCTGGCCAACCTGCCGGACATCCCTGTGCGCTGGAGCGCCGACGAGTTAGTTTCCGCCGATGCCGTGCGTCTGGCATTGGCCCTCGAACACCCGGTTTACGACTGCTTGTATCTCGCGCTGGCACATCGTATCGGCGCGACGGTGGTAACGGCGGACCGCCGATTCGCGAATGCCGTGGCACCGACCGAGCATGTCGATTCGGTCATAATGCTGGCCGATTACGCGGAAACGCAATGACCGGGTTCCTTTTTATGAAGGCAAGATTGGGGGTGCACAGCAGGTCCCGCCCGATCGCCTAGCGATGGAGTTCACGGACGCCCCTCAGAGCGAACGGACATAATAGATCAGGTCGAGTTCAGGTGGAGGGAGCTCGGCTTGGCTCAACATGTCGTGGACCTGTCCGCGATGGTGGGTTTCGTGGTTGAACATATGTGTCCAAACAAGCCGCATCGGTGTGCGGAACGGCGTGCCGGCGAGATTGCTGTAGGCGAGGTCACCGGCGAGCTGGTCCTCTGTCATCGCCGCGAGAACGCGGTCGATACGTGCGTCTTCGCCATCCCGCGCATGGCGCAGTTGGTTGAAATCATCGAACAGGATCGCGTCAAGCGGGGTTCCGCTGTCGTCCAGTCCCTCAATACGCCCGAGCCAGACCCGATCTCCGACCAGGATGTGGTTGAGTGTGTTGTGAATTGAGCCGAAGAACGCGGCCCGGTTCCGCTTGCGCTCTGCATCGCTCAGGCCAGCGCAGGCGTCATAGAGACGGCCATTAGCCCAGCGGTTATAGGCTGCCATCGTCTTGAAGTGATCGAGGAACATCGAAAATCTCCATCATTGTTGGCGGGCATCAATCGGTCAGCGCCAGATATGTCGCATTGCGCCGGTCGAGAAGCGCATGCACGGCATCGCCGGCTTCGGCCAGCGGGAAGGTGTGCACCGGGCCAGGCCGTAGCTTTCCGGCACCGACCAGTTCGAACAGTTCCTCCGAGGCTGCTATTAGGGCGTCGGGATCGGCGGTCCAGGCGTTGAGAGTTGGGCGGGCAAGGATGAGTGAGTGCGCCTCGAGGCGTTCGAGCGGCAAGGGTGGTGGCGAGCCTGCAACATCGCCGAAACCGATGAGCATGCCTGTGGGTGCCAGACAGTCGAGGCAGCGGGCGAAAATCTCGCCCCCCAGCGCGTCATAGGCGACGTTGGCACCTAGTTCCCCGACGGCCTCGCGGATCTGCGTGGCCGAGTCATCCGATCCAGCGACCACAGTGCGAGCGCAGCCATTCGCCCTTGCGATCCCTGCTTTCTCCACACTACCGACCGCACCGATGACCTCTGCGCCAATAGCTGCTGCCCACTGGCTGAGCAGCCGTCCGACACTGCCTGCCGCGCCCGTGGCGAGCAAAATTTCGCCCGGCTGTACGCGGCGCAGCCGACGTAGAAGGTAGTGGACGGCGAGGCCCCGACGGATGAGAGCGGCGGCGGTTCTGTCGTCGATATCGTCCGGAATCGGCACCAGACGGTGCGCCGGAACATTGCGGTGCGCGCGCCATGCGCCGGGCAAATCGGCATAGGCAAGCCGGTCGCCGGGCCGGATGCCCTGGACGCCTATGCCCACCGTCTCCACCTGGCCTGCTGCCGCGATGCCGGGAACGAAGCCCCTGCCGACGGCCGGCGGCACGAGGCCGCAGCGGTCGAGGCCGAATGCGGTTTGCCGGAGTTGGACCTCGCCGGCGCCGGGTGGCTCGACGATTTCGTCCTCGACGACCGGGGCCGCAGAGCCAGCCCGGATGCGGACGACCGCTGTCACACGCCCGAGGCCGTGTGCCGTCAGGCGGTGCAGGCCTGCAGGCGCGCCGGCACGGTCAGCCCGAACAGCTTGGCCGCGTTCAAGCCTAGGATCTTCGCTCGGCCGGCTTCGTCGAGCCCGCCCATGGTGCGCTCGATGGCCTCGCCCGAATGGGGCCAGGTACCCTCATGGTGAGGGTAGTCGTTCGCCCACATGAAATTGTCGGTGAGGTTCCAGTTCTTCGCCAGCGCCAGACCCGCCGGATCCTCCTGGAAGGTGGCGTAGCCATGGGCGCGGAAATAGTCGGACGGCAGGCCCTGGAGCTTCGGGCGTACCCACATATGGTGCTTGCGATAAGCCTCATCCATGGCGTCGAGCAGCCAGGGCACCCAGCCGATACCAGCCTCAATCGTGGCGAAGCGGACCTTCGGGAAGCGCTCCAGAACGCCCGAAGCGCAGAGATTTGCGACCGGCTCGATGGTCGGCGACAGCGAATGCGTGACATAGTTGATGACCGCACCCCCATTGCCCCGCGCCGCGCGCGGGTCGCGGCCCGTGCTCACATGGAAAGTCACCGGCATGCCGGTTTCCTCGACCAGCGCCCAGAGCGGATCGAAATGCGGCAGATTATAATTCACATGGTCCACATCATGTCCGCCCCAAACGGGCTTGCAGGGCAGGGTGAGTGCCTTGTAGCCGAGTGCAGCGCAGCGCTCGACTTCGGCGAGCGTGCCCTTGAGGTCGCCAGTGGCGACGGCCGCCACGGGCACCATCTTCTCGGGCCAGGCGCCGAATTGCTCCCACGCCCAGTCGTTCCACACCCGGCATTGCGCGTTTGCAAACACAGGGTCCGGTGTTGCCCACATGGCAAGGCCCTTGTTCGGGAAGATGATCTCAGCGTCGATGCCGTCGCTCTCATTGTCGCGTATGCGCTCCTCGGGATCGGCGCCGGCTTTCGAGCGCAGCCAGTCCTCGCCCTCGAAGCTCATGACCCGGATACGGTCCGGCCGGTAGCCCTCGCAATAGCGCCATTGCACGCCGTTCTCGTCCGTGATGACGCGCGGTGCGCGCTCGCGATATATCTTCGGTAGGCGTGTCGCCCAGAGGTCTGGCGGCTCGTTGGCATGGCTGTCGGTCGAGACCATGTAGTATTTCTTCGGGTCCCCGGCGCGCGCCGTGCGCGTCCAGCCTTCATGGCCCGGCGTTTCCAGACGCCAGAGGTTTTCAGCATTGATGGCGATATCGTTCATGGGTTCCGGGTACTCCATCAGAGGAACACGCTTGTGGAGACGCTACCTGCTCCGCCTGGCGGCGTCCATAGCGGCCTCGCACCCTGCAGGGGAAAACCATTGAGCCCGCGATCCTGGTGGCGGCCCGAAGTCTATGCGGCCCGGCGCCCGGCCCTGCTCCGGCGTGCAGCGCTCATTCGGCGCATACGTGAGTGGCTCCACGCAGAGGGCTTCGTCGAGGTCGAGACGCCGGCACTCCAGATCGCTGCCGGCATGGAGGTGCATGTCACGCCCTTTGAGACGTTGTTGCAGGGATCGGACGGGCGCGGCCGTGCCCTCCGCCTGCACTCATCGCCCGAATTTGCCATGAAGAAACTGCTAGTGGCCGGCGAGCGGCGCCTGTTTCAGTTCGCGCGGGTTTTCCGCAATGCCGAGCGCTCGGCCACGCACCACCCCGAATTCACCCTGCTGGAGTGGTATCGCGCCGATGCCGGCTGGCGCGACCTGATCCGAGACTGCGAGGCCCTGCTAGCACTTGCAGGGTCGGAGCTTCGATGGAACGGACGTCGTGTGCCGGTGGTGGCCCCCTTCGAGCGCCTGTCCGTTGCTGCGGCTTTCCAAGACCGGCTCGGCCTCGATGTGCTGGCGGCGGACCCGCTGCGGCTCGCCGTTGCCTGCCGGGCAGAGGGGCTGGCGCCCGGCCTGGAAGACAGTTGGGAAGACCTGTTCTTCCGCCTGTTCCTCAACCGTATCGAGCCCCATCTGGGCCTGGCACGCCCGGTTGTGCTGCATGGCTGGCCGGCGCGCATGGCAGCGCTCGCGCGCCTCGACCCCGCGGATACGCGCGTGGCGGAGCGCTTCGAAGTTTATGTCGGTGGGCTGGAGCTTGCCAATGCCTTCGGGGAGTTAACGGACGCCGCCGAGCAGCGCCGGCGCTTCGAGGCTGCCGCGCGTGAACGCCGAGCACAGCATGGAGACGATCTGCCCCTCGACGAAGACTTCCTTGCAGCGCTCGAATATGGCATGCCAACTTCGGCTGGAATTGCGCTCGGCCTCGACCGGCTAGCAATGCTGGCGGCGGGCCGGCACTGTATCGAGGACGTGCTCTGGGCACCTGTGGTGGCTGTGAGGGACGAAGAAAACGACGAGGAGGAAGGTGAATGAGCGCCGCAGGCACATTCTTCTGGAACGAGTTGATGACGCCCGATATAGAGGGCGCCAAGTCATTTTACAGCAAAGTTTTTGGTTGGGAGGCAAGGACCGCACCGATGCCGGGGTCGAATGGCGGGTCATATACCGACTTCTCGCTGGCCGGCACGCCCGTTGGCGGCGCGCTCGCTTCCCCCGGGCCCGGCATTCCGCCGCATTGGATGCCCTATATTCGAGTGGAGAATGCCGATGCAGCGGCGGCGGCGGCCGTCGAGGCCGGTGGCCAGGTATGCCGTGCGGCGTTCGATGTACCGGCGGTCGGGCGTATCGTCGTGCTGCAGGATCCTGCTGGCGCTGTCTTCGCCGTTATTACCCCTGCGCCAGAACTGCTTGCGGGCGGATAGTACGACGGCAGTACGGCTTGACCAAGGGAAAGCCGCGCTATATCCGAGGCAGAATGGTTTCCTCCGGAATCCGAAGGAGGTGTCTATTGTTGATCGCCGCCGCAAGCAGCTTCTCACAGACCCGCTCGAATCGCCTTGGTCGCAGCATAAGTGCCCTGCCTTGCATGTATCCATTGACAGCCGGAAGGGCCTGTCAGCTATAATTACCTAGTCGGTATTCCCGGACCGGCTAGGAGTGCGGGATGCGAGTGGCAACGAACTGTCTTTGGGTCGGCCTGTTCGCGGCGGTGGCGCTTTACGGCCTGCTGGTTA
The DNA here is from genome assembly GCA_026710105.1 of Alphaproteobacteria bacterium. GTDB lineage: Bacteria > Pseudomonadota > Alphaproteobacteria > Bin95 > Bin95 > Bin95. Next base: position 5,118 of record JAPORR010000180.1, read on the forward strand.
TGTTGCGAGCCGCGGATCCAGGGTTCGTTCTCCACGGTCTGCTGTTCCTCGCCTTCGGCATTGCCGCCGCTGCATTCACAGTCCGGACAGCCCTAACCCCGGAGCCCGTACTGTCCGGCGATGGGCCGAACTATAATACGGCCATTGTCCGCGCCGGCGTCATTGCCTCGACATTCTGGGGTCTGGTGGGCTTTGCCGCCGGTCTCTGGATCGCCCTGCAGCTCGCCTTCCCAGCACTGAATTTCGATCTACCCTGGACGAATTTCGGCCGGTTGCGGCCGGTCCATACATCCGCGGTGATCTTCGCCTTCGGCGGCAATGTGCTGCTTGCGACCTCGTTCCATGTTGTCCAGCGGACCTGCCGCACCCGGCTCGCAGGCCGCATTACGCCCTGGTTCGTATTCTGGGGCTACCAGCTTTTCATTGTGCTGGCAGCCTCGGGCTATGTGCTCGGGATTACCCAATCGAAGGAATATGCCGAGCCGGAATGGTATGTTGATCTGTGGCTGACGCTGGTCTGGGTCTGCTATCTGCTAGTGTTTATGGCGACGCTGGCGCGGCGGCGCGAACCCCATATCTATGTGGCGAATTGGTTCTATCTCGCGTTCATCGTCACCATCGCCATGCTGCATCTGATCAATAATGCTGCGCTGCCGATCTCCTTCTTCGGACCCAAGAGCTATATCGTCTGGGCTGGTGTGCAGGATGCCCTGACACAGTGGTGGTACGGCCATAACGCGGTCGGCTTCTTCCTGACCGCCGGCTTCCTCGGCATCATGTATTACTTCATCCCGAAACGGGCGGAGCGACCGGTCTATTCCTACCGCCTGTCTATCGTCCATTTCTGGGCGCTGATCTTCCTCTATATCTGGGCGGGGCCGCACCATCTGCACTACACCGCGTTGCCAGACTGGGCGCAGACGCTCGGCATGACCTTCTCGATCATGCTCTGGATGCCCTCCTGGGGTGGGATGATAAATGGGCTGATGACGCTCTCAGGGGCCTGGGACAAGCTGCGCACTGACCCCGTGCTAAGGATGTTGGTGGTCTCCGTTGCGTTCTACGGCATGAGCACCTTCGAGGGGCCGCTGATGTCGATCAAGGCAGTAAATGCTCTTAGCCATTACACGGACTGGACGGTCGGCCACGTGCATTCGGGCGCGCTCGGTTGGGTCGGCTTCGTCAGCTTTGGCGCACTCTATGTGCTGGCGCCGGTGGTCTGGCAGCGGGAGCGGCTCTATTCCTTGCGGCTGGTGGAATGGCATTTCTGGATCTCGTCGCTCGGCATTGTCCTCTACATCACCGCCATGTGGGTATCTGGTATCATGCAGGGACTGATGTGGCGTGCCTACGACTCGCTGGGTTTCCTAGAATACTCCTTTGTCGAGACTGTCGAGGCGATGCATCCATTCTATGTGATCCGCGCGCTCGGCGGCGCACTGTTCGTGGCCGGTGCCTTCATCATGGCCTACAATCTCTGGCGAACTGCCCGCGGCGATATCCGCGAAACGGAACCCCTGCAGGTACCGGGCGCAATCGCGCCTGCCGCCGCATAGGGAGGCCGGACGATGGCGAAATTCGGCCACCGGACTATAGAGCGCAACTCGATCCTCATGCTGGTGTTGACGCTGCTTGTCGTGTCGATCGGCGGGCTAGTGGAAATCGTGCCGCTTTACTATCTCGACAGCACGATAGAAAAGGTTCGCGGCATGCGGCCCTACTCGCCGCTCGAACTGGCCGGACGCAATATCTATATCCGTGAGGGCTGCTACAATTGCCACTCGCAGATGGTACGCTCGCTACGTGACGAGGTAGACCGCTACGGGCATTACAGTCTGGCGGCGGAGAGCATGTATGATCGCCCGTTCCAGTGGGGGTCGAAACGCACTGGGCCTGATCTTGCCCGCGTGGGTGGCCGCTATTCTGACGACTGGCACCGCGAACATCTGATCCGCCCCCGAAATGTCGTGCCGGAATCGGTCATGCCCGGTTACGCCTTCCTGATGGAACGCCCCGCGGCACTCGACGCGATCGAGGTCGATCTTCGCGCCAATGCCGCACTGGGTGTGCCCTATACGGAAGATATGATCGCCAATGCACGTGCGGACGCGGCTGCGCAGGCGGATCCGGAATCGGACGGCGCGGAGGCGATCCTGGAGCGTTACCCAAAGGCCCAGATCCGCGATTTCGACGGCAATCCCGATATGGTGTCCGAAATGGATGCCTTGATCGCCTATCTACAAATGCTCGGTACGCTGGTGGATTTCGACGCTTACAGCGCCGAGGGCGATACGCTCCGCTGAGGAGGGCCTATGGATTACGAGTCGGTCCGCAGCTTCGCAGCCACCTGGGGCCTCGTTGCACTTGTCATCATGTTCCTGGTCGCTGTCGCCTATGCACTCTGGCCGCGCAATCGTGCCAGGTTCCGGGATGCGGCGCATATGCCGCTAAGGGAGGACTGAACATGGCTGGGAGCAGCGGACCGCACGATGACGTCCCGACCACCGGGCATGAGTGGGACGGCATAACGGAATTCAACAAACCGCTGCCACGCTGGTGGCTCTGGACCTTCTATGCCACCGTGATCTGGTCCATCGGCTATTGGGTCGCCATGCCGGCTTGGCCTCTGATCGAGGGCCATACGCGTGGCGTGCTCGGCTATTCCCAGCGGGCGATCGTGGCAGAGCAACTGGCCGACAGCCGTGCGGAGCAGGCGCACTATCTTCAGCGGATTGTGGAAGCGCCGTTGGAGGAAATCCGGACCGATCCCGAGCTGCTGTCCTTTGCGCTTGCGGGCGGCAGGTCGGCATTCGCCGTTAACTGCTCCCAGTGCCACGGCTCCGGCGCGGAGGGCTCTGTCGGATACCCTAATCTGAACGATGACGATTGGCTCTGGGGCGGCAGCCTCGAGGATATCGCCTATACGATCCGGCATGGGGTGCGCAACGAAAGCGACGAGGACGCCCGATTCAACGAAATGCCATCCTATGGCCGCGACGAGTTGCTTGAACCCGCGCAGATCGAGGCTGTCGTCCGCTATACGATGTCATTGTCTTCCGCCGGAGGTGCAGCAGCAGGCGAGGGTGCGGCTATCTTCGCCGAGGAATGCGCCATCTGCCACGGCGAGGACGGCAAGGGCATCATGGAACTGGGGGCTCCCAACCTCACCGACGCGATCTGGCTCTATGGTGGTGATTATGAATCGATCCGAGCCCAGGTCGAGAACGCCCGCGGCGGCGTGATGCCGAATTGGGGCGATCGGCTGCCGCCGGAAACTGTTAAGCAGTTGGCGATCTACGTCCACTCGCTCGGCGGCGGCACCTAGGAGGGAAAACGGGCCTTATATCGTCGAGTTAACGCCCCTTCCGAATCGGGTATGCAGCCATGAACGCAGCGCCAACCCAACCGATGACTGCCGATATCGGCATCATTGATGTCGAGCCGGTTAATGCCGCAAAGCACCGACCGCTCTACGAAAAACGAGTCCGGATTTTCCCGCGTGCGGTCTCCGGGCGCTATCGGACGATGAAATGGGCCGCGCTCGCTACCATTCTCGGCCTCTACTACATCTTGCCCTGGCTTAGATGGGATCGCGGTTCGAATGCGCCTGACCAAGCGGTGCTGATCGATTTTCCCGGCCAGCGCTTCCACTTCTTCTTCATCGAGATCTGGCCGCAGGAGGTCTACTACATCACCGGCTTGCTCATCCTCGCGGCGCTCATCCTGTTCCTGGTCAGCAGCGTTGCCGGCCGCATATGGTGCGGCTATGCCTGTCCGCAGACGGTCTGGACCGACCTGTTCATGTGGGTCGAACGGCGCATAGAGGGGAACCGCAATGCGCAGATGCGCCTCGACCGGACGCCTTGGACGGCACAGAAGCTGGCCAAGCGGGCGGCCAAGCACGGTATCTGGTTGTTGATCGCGGTCGCCACCGGTGGCGCGTGGGTGTTCTATTTCGCTGACGCGCCGACGCTCGCCGCAGATCTCATCCGGTTCGAGGCACCGATGGTGTCCTATCTGTTCATCGGCCTCCTGACTGGCACCACCTATCTGTTGGCTGGCCATGCGCGGGAGCAGGTCTGCACCTTCATGTGCCCCTGGCCGCGCATACAGGGTGCGATGCTTGATGAACACTCCATGCTGGTTACCTATCGTCGCGAACGGGGCGAACCGCGCGGCGCCCATAAGCGCGGACAGAGCTGGGAGGGACGTGGCGACTGCGTGGACTGCAAGACCTGCGTCGCCGTGTGTCCGATGGGGATTGATATCCGCGACGGCAACCAGCTCGAATGTATCAATTGTGCGCTCTGCGTCGATGCCTGCAACGACATCATGGACCGGGTCGGTCGGCCGCAGGGGCTGATCGCCTATGATACGCTAGCCGGTCTTGAAACGCAGTCCGCCGCTGCATGGCCGGCCTGGCGCCGCCTGCAGTTACTGCGTCCCCGCACCCTGCTCTATGCCATGTCGATTGTGTTGGTCGGCAGCGTCATGCTTGCAACCCTGCTCTCGCGCGCAGACACGGATATCGCCGTGTTGCGAGACCGCAACCCGCTGTTCGTGCAGCTTTCCGACGGCAGCTTCCGCAACGGCTACACCATCAAGCTCCAGAACAAGCGCCATGAGGTGCGTCGTTTCCGCCTTCTGGTGGAAGGACTGCCCGGTGCGGTTCTGTCCGCGGTCGGGGGCGGCAGCGACGATACGCAGGTTGGGCCTGACCAGCTTCGCACGCTACGCGTTTATGTGGCTGCGCCGCTCGCAGCGACGCCGGGAACCGTGACGCCGTTCGAGATCATCGCGGCTGACCTGGCAACAGGCGAGCGCTATCCCTATGCCACGACATTCCGGCGGGCCGAGTGAGCGCGAGGTTGGGATATGACAGGCCGGCGCCCGCATGGCGGTCGGGCGTGCTGACGGGCCGGCGCGTGTTCATGCTGCTGCTCAGCTTCTTCCTGCTGATCTTCGCTGTCAACGGCGTGTTTGTCTATGTCTCGCTGCGCTCGCATCCGGGCACAACCGCGCGTGACGCCTATCGCGAGGGTCTCGAATACAATCGAGTGCTGGAACGCGCCGAACGCCAGCAGGCGCTTGGCTGGCGCGCCCAAATTCTCGAGGAAGGCGGTGCAGTCAGGTTGCGCGTACAAGACGTTGCCGGCGCGGCCGTTGCTGGGCTTGCCGGCGAGGTCCAGGTCGGCCGCCCGGCCAGCGACATCGAAGACCGCAAGCTGGCGGCTGTCGAAACAGCGCCTGGCAGCTACGAGGCCACGGGCACGCCGCTTGCTGCTGGCCGCTGGAAGATCGTTTTCGAGATGAAGGACGGCGCTGGGCGCCATTTCCGGGTCGAGGACGAGCTTCTGGTGGCGCGGTGAGCCGACCCGCCGATACCTCTGCCGACGACTTGTCGGCTTTTGTCGAGCGGAACGGCGACGGCAGCGCGTCGCTCAACCTGCTGGTGAACGATGTGCATTGTGCGCGCTGCATCGCCACTATAGAGCGCGCCATGCGCGCCGAGGCGGGTGTCGTCGAGGCGCGGGTGAACCTCACGGCCCGCAGGTTGCACCTCAGCTGGCGCGAGGGTGTGACCGATCCCGGCGCACTAGTTGGGCGGCTGGCGCGGCTGGGCTATCCGGCCTTGCCCTACAGCCCGGCGGCGCTCTCCGGCGCTGGCCGTCGGGAGGAAGCTGTTTTGCTCCGTGCGCTCGCGGTCGCCGGCTTCGCCGCGGGCAATGTGATGCTGCTTTCCGTGTCGGTCTGGGCCGGCGGGGAGTCAGGCATGGCGGATACCACCCGCGCGCTGATGCACTGGATCTCGGCGCTGATTGCGCTGCCGGCAATCGCCTATGCGGGGCTGCCGTTTTTCCGCTCGGCGGCAGGTGCGCTGGCGGCGCGTCGTGTCAATATGGACCTGCCGATTTCAGTTGCAATAGTCGTCACTGGTGCGATCAGCCTCGCAGAATTGTTGGCAGAGCGCCCGGATGTGTATTTCGATGCGGCGCTCATGCTGCTATTCTTCCTGCTGACCGGGCGCTATCTCGATCTCAGAACACGTGGCGCGATGCGTGCCACGGCAGAGAACCTTTCGGCGCTTGCCGCGCAACCGGCGAGCGTACTTCGCCCGGACGGGGTGTGCGAACTCGTTCCAGCCCATGCCGTCAGGCCTGGGGCCAGGGTTCTGGTCGCGGCTGGCGAGCGGGTTCCCGTGGACGGCTACATCCTTTCCGGCCGCACGGTCATCGACCGCAGCCTGCTGACGGGTGAGGCGACGCCGGAAGCGGCCCTGCCGGGGGACAAGGTTTATGCGGGCACTGTCAATGCTGGCGATCCCGTGACGCTTGCCACGACCGCTGCCGGCGATGGCACGGTGCTGACCGAGATCGTGGGTCTTGTCGAAGCCGCTGAACAGGGCCGGTCGGCCTATATTCGCCTTGCGGACAGGGCCGCCCGGCTCTACGCGCCTGTCGTGCATGGGTTGGCGCTGCTCGCTTTTGTGGGCTGGTGGGGCCTTGGCGGGCTGCCGCCACGTGAGGCGTTGCTGATCGGCGTTGCCGTGCTCATCATCACCTGTCCCTGCGCGCTTGGACTTGCCGTGCCTGCCGTGCAGGTCGTCGCGTGCAACCGGCTGCTGAAACATGGTGTCCTGGTCAAAGCCGGCGATGCGCTGGAGCGGCTCGCTGCAGTGGATGCTGTGTTGCTCGACAAGACTGGCACGCTCACTCTCGGCCGCCCCGAATTGGCAGGACAGGAGGCGCTTTCGGAAGACGACCTCGCGGCGGCGGCTTCACTTGCAAGTTCGAGCCGGCATCCGCTCTGCCGGTCCCTGCTCAGAGCAGTGGGCCCTGCGCCGATGTGCGAGGATGTGCGCGAGGAGCCAGCGATGGGCCTTGTATCCGGGTCCAAGACAGATGAGATCCGGATTGGAAACCGTGCCTGGTGCGGGGTTTCCGCCGATGCGGGTGACGGTCCGGAGGGACCTGAATTATGGCTGAGCCGCCCGGGCCGGGACCCGGTTCAATTCCGTTTTGCCGACCACCTCCGCCCCGATGCGGCCGCGTTTGTCTCCTGGCTGAAGCGGCAAGGTTTCAGCGTCGAGTTGTATTCTGGCGACGGACCGGTCGCAGTCCGGAGCACCGCTGAGTCCCTCGAAATCGATATATGGAAGGCCGAGGCTCGTCCGGCTGACAAGCTCGCCCGGCTGGAGGCGCTGAAGCAGGCGGGCCATCGCGTGTTGATGGTTGGCGATGGGCTCAACGATGCACCGTCGCTTGCTGGTGCCGACGCCTCGATCTCGCCGGCCGAGGGCGCCGACCTTGCCCAGACGGCAGCGGACATCGTGTTCCAGGGCGAGAGGCTCGGGAGCGTCGCTGTCGCCATCCGGATTGCACGGCGGGCACGGCGGCTGGTCTTTCAGAACTTTGCACTGGCGGCAGCCTATAATGCATTTGCTGTGCCGCTTGCCGTCTCTGGCAATGTCACGCCTTTGATCGCGGCTGCCGCCATGTCAGCCTCCTCCATCGCGGTCACGCTGAATGCGCTGCGGATGGGACGGGCGGGCCGGAACCCGCTGTCATGAACATCCCGTCATGAACATGCTGCTAGTCCTCATTCCGGCTGCCCTGCTGCTTGGGCTTGTCGGGCTCGGCGCGTTCCTGTGGGCGCTGAAGAGCGGGCAGTTCGAGGATCTCGACGGTGCCTCGGAGCGCGTGCTGATCGACGAGGAGGACGCGCACCGCGACGGCTGACCCGCCGGATCCCCTTTTCCGGCGTGCCTCCCCTTGCCTATGTAGCGTCCGCTATGCCGAGCACATCGCGGTAGCAGTGCCAGCTCGCATGGCCCATGAGCGGGAACAGCAGCACTAGCCCGAGGAAAAGCGTGGCGATGCCAGCGGCGGTGAAGATCGCGATCAGCCACGCCCACAGCATCATCGGCATGAAATTGTCGCGGACTGAGGCGAGACTGGCGATTGTCGCGGTCATCGCATCGACTTCCCTGTCCACGATCAGCGGGATGGAAACCGCCGAAATCGCATAGGCCGCGAAGGCCAGCACGGCCCCGACTGCCGTGCCGACCGCTAAGAAGGCAGCACCCTGCATAGAGAGGAACAACGACTCGAACAACCCGTCGAGCGGCGGCATTGAGGAGCCGAAGAACAGGGCGAACAGCAGCGTCGCAATCCGTATCCAGAGCAGTGCGAACAGCAGCAGGACCATCCCCATATAGGCGAGTTGCAAGGGCGCATGCCGAACGGCGCCCAGCACGTCCGACAGGCGGAACGTCGTGCCCTCTCTGTATCGGCGGCTCATTTCGTAAAGCCCGACGGCGATGAGGGGGCCGCCGAACATGAAGCCGGCAGCAAGCGGGAGGAACAGGTAGATAGCCTCAAAGAAATAGAGACAGCCTAGAACGGCATAGCTCAGCAGGGCGACAAACAGGCCATAACCCAGGCTGATGACCGGACGCTGCCACAGATCGTTCCATCCAGCGGAGAGCCAGCGCCAGACATTGTCCGACCGGACAGGTCGAATCCGAAGATCGGCTAGAGATACCGCTGCCATGTCCGCGCTCCCGTCTGTCCAGCGCCGGGGCAAGCCGTGCTGACCTCCTTACCGGAAACGCATTCGGCCCAAGGCTTGCAAATCGACCTGCGTACTATGGCGCAGGCTACCCTCATCGTCCACCCTGACAGCTGTCTCATTTTAATCCCGCACATCGGGCTGCCTCACGGGGCACATTAGCGGAATAGGATCGTCAGCGGCGGTGCCAGCAGGGCCATGGCTAGGCCGGTCAGTGCCAGCGCGATGGCTGCGAAGGCGCCGGCGGTCTCGTCGATCTGGAGCGCGCGGGCTGTACCGATGCCGTGCGACGTCAGCCCGAGGGCGAAGCCAGTTGCCCGGGCGTCCCTTATGCCGACGGTGCCGAGCAGCGGTGTTGCGAAGACCGCGCCCAATATGCCCGTCAGGATGACCAGCCCAGCGGTCAGAGACGGCAGGCCGCCAGTCTGTTCGGCGATGCCCATGGCGATCGGCGCCGTTGCTGATTTCGGCGCCAGTGAGGCCATGATTTCGGAAGAGCCGCCCAGCGCATGAGCGATGGCAAGCGCCGA
>JAPORR010000031.1 GCA_026710105.1 Alphaproteobacteria bacterium
CAGAAAGCACAAAACCAAAACAAACATAAACAAAATCTAACAACTTGTCAAGACCGCCATCGCAGAACACCAACCAGGGCGGCTCAGATCGCCAAAGAACATAACAAGGCGTCAAGCAATGGCATGGGGTGTCTTTGTACCCCCGGCTTCCACCAGTCGGCTTCCTCGAGATCTCCCAGATGAAGCGAGCGCGGTGTCTGCTGGCCGAATCGAGGTCATCCTGTGCCACGCCGGTGGACACTGCGAACTCATGGACGCCATGGCCGCCGAGCAGGGCAAGGCACAAAATCGGCACAAGGGGGCAGCATCAGCCTCCAGCCAACGGGAGGCGTTTCAAGCCTTGATCGAACGAACGGCGTCCCGATTCGCAACTGGAGACTGAAGCAGTGCCTCAGGCTGCTTCCCGAGCCTCTCCTTTCTTCGGCAGGTTGAAGAGACGGGCGGCGTTGCGGCCGAGGATGTTACGCTTCTGATCTTCACTCAGGAACGGGATGTCATAGATCACGCGCGGCGCATCGAAGTCGAAATGCGGCCAGTCTGAAGCGTAGAGAAGCTGCGTTTCCGCATTGATCATCTCGAAGGTCGCTCTTAGCCCGACCTCGCTACTCTTCTCCAACGGCTGACAAGTGTAAAAGCAGTTCTCGCGCATATAGCCTGACGGCATTTTCGTCAGCAGCGGTGCCTCGCTCTGGCGCATCAGATACTGGTCGTCGAGCCTTTGCATCAGGAACGGAACCCAGGAAAGCCCGCTCTCGACCCAGAGGCTGTTCAGCTTCGGAAACCGCTCCGGAATGCCGTTCAGTATCCAATTGGTCATGTGGACCAGATTGCACCATACGAACCCCAGCGCGTGCATACCGAGAAAGCTGTTACAAGTGGCAAGCGAGGGGTCCTGCCAGTGGTAGCCGGCATGGAAGGCGATGGGCTTCCCGGTCTCCTCAATCATGCGGTAGAGGCGCATATATTCGTTGGCATGCACGGGCTTGTAGCGGGTCGAGGTCACGGTGAAGCCGATGACATTCGGGTTGGCGCCGAATTCCTCGACCGTGCGGCAGGCCGCGTCCGGCGAGTTGAAAGGCAAAACAGCAAGCGACAGGATACCGTCCTCGGCGGAGAGCACATTCTCCGCCAGCCAGCGGTTGTAGGCCTGCGAGAGCACCGCCTCCATCTCGACCTGCGGGTGCATGCCAATGAACAGCATCGGCGTCGGGAACAGCACCATGTAATCCACGCAGAGCGCCTCCATTGCTCGGCGCGTCAGCACCACATCGCGATGGACACCCGGCTCGTCCACCGCCTCGCGCTGTGCGGACTGGTGCGGGATACGCCCGCCGACATCCTGATAACGCAGACCGAGATCGCCATTGAGCCCGTAGGGCGGCGCGCCGATGCGTTCTTCCTGGTACATCTGCGCCTGGTGGCGCAGCACGGGATCCTCGATATGATTGATGATCTCGCGCCAATGGACCGTTTCGACATGGTGGGCGTCGATATCGACGATAGTCCAGTCGGCATAGCCAGCTTTGCGGGCATGCGTGTGGGCCCGGGCCAGATAGTCCCTCGTATCGGTCTCAACGCCCATCTCCTGCACAGGTATCGCGCTGGCGGTCCGGATCGCGGCATCCATGGGTTCAGACCTCCTCTCGGCGGGCCGCTGACGCGGCGTCGCTCAAATGATAATCCTCCGGGCGGCGACGCGACCAGAGGCCGAATTCCATCGGCCCGAGTCGAAGCGCCCGCAACAATTCGGTGACGACGGTGAGCGCCTCTGTCGGCGTCACTACCTCGTCATAGCGCCCCCGCAGCGGGCGGAAGGTACGGTTCCCGCCGTCTGCCTTAGCGGCGTAAAGCTTGACGGCAGCAGTCATCAGATCCGCGACCGCGCTGTCCGGTATGCGGTCCGTCTCGCCGCGCGCCACGGCCTCGGCCGCGAGCCTCCAGAGCTGGCTAGCGTCCTCGTCAAACCCGGCATAGGCGTCATTATGGCCCCTCAAGTCAGAGGGAGACATAGACTTCTCCCCCCTGCACCTGCACCGCCACGGACTCCAGGGCGAGCCCCTCATTACCGGGATGGCGACCGGTGCGGATATCGTATTCGAGACCGTGCCAGGGGCAGACGATATTGATCCGCTCTTCGTCATAGCGCCGCCCGAGCGAGCGGCGCCCGGTATCCAGCGTTTCAAGAACCCGACGGTAGATGCGCCCTTGGCAAACCGGCCCTCCCTGGTGCGGGCAATCGTTGCGCCAAGCGTGGAAACCGTCCTCGAGTCGAAAGACGCCGACTTCCATGCCCGCGACCTCGACCACTTTCTTCGCAGGCGCCGGCCCGAATTCCTCGACCGACCCGACTCTCACCGTCTCCATCGACCGTCCTCTTCCAGCCGCCATTGTTCGTCACGCCGGCAACTATGGCGGCGGACGGGGGGCAGGTCAATTTTGCGTTGGGCCTCGATGACAGCGCCCACCGCCTACCGGATGTTCATACGCATCAGCGAACGTCTGCAGGGCAGCGAAGAGTGCGCGATCATTGATGATGCGGGGCACCTTGTTCTGGCCGCCGAGTTTGCCGCGGCTCTTCATCCATGCGGCGAAGCCACCGGGAGGAAGAAGCCGTACTTGTGCAGCGTCCATACCGTAGCCGCCCGCCCGATGGGCGGCATAGTCATCATTGAGATGGCAAAGCGTCGCGTCGAGCCGTTCGGCAAAACGCATGCGTTGCGTGCGATCAATACCTCCCCTGCCACTGCCCGGCTCCGCACCGAATTCGACGATATAGAGATGCCCACCGCGCGCGCCGGCCCGCTCCGGAAACAGACTCCCAGCGGCGAAGTCAGTGACCGTCGCCCCGATGGCTGCTGCGGCCTCCGCCACCGCGCACTCGACCTCAGCACCGATCACATGTTCGCCGAAGGCGGAAAGCATGTAGCTCGTCCGCCCGGTGACTAGGACACGTGGCGGGTTGCGTTCGACCACGGTCACCGTATCGCCGATGAGATAGCGCCAGAGGCCCGCGCAGGTGGTGACAGCGAGGGCGTAGTTGACGCCCGGCTCCACGTCACCGACCCAGCGACAATCCGGCGTGGCGTTGTCAATTTCGTCTAGGGGAACGAATTCGTAAAAGATGCCCGTATCGAGCAGCAGACGGAGGCCCTCGCCGTCCCCGCGGTCGGCAACAGCGAAGAAGCCCTCACTCGCCGGGTAGACCTCGCGCGTCTCGGTTCCGCTGCCTTCGAGCAGTGCTGCAAACCGGTCGCGATAGGGAGTCCAGGCGACGCCGCCATGCGACAGCATTTCGAGCCGCGGATAGATATCAGCAACCCGGCCTGAAGCCGCGTACCCCTTCATGCGGGCGATCTCGGCCAGGCGCTCGAAAAAGATCAGCAGCCAGCTCGGCGTGCCAGCCACAGCCGCAATCTCCGCATTCAGCGAGTGCTCGGCAAAGCGGTTGATCTTCTCTTCCCAGTCGGCGATACCCTCCAGGGTACGCGGTGGGAAGTAGCGCAGCCTTGCCCACCCAGGCATTTCCGCCGCCGCGATGCCACTGAGATCACCACTATGGACGCCCGGCGCGCAACGGACCAGCCCAGTTGAGCCACCCAGCATGAAAACGCGGCCTGCCAGCAGCCTGCTTGTCGGCCGGTTGGCGAGATGATGGACCATCACTTCCACGCCCGCCCGCACATTGGACCGGCGCATCTCCCGGCTGACGGGGATGTATTTCGTCGCGCCGGTCGTCGTTCCGGACGATACGGCGAACCATGGGATGTGGCCCGGCCAGGTGCAATTCGTCAGACGCGGGAAGGAGGCGCGCCAATACTGATTCCAGAAGGCGTCATAGTCCCTGAGCGGAACGCGCGATCGGAAGCCGTCAAGGGACCGGATCGTGGCAAATTCATGGTCCCGGCCGAATTTCGTGCGGCGCGCCCGCCGGATGAGCGAGAACAGCACACGGCGCTGCGCCTGCTCCGGGTCCATATACGCCAGTTGCCGAAGGCGCCGGCGGGCATGAACTCGTAGGAGCCAAGTGGCGTCATACATGGCCGCCATGGCCGCTTGCCCGGTCTCGCCCTCCGGTGTCAGTTCTCCAAGGATAATACATACGGGAAACCAGCGCGGACCTCGGATGGCGTGAGCGGCATGCGCACATACTCGCCGCGGCGCCACAGCTCCCACTGGTCGAGCATGGTCGCGCTATTGAACCAACCGTCCTGCCCGCCGAGCAGAACGAACCAGTTGCCGTCCGGGTCCGACATGTCCGAGATATGGCGCGCATTGGACCCATAGGTGACCGTATGGCGCTTACCCGTGGCGCTGTGAGCAGTCTTCATCACCGTCTCCGCACTCCCGGCGACGCCTTCTTCGACGAAGAGGTATCGCCCGCCGATGAGCGGAAGCCGGGAGAGCGGATGGGCTAGATGGAGGCGGTGCATGTCCCCCCAACCGGCAAAGGCGTCGAGACCATCGGCCGCCGCACGTAGCCCAGCGGCGAGCGCAGCACGTAGGATTTCTTCGTCCGCCCCAGAAATATCCTCCGTCAGCAGCGCTGCGCCCCGGCGCATCGTCGCGAAAGCTTCACCATCAGAGTCGCCGTAAAGTAGCACATAGAAGCGCTGGACGAAGACACTGCGGAACTGCTCAAAGGCAACCGCGCCCAGAGACTCGCGTCGGTATGAGCCATCCCATTGGCGCAGCCGTTCTATCGCCTCGGCGCTTTCGGCATCAGCTGCCGCGGCCAGACCCAGCTCGTCGAGCTTGGACAGAAAGAGGTCGCGCAGCGCGACCGAAGAGGGCATATGCACATCCTGCTGTAGCGCCTTGAGAGTCTCGACGCTCACTTTTCCTTCGCTCTCGATGAGCCGAGTCATGCGCTGTACGCGGTCGTCGGGTGAGAAGAAGAACCCCACGGGAGTGTCCGTCTCCGAGGGGCGGTTGTTGGCTGAAACCAGGAAGCCAGTTTCAGGGTTGAGGCTGTGGGGGAAGTCGGTCGTGCGGTGCATCACGCTCCAGGAGGCGTCATGTCCGGTTCTATCGAGGAACATATCCGTCGGCGCCCCCTTGCGCGCGGGCAGCCATACCGCCATGACTTGGCCGATATTCCCTTCCACGTCCGCATAGAGCATGTTCTGCCCCGGCACCGCAAAGCGATCGAAGGCGGCGCGGAATTCCTGGAAACTTTCTGCCCGACTCACCGCCAGCATGGCGCCGATTTCGTCGCTCGCACTATGCCCGGTCCATTTCAATGCGCTCGGCGGCAGGTCGAATTCCGCTAGAAGCGGGATATCGGTCACGATCGGCCCCCAGGCGGTCTCGCGGATGGTCACATCCTTGTCGAACCACCAGCGCACACCGATTCGTTCGTGTCGTTCCGCGATATCGGTGTCGGGTATGCCGCGGACATCGACAAGATCGCTGGAGGCCGCACGCATGTTCGTGCCGCCCCAGGCGATATGCGGATTGCGGCCAATGGCGAAGATCGGCAGACCCGGCGCCATCAGCCCGACCACATGATAGGAGGGCGACCTTATACCGGCGATCAGCCAAACATTGGGAATGAGTATGCCAAGATGGGGATCATTGGCCATGAGCGCGCCGCCGGTGGCGCTGCGGTGTCCTGCCACGGCGACACTGTTGCTGCCCGATTTTGGCAGTCCGGCGAGCCATTGCCGAAGCGCACCCGTCCGCTCAGGGCCGCCGAAACTGGTGAAGGACGCACCACCCTGCTTCACCAAGCGCTCCCAGAGTTCGGACCAGTCCGCCCGCGTCCGGAGCGGCAGCAAGTCGGCCCAGACCAGCCAGTTGACATCGGTGCCGCCGAGACGCCCGATGGTCAAAACGTCAGCCACCGTCCAAGGCTCCGGGTCGAGGCCCAGAATGCCGAAATCATGCGGAAGCTCGGCGGCGGCCTGATAATGATTGACGCCATCCACGAACCGCTGGACCCAGAGCAGCGCAGATTTGTCCATGGTCCGCTCGATCTCCGCCGCCGCACGAGTGTAAGAAAGCGTACGCAGGCCATGGTCGATATCGACGCCCAGCGGGCCGATCATCTCCGACAACCGCCCTCGTGCGAGCATGCGGGCGGTCGCCATCTGGCCGAGCCGTAAATGCGCATGCACCAAGCCAAGCGCGAACGCCGCATCACCATCGCTCTCCGCCTCGATGAAGGGGATCTGCCGTTCGCTCCAGCGGATCGTGACCTGCCCCTCCAGGGGCAGGCCGCGCGTGGGGAAGGCCTCCAGGCGCGCAGCGATGCCCTTGGCCTTCGGTAGCGGCGCAAGTAGCGAACAGGCCGAGATCAGGAGTGCGACGAGGCCGACAGCAAGTGCCGCAACGATGGAAAGGAAACGAGACGGCATCAGTCCTCCGGTGGGTGTGATTCTACGCTCGGGCGCGCAGCCAGGCCGCCGATCCCGTCACCGCCGGGCGTAATACTTCAAAGCCGCCATTGAGCAAAACAGCAACATTACCAAGATGATAAACTTGACACGCGATGACGATCCGGGAAGCGCTCCCGCGGGCCGCTATCATGGGCGCGCTGTGAGCATCCTGCCGAACCGCGCCTAGGTCCAGCTGACGATCGGCCCTTCAGCCGCGGCAGAGTGCGACGTCGAGCTCTGTGAGATCGGGGGCGCAATCAAGGGCCATGACAGCGTCGAAAATGCGCTCTACACGCTCCGGATCGACGGCGCGCGCGGCATTGTCCCGGAATTTGGCGCATATGTCCTCGGCCGAGAGCGGGTTGGCGTCCGAGCCGCGATTGACCGGTTCGCGGTGGCGCAGCTCGCGGCCGTCGCGGGTTCGGACCCTGATCTCGCCGGAATAGTAGCGCGGGAAAGCCGAGTGCGGGTCGATGGCAAACGCCACCCGGTCCGCCAGCGCCAGCACTTCTGGATCGCCGATCGCCTGCACGTCGATCTCGTCCAGCGTGAAGCGCCCGTGCTTGAGCGCTGCCGCTATGGTGTAGTGCATTGAGAATTGCGCATCATAGCTGTTCTGCGGGCGCTTCTTGGTCGCTTCCGGGCGGCACACGACATTGGCTTGCGCTTCGGCGAGATATCCGGTGATGCTGTCCACATCCTCTGGGCGGAGCCCGTGTTCGCGCCGGAGCGCCAGGGCGGCATCAGCGAAAGCATGGTTGAAATGGCAGGCCGGATAGGGCTTGAAGGCTACATTCTCCAGCTCCCAGACCTCGCCCAAATCCGCTGTCGCCATGTCAAGGCGCGCCTCATGGCCTGTGCCCAGATGCAGGTTGTAGAGGCCGTAGCGGCCCTCATAGGGTGCGCGCGGGCCCTGAAAGCCACCACCGGCGAGCGCCGCGGCAGTGATACCCGCCACGGCCGCCCAGCCAGGATGGATGCGTTTGGTCCAGGCGCCGTCAGAGAGAAACTCCAGGCTGCCCGACGCCATGGAGAGCGCGATGCCCTGCGCCATCGCTACCTCGCGCTCGGACAGGCCGGCAAGGCGGGCGGCGACCAGCGCCGCACCGAAGGCGCCTACAAGTCCGGTCGGGTGGTGTCCGCGCAGATGGAACCCGCCCTGCGCAGCCTGGCCGATCCGCGACGACGTCTCCACGCCGACGAGATAGGCGGCCAACAGCGCCCGGCCGGTCGCGCCGGACGCGAAGCCCTGCGCCAGCGCGGCAACGAATGCCGACGCGGAGGCGTGGACCACGCCGTCAGAATGCGTGTCATCATAGTCGAGGCCGTGGACGAGCGTGCCGTTGACCAGTGCCGCATCGCGCATCGGCAGACGGACGTCCGTGCCGATCACTGGCGACGGCCCCGTACCGGCGAGCCCGTGCATGGCGTCAATCGTGCGCTGGCCAAACTCGTAGCCGGTCGAAGCGAGCGCGATGCCGATGCAGTCCAGGATGTGCAGGCGCGCGCGTGCCATTATTCGGTCCGGAATCGCCCGGTCGTCGAGCTCGCAGGCGAATTCCGCCAGCATGGCAGCGATCAGCCGGTTCGCTGCCGTATCTGTTCCTGTCGTCTGAAGCCCGTCCATGGTCCTGCCCTCACCTCGATGCCATAATTACACTGGCCATCATAGCCCAGTGCTGCATTTCCAGCTATTGCAGCGAAACCGACTCCCCCAACGCGAACGGAACGCCCTTGCCGCTGCGCCATCGCCCGTCCCTCGGCATCCCACTAATGCTCGTCGCAATGGTCGGCATCACCGCGGTGGATGCCATCGCTAAGCATGTGGCGTCGAGCCTCAACGGAGTGCAGATGGCCTGGGGCTATTTCACCTTCATCGCGGTGACGCTGACCGCCAGCTTCCTCTTCGCCCGCATTCCACCCCGGCGCTGGCTGCGCACGCGCAATCCAGGCCTGCAAGCGCTTCGCGCGGGCTGCCTAGTGGGCTCGCTCTCCATGTTGTTCGTCGGCCTACAATATCTGGCGCTGGCCGACGCGACGGTCATCAGTTTCGCCGCCCCGCTGTTCATGACCGCGCTGTCCTGGCCGGTGCTGAAGGAGCGCGTCGAGCCGCATCGCTGGGCAGCCGTGTTGCTGGGCTGGGTGGGCGTCATCATCGTCATCCGGCCGGGCCTCGGCATCGTCCACTGGGCGGCAGCACTGCCGCTCATCGGCGCAGTCTTCTTTGCAGGCTTCCAGCTTGTCACCCGCATCATCACGGCACGCGACGACCATCTGGCAACTCTGTTCTATACCTCGGCAGGCGGCACCCTGCTGCTGACCCTTGCCATGCCCTTTGTCTGGCGTTGGCCAGCCTGGGAAGCTTGGGCTTGGATGGCGCTCTCGGGTGTGATTGGTGCCGGGGCGCATTTCTGCATGATCAACGCCTTCGCTGTCACCGAGGCGGCGCTGCTCGCTCCCTTCAACTATTCGCGCATGCTCTGGGCCGTGCTTGTCGGCTGGTTCGCCTTCCTGCTTTTACCACCACATCCGACAGGTCATTGAACCCTAGGACCCGGAGGATTGTGCTCGGTAAGTTCTAAACAGTCAAGGGCTTAAAGAAAACAGGGAACGGCCCATTGCAAAACCGCTCCCCGTCCCTAGCCCGAAAAATCGGACTGAAGTCTCAGTTCCCACTTAGCTTCGCTTCGCTTTGCAAGCAAGCAAGCAAGCAAGCAAGCAAGGTGAGACCTTTACGCACTCATCACGTGTGGAAAGGTAACCCTACCCGTATGCCTTGTCAAGCGGGTGAAGCGAAAAAAGTGGGGATCGGGACATGGACGCAGCCGAGCGTCGAAAACCATGTCAGATCAAGACATTGCATGCCGCCCCGAAAGCGGTGATGTCCGCTGTGGCCCCAATCCCACAGGTGGGCGCAAACGCGACGCCCTCTTCTACGAGGCCCTCGACCGCGCCGATGAAATACCGGACCTGCCCCGCGGCGCGGACCGCTTCACCGTCACGCGCCTGCTCAGCCACCGGGGCTTTGCCAAGACGCAGGGCTGGCGCGCGGAGCTTGTCTCGCAACTGCATTTCTACATCAGCTGCGGCAAGCCCCTCGACTGGCATCCCGGCAATCTCAGGATCGTCTGGCCCCGGGTCTCGGAGACGGCCAAGGAGCTCGGCGTCAGTGAGGACACGGTGCGCACGAATGACCGCAAGCTGATGCTGCTCGGCGCCATCGCATTCCAGGACAGCGCCAACTACGCGCGCTATGGCAAGCGCGCGCTCGACGACGCCGGCAGGCCGACCGGACCCATCGTGGAGGCCTGCGGCATCGATCTTGCGCCCTGCGCCTTGCTGCTTTGCGATCTTCAGCGCGCCTGGGCAGCGCACCAGGCCGCCACGAAGACGCATACAAGACTGCTTCGACGGCTCTCGAAGGCAAGCCGCCATTCGCGCACGGCTCTCCAGCAGGCCGAAGTCGGCGGCCTCTTCGCCCCACACGAGCTGGAGGCGCTCCAGAGGGCCTTCAGCGATGCCAACCGTTACAGCCGGCCCGACCGTCTTCCGCTTGATGCGCTGTCCCTGACATGCGAGACCGTCGAGCGGTTTCACGATGAACTCGCGGCCCGGATACGCGCCGCGTCCGCTGCCGTTTCGTCATCGAATTCTCCTGCCCAGGCACCGGCCGGACCCGTGCCCCTATTACATACAAAGGAAGACTCAAGAGAATCTCTTGTAGCGGCAGCCCCGTTGCCCGAAGCCCCCACCGAAACGCCGGAACGGGCCGCCGCCCCCCTTGGACCGGAAAGGGGGAACGGTAGTAGCGGCGAGGCCTCCTTCCATCCCGACGACATCAAGGGCCCGGCCGGTGAGCAGGTTCTGGAGGCTCTCAGCCCACGCATCGCGCGATACCTGCCGCCTGGCTGCGCCCCCTCAATGACCGAGTTCGTCGACGCGGCAAGCCGGGCCCGGCGCGACATGAAGATCAACTTCGGGCTCTGGAAGAGGGCCTGCGAGAGAATGTCGCCGGAGGGCGCTTCTCTCGCACTTGCCCATGTGGCCGCGAAATGGGACGCCGGAAAGGTCGAGAAGACGCCAGGCGCGTATTTCAGTGGCGTGTTCAAGAGCGCCATCGCCGGCAAGCTCGATCTGGGAGCCTCGCTCTGGGGCATGGTCAAGGCACCTGCGCCTCCGGAAGACGCCCCGTTCACGCCTGCACAGCCGCCGGGTCCGCCCTCGGTCTCCGAGCGGGAAGACGCAGAAACGGGTCAGAAGCGGCATGACGTCGCACCAACTGCCTGGAACACTTCGCCTGCCATGCCTTCGCTGTTCCCGAATGATCCTGAACCGGAGCCCGGCCGCGTTATCGCCGGCGCGGTCGTGATGCGGCGCTTCTGCGCCCACATGCCCGACCCCGAGCGTGCCGCCCT
The DNA here is from genome assembly GCA_026710105.1 of Alphaproteobacteria bacterium. Taxonomy (GTDB): domain Bacteria; phylum Pseudomonadota; class Alphaproteobacteria; order Bin95; family Bin95; genus Bin95. The sequence goes on from JAPORR010000031.1 coordinate 10,793, forward strand.
GATGAAGGTCTGGCAGAGCCTCGTGCGCGAACGCGGCCAGTGGCCCCGGCTCGATGAGGTCCTGGAGCAGGCTCAAGCTGGGGAAGGGATGCTCGCTTTCTTCAGGCCGCACAATCCCGGGAGGGAACAGCCATGACCGAGCCCGACATCTACGCCGTGATCTCGCAGAAGGGCGGCTCCGGCAAAACGACGATTTCCACCAATCTCGCCGTCGAGGCCTGCCTGGCCGGAAAGAAGGTGATGATCGTGGACACGGACCCGCAGGGTTCCTCCGGCACCTGGAGCGACCTTCGCGAAAAGCCCTTCCCGGAGGTCATCACGACCCAGCCGAGCCGGCTGCCCCGGGAGCTGGGTCGGGCGGCCGAGCGGGGCTTCGAGGTCATCATCCTCGACACGCCCGGGCATACCGACATGTCGATGCTCACGGCAGCGCAGCTCGCTCGTCTGGTCGTCGTCCCCTGCCGCCCCCAGGCGTTCGACCTCGCGTCGATCCGCATGACGCTCGACGTCTGCCGCATGGCCCAGACGCCTGCGGTCATTGTCTTCTCGGCGGCGCCGACGCGCGGTCATCGGCTGATCGGGAGCGCCAGGGCGCATCTGGGTCATGAGGACGTCTCGATCCTCCCGGCCATGCTTCGCCAGCGGACCGCCTTCGCCTACGCCGCTTCCCACGGCCTGGGAGTGAGCGAATTCGTTCCGCAGAGCCCGGCCGCTGCCGAAGCGCGGGCGCTCGCAGACGCCGTTTTCGCCTGGCCTGAGCCGGCGCTCATCGTCGTCCCGCGTTCAGTCTGACCCGAAGGAGGCACTCCCTATGACCAGCGTCACGAGAATGCATGCGAAGCTGGGCCAGGCCATGGCCAGCGGCCCGAGGGTGCCCGAAGAAGCCGACATCCCGAACGCCGTCCGCTATCGCCGTTCGCTGCCGGCAGAGATCGACATGATCGAAACCGGGGACCGGCTGCGGTCAGTGGACGAGGCCGCGGTCGAGCACATCGCGGAGTCGATGCAGCATCAGGGCCAGCTCTACCCCATTCAGATCAGGACGATCGAACCCGGCCGATTCCGCCTGCTCGCCGGCGCCCATCGCCTCGCCGCGGCCCGCAAGCTCGGCTGGACCCATATCGAGGCGTTTCTGGTTGACGATCTCGACGAGGAGGAGTCGAGACTTCTCGAAATCGACGAGAACCTATGCCGGGCTGAGCTTACCCAGCTGGACAGATGCCGTTTCATGCGGACGCGCAAGGAGATCTACGAGCGGCTGCATCCGGAAACGAAACACGGTGCCCACCTAAAGTTGCCACCGTGGCAACATTGGAAAGAAGGGGCATCGCCTTTACCCGAACGCGTCCCCTCCTTCGTGGACAACACCGCAGCCTCGACTCCCTGGTCGCCGCGCACGATCGCCCGCTATGCGCGCATCGGCGACAGCCTGTCGCCCGAGCTCATGGACGCGCTCTCGGGCACCCCGATCGCCCGCCGCACGCGGGACCTGGAAGACATCGCCGACATGGACGCCGGCAAGCAGCAGGATCTGCTGATGCGCCTGCAGGATGTGGAACGGCCGCCGGTCTCCCTGGCAGCTCTCACGACCAACCCCTGCAGGCCGTCCGCGCCGCCGAAATCGAACCTCGACAGGCTGAGTAGCATCTGGGCGAAGGCCTCGAAGAGCGACCGCCGTCAATTCCTCAAGGACATCCTGACCGCTGCCTCCGAGGACGATCGCGAGGACTGCCGCGAATGGCTCGGCATCCGGGACGGCTCCTGATGCAGGCTCCCGCCGATATCGACAGCGCGCTCGGCCGGCCAGCACCACTCGAGCGCGCCCGCGTCCTGGCCGGGCGCAAGGAGCTCTATGAGCGCCGTCATCCCGAGACGAAACACGGCGCTCACCTAAAGTTGCCACCGTGGCAACATTGGAAAGAGGGGGCATCGCCTTTGCCCGAACGCGCCCCTTCCTTCGTGGAAGACACCACAGCCTCGACGCCCTGGTCGCGCCGCACGATCCATCGTCTGGTGCGCATCGGCAGCCGCATCCCGCCCGACCTTCAGATCGCCCTTGCGGGGACGCCGATCGCCCGCCGCACGACGGACCTTGAGCGCATTGCCGGAATGAAGCTCGACAAGCAGGCACAGCTGCTGAAGCGCCTGCGGGATGCGGAGCAGCCGCCAACCTCCCTCTCGGCGCTCATGACGGAGGGGCACCGAGCGCGGCGGCCACCCGACAATGTCGAGGGCCTCAAGCGGCTCTGGACGAAGTCCTCCCGGGCCGAACGCGAAGCCATCCGCGCCTGGATCACCGATCAGGAAGGCCGCTCATGACCACTCTCGTCGAGATCAATTCCGCGCGCCCCGGCCTGCATCCCCTCGACCGCGCCTGGCTCCTGGCGCAGCGCAGGCGCTACTTGCGCTCGCTCACGCCGCTGGAATTGATCGAAGCTGCCCTCAGCCGGCCGAATTCGACCGCTCTCGACCGGCTCATTCGGCAGCAGAGACGCGCCTCGCAGGGCGCCCTGACCTCCGGTGAGGTGGCGGACCTGCTCGCACGGCTCGACCGGAAAGGGGAATGATGATGACGGTGTCCAGCGGCCAGGCGCTCCGGGAGGAACCGCGGCAGACGGTCCTTCTGCAGCTCGACGTCATCGAGACCGGCGACAGGCTCCGGTCCGTCAACGGAGGCACGGTCCAGCATCTCGCGGAGAGCATGAGGTTCAGCGGCCTCCAGACACCGATCCAGGTCCGCGAGAACGGAGCGGACGGCTATGCCCTCGTCTCGGGCGCCCACCGGCTCCAGGCAGCGCGTTCGCTCGCCTGGCCGCATATCGAGGCCTTCGTCCTCGACCGGCTCGACGAAGACACGCTGGCGCTGCTGGAGATCGACGAGAATTTGATGCGCATCGAGCTCAACCCCCTCGACCGGGGCGTGTTCATAGCGCGGCGCAAGGACATCTACGAACGCCTGTATCCCGAGACCCGGCGCGGAGGCGACCGCAGAAGCGCCGAATACCAGGACGGCGACGGTCCGCAGAAAGGCTTCGTCACGGAGACTGCCTCCTTCACCCCGTTCTCTCCCTGGACGATCCGCCGGTCGATCCGCATCGGCGAGAAGATCGTCCCGGAACTGCGCGAAGAGCTCGCCATGACGCCCATCGCATACCGCGAGGGCGATCTTTACGAGATTTCCGGGCTGAGCCCGGAGGAGCAGGACATCGTTCTGGAGGATCTGCAGAGCGCCGAATACGAAGTCCGCAAGCTTTCCGATATCCATCCGCGCAGGGAACCGGGCGAGGAATCCCCGGAGGTGCCGCCCGCGGAACCGTCGCAGAACCAGGAGCCCGGGCAGACCGTTCTCGAATACCAGAGGCGGTTGCCACTGACTCATGAGGGGGGATTCCCTGCCGGCCCGA
>JAPORR010000048.1 GCA_026710105.1 Alphaproteobacteria bacterium
TGAGGCTCCGCTCAACAACACGGCCCTCGTGCAGGTAGCACCGCGAGGGGGATGGATCCGTTGCGGCTCGCACGGGTCTAGTCGGTGATGCCGTTGACTTCCAATGGCCCCACCCCCTATTCCAGCGTCGCCAAGTATTTCTCAGCTTCGAGCGCCGCCATGCAGCCGAGGCCGGCAGCGGTGACCGCTTGGCGGAAGACCTTGTCCTTAACATCGCCTGCGGCGAACACGCCCGGCCTCGAGGTGACAGTACTGTCCGGGCGGGTGATGAGATACCCTTCCTCGTCCATCTCCAGTAGGCCCCGGAAGACGTCGGTATTGGGGCGGTGGCCGATGGCGATAAACACACCATCCACTGCGCGCTCGGTGATGGCGCCCGTCTTCACATGGCATAGCCGCGCGCCGGTGACACCCGCTGGCTCGCCGCTGCCCAGCACCTCTTCCAGCACCGTGTCCCAGACCATCTCAACTTTCTCGTTGCGGAACAGCCGCTCCTGAAGGAGCTTCTCGGCCCTCAGGCTGTCGCGACGGTGGACGACCGACACCTTGCGTGCATGGTTGGTGAGATAGAGCGCCTCCTCGACCGCGGTGTTGCCGCCGCCCACCACCAACACTTCGCGGTCGCGGAAGAAGAAGCCGTCGCAAGTAGCGCAGGCTGAGACGCCGAAACCGCGGAAACGCGCCTCGCTCGGCAGGCCAAGCCATTTCGCCTCCGCACCCGTCGAGACGATCACCGCATCCGCCGTATAGACCTGCCCGCTGTCGCCCGTGCAGACCATTGGGCTGGCCGCGAAATCGCAGGCGGTGATCATATCGAAATAGGTTTCTGTGCCGACATGTCGGGCCTGCGCTTCCATCTGCTCCATAAGCCACGGCCCCTGGATCACATCGGCGAAACCCGGATAGTTCTCTACGTCAGTGGTGATGGTGAGCTGCCCGCCCGGCGCCATGCCCTGCACGAGGCCGGGCTTTAGCGCGGCGCGCGCGGCGTAGATCGCGGCCGTGTAACCGGCCGGGCCGGAGCCCAGGATCAGAACCCTGTGATGGCGGGCGTCTGGCATGTCATCTTATCCTGCTTTCGGGCCGCTGGCACGGCCGTTGCGCCCATGTAGCATGGCCGCGAGTAGGAGGCACGCCGGAAGCCGGCGGGCGCCCTGCCCGGTTTCGTCTCAAGGCACCAGCAGGATCTTGCCGATATGCGCGCTCGATTCCATCAAACGGTGTGCCGCCGCGGCCGCTGCAAGTGGGAAGCGAGCATGGGTGACGGGGCGGAGCTCGCCCGAGGCGAAGCGCGGCCAGGCATAATCCTGGACCTCGCGGCAGATGCGGCCCTTCTCCTCGACGGAACGGGGGCGGAGCATGGAGCCAGTCACGACTAGATGTTTGCGCTGGACGAGGCCGAAATCCGCCTCGACTCTGGAACCGCGCATCATGGCAACGAAGCACAGCCGCCCACCGTGGTTCAGTAGTTCGAGCTGGCGCGGAATGTAGTCGCCCCCCACCATGTCGAGGATAACATCAACGCCGCCCGCTGCCTCGCGCGCAACGGCGACGAAATCCTCCTCGCGGTAGTTGATCGCCCGGTCAGCACCGAGCGCCTCGCAGGCTGCCGCCTTCTCCGCGCTGCCGGCGGTTGCCAGCACCGTGCAACCCCAGGCTTTAGCAAGCTGGATGGCAGCGACGCCGATGCCGCTTGAACCGCCTTGCACTAGGAAGGTCTCGCCGGGCTGAAGCGCTGAGGCCTGGAAGACATTGGCCCAAACGGTACAATAGGTCTCCGGGAGGCCGCCGGCGTCCACCAGGTCCACGCCCTCCGGCACGGCCATACACTGCGCGACCGGTGCGGCGGTGTATTCGCCATAGCCATCCCCGGAAAGCAGGGCGCAGATCGGGTCGCCCACGGCCCAGCCATTGACGCCCGCACCGAGTGCGGCCACGATGCCCGAGCATTCGAGCCCAATGATGTCGGAGGCGCCGGGCGGCAGGGGGTAGGTGCCCGCGCGCTGCATGCAGTCGGCACGGTTGACGCCGGCGGCCGCGATCCGGATGAGCACTTCGCCAGGGCCGGGGGCCGGCACGGGGCGGCGGCCGGGAACCAACGCCTCCGGCCCTCCGGGCCCCGGGGTTACGATCACGGTCATTTCGGCGGGCAAGGCGTTGGCCATCTCGGTCCATTCCGGTGTAAAGGGCAAGGGCGGCGACATTCGCAAGCAGAGGCCTGCCATGCAAGACGAAGACGAGTCCCCCCGTGCCCTGGGTTATACGCTCGGTGATGATCTCTCCCGGCTCTCGGTGGGCGATCTCGAGGCGCTTGCCGCCCGACTCCGCGCCGAGGCCGATCGTGTCGACACGGAGCGTCGGCGCAAGGAAAACGCCATCGGCGGCGCGGCCGCGCTGTTCAAGAATTGAGACGGGCGGGCCCGGTTCAAGATGCGCGCCGGGCGTGCTAGCATCGGCGGCAAGACTCCGATGAAGCGGGGGCCAAGGGCCGTGAGAATCAAGGTTAATCCCGATCTCTGCGAGGGCCATAACCGCTGTTTCGCGCTGGCACCGGACCTGTTCGAGGTCGATGATTACGGCCTATCCCGTGCACGGCATGACGGTGCCATACCCCCGGAACGGGAAGAGCAAGCCCGGCTCGCCATCGACAATTGCCCCGAATTCGCGATTTCGGTCATCGAAGGGGACTGACAGGGGACGCGTTTATGACAGACGTACCGGAAACCTGCCCGGTCAGCGACTGGGCGACGGATTACGACATTTTCGACCCCGACTATGTACACGACCCGGCGCCGATCTGGGACGAGTTGCGCATGCGTTGCCCAATCGCCCATACGACGCGCTGGGGCGGCTCCTGGCTGCCGACACGCTACGATGACCTGCAGGCGATGGTCCGGATGGTGCCCGCGCTGTCTTCACGCTCGACCGCGGTGGTGCCGCCGCCGCCAGCGCTGCGCGAACAATTGGTGGCGGAAGCAAAGAAATACGGCGCCGAAACCCCACCGATTTCCGCCGACCCGCCGGAGCACAAGCCCTTCCGGCGCATGATCCTGCCCTTCTTCTCACCCCGCGCGGTGGAAGCGCAGATTCCCTACACGCGTGCGCTCTGCCATAGCCTGATTGACGGGTTCATCGCTAAGGGCGAGGCTGATGCGGCGGTGGACTATGCCCAGCAGATTACGCCGCGCGTCATCGCGTATGTCCTCGGCATCGATCCCGGACGGGCGGACGAGTTTGTTGAGTGGGTGCGCGGGCTCTTGGAGTTAGGACAGACACAGCCGGCCATGCGCATCAAATATCGCGGTGTCATCCGCGATTTCTTCAAGGACATGGTGGCCGAGCGGCGCGCGAATCCGGGCGACGACCCGATCTCGACACTTATCGAGGCCGAGGTCGAGGGCAAGAAACTCGACGATTACAAGATCGTCGGGGTGTGTTTCCTGCTGCTGGTGGCCGGCATCGATACCACTTGGAGCTCGATCTCCTCCTCCCTGCTGCACTTCGCAACGCATCCCGAGGACCAGGCGCGCCTGCGGGCCGAGCCGGAACTCCTGCCGACGGCGGTGGAGGAAATGCTGCGCTTCTATGCACCGGTGACGATGGCCCGCAAGGTGACGGAGCCGGTGGAGATCAGTGGCGTAGCGTTGCAGCCCGGTGACAAGGTCCTGATGAACTTTCCTGCGGCCAATCGCGACCCGGCGGTATTCGACAGGCCCGACAAGGTGGTTCTGGACCGCCAGCGCAACCGCCATATCGCCTTCGGCCTCGGCATCCACCGCTGTGCCGGCTCTAATCTTGCACGCATGGAAATGCAGGTGGCGCTGCACACATGGTTCGACCGCATCGGCACGTTCGAGCTGACGCACCCGGACAGCATCACCTGGGCCGGTGGGCAGGTGCGCGGGCCGAGAAGCGTGCCGGTGCGGTTCGGCGCGGCGGTGTGTTAATGATGTCGGACATGGCGCTTCCGACAGCGCGCGCGCATCTCGACCCGGACGAGCTGCTGTTGTAGCAATGCGGTCATTACGCTAACGGGAAGGATGACATGGCTCCGGATTCAGGACATGGTGCCCCTCTAGGCCGCCCGAGCCGCACGCAAGCCGAGGAGGCGGTGCGCACCCTCTTGCGCTGGACGGGCGACGATCCTTCCCGCGAGGGCTTAGTCGGCACGCCGGACCGGGTGCTTCGCGCCTATGACGAGTTCTTCGCCGGCTATAAAGAGGATCCGATGAAGGTGCTGGAGCGCACCTTCGAGGAGACCGCAGACTATGACGAGATGATCCTCGTGCGCGATATCCGCCTGGAAAGCCATTGTGAACACCATATGGTACCGATCGTCGGCAGGGCGCATGTAGGCTATTTGCCGGCCGGGCGGGTGGTCGGCATCAGCAAGCTCGCCCGCGTGGTGGACATTTTCGCCAAGCGCCTGCAGATTCAGGAGAGGCTGACCACCGAGATCGCTGACACTATCGACCATGTGCTGCGGCCGCGCGGCGTGGCGGTGGTCATTGAGGCCACGCATATGTGCATGTCGACGCGCGGCATCCACAAGACCACCTCCTCCACCGTGACCAGCCGGATGCTCGGTGGCTTCCGTACCGACCCGACCACGCGACGCGAGTTCCTGACAATGATCGGCCGCGGTGGCGATTCCGCCTGAGCTGCGTTATCGTGCTGCCGGAACGGATGCTGGAGGGGTTCGGACGATGACTTACACGCTTGAGCAATTCGCCGCCGAATGCCGTGCAGCGCTGGCGGCAGACAGTGGACGTGCCGGGAAGGAAGGGGTGCTGGCCTGCGTGAAAAAGGCGCTAGCAAGCCCAGAATTCTTGCAAACACATCTCGGTCTCCACGCGACGGCCGAGCGCGAGATCATCTATGAGGACCCTGATTACGGCTTCTGTATCTGCGCTCATGCATATGAAGGAGCGCGGACGGGCGGGCCGCATGATCACGGACCGACCTGGGCAATCTACGGCCAAGCCTTCGGCGAAACCGAGATGACAGACTGGCGTATCGTGTCGCCGCCGGAGGGCGGCAGGCCCGGCCGGGTCGAGCTCACCCGCAGTTACATGATGAAGCCCGGTGACGCGCATCTCTACGATGTGGGCGATGTCCACGCCCCGCGTCGCATGTCGGCCACACGCCTTATCCGCATCGAGGGCTGCGATACGACAAAGGTCAGGCGGACGCCGCTGGTCGCGGTCGAAGCAGCGGACGCTGCGGAATGAGTGTGCAGATCCGCCGTTTGACAACGGGTTTTGCCGGCGAGGTCTCAGGCATCGATGCCGCGCGCCCCCTATTGCCGGGCGTGGCGGAAGAGATCGACGCCGGCATGGCAGAATACGGCGTGCTGGTGTTCCGCAACCAGGTGCTGACGGATGAGCAGCAGGCCGCGTTCAGCGAGAATTTCGGCCAGCTGGAACTGCCTTCGGCGGTCTCCAACATCACCAAGAGCCATGAGCGCCGACTTGGCCCCGCCATGGCGGATGTATCCAATCTCACCAAAGAGCACCGGCCCTTCGACCGCGATGACCGGCGGCGCATGTTCAATCTCGGCAATCGCCTCTGGCACTCGGACTCCTCATTCCGGGCGGTACCGGCGAAATACAGCCTGCTCTCGGGCCGCATCCTGCCGTCGAGTGGCGGCAATACCGAGTTCGCTGACATGACGGCTGCCTATGAAGCGCTCGATACGACGATGAAGGCGCGGATCGAGGACCTAGTGTGCGAGCATTCGCTGCTCTATTCGCGCGGGCGGCTCGGCTTCGAGGGGTTGACCGAGGAGGAGAAAACCAATTTTCATCCCGTGCGCCAGGCATTGGTGCGCACCCACCCGGCGAACGGGCGGAAGTCGCTTTACCTCTCTGCCCATGCCGGGCGGATCGTTGGCTGGCCGGTGCCCGAGGGCCGCCTGCTGCTGGAGGAACTGACCGAACATGCGACCCAGCGCGACTTCGTCTATGTCCATGAATGGCGTATCAACGACTTGGTCGTGTGGGACAACCGGCGCACCATGCACCGCGCACGGCCCTTCGATGATGTTAATGAGGTTCGCGACATGCGCCGCACGACCGTGGCCGGCGAAAGCATGACGGCTGCCCAGGCGGCCTGAGAACGACGCCCGACAGCGGCAGGTCTTTAAGTGCTAACCGCGCGACACCGGGTGGCGGCCCAAAGATTCCGCCCGTGTTCAAGGACCACTGATCGGGCCGAGTCGATCCAGAACTGGGGGGAAGCCGACCAAGATGTGCTTCAGCCCGGCCGGAAGGCTATGGTGGGCGGCAGGCTGGCAGACGCCGCTGTCCCAGGACCCCCCCTTGACCACCTCGGGCGGGCTTCGGTTGCGGTTCACTCGAACACTTGGCCGCTGTCCTCATTGTCAGGCGGGAATGTACGTCGTCCGGTGCCTGGCTTAAGGTCAAATCGTGTTCTCGCATGTCGAGGCAGTGAACATGCTCTCCCAAGATCGTGGAGGCGCGTGGAACTTGGTGTTGGACAAACGCCGCAGCAGCGGGTCTGCATGTTGAAATCTCTTGCTTCTGATACGATAAAGGGCCGGGAAATTCTGCGGATGGTGCGATGCTTTACCGGAAGGCGAAGGGCTATGCCGGCAAGACCCAAGTGGGTGTTGGGCGCACGGCGAAACTAGCAGAGAAATTGATTGGGAGATTAGTGGGTTCAGGGAGCTGGCCAGAGGCCAGCCACTGGCGAGCGAGCCTTGTTTGTGATGCAAAGGCCTATAGCAGGCCCGCCGCGATCGTAACACGCATGGTCCCCCACTCCTTTCCGCCTCTACGCCTCACATAGTTGTGACCGGTATCGTCTCTTGGTTTGCGGCGGCCCTATCGGCTAGCATCGACAGAGGCGATTGTCGGATCGTCGGGTGCATTATCGGGAAATGAGACACGGGAGAACCGGTTATGAAGAGCTATAAGGCTCGCCTTCTTTCCACAGCGGTTATCGGCATGGGCATGGTCGTCGGCACAGTCGGCGCCGCTAGCCTTGCCGGAACGGCCTACGCCGCCTGCAAGCCTGCAAGCGCCTGTAAGCCGTGCAGTCCCTGCAAGCCTGCCTCCGGTGCGTGCAACCCCTGTAAGCCGAAGAGTAACTGACACCTCATGGGTGGCGGCCGGCTTGCAGGCCGTGCTTTTCCGATGCCGCGTCTGGTTCAGGCAGCGTCCGGAACCACCAAAGCTTCCGGCTCCAAGTCGAGCTGAAGAGCGTCGTTGAAGCGATTGAACGCCCCACAGAGCGCGATCCGCCAGGTCAGTTCCACGATCTGCTCCTCGCTGAAATGCGCTTTCAGGCGCTCGAAAATATCATCCCGCATGCGGCCGGCGCGGTCGTTGACCTGAACCGCATATTCCACCACTAGCCGGTCAATGCTGTCGAGCTCCGGGTGGGTTTCCGGATCATCCAGCAGGCTGGCGACACCGGTGGCGCTCATGCCCTCCACGGCTAGCATCGGCCCGTGATGGGCCACGCAATAGTCGCAAGCATTGCGCTGCGAGACCGCGACCAGCGCCAGTTCCAGATAGCGGCGCGGCAACACGGCCTCGCGCCTGAGCTCGGTCAGCAGGCCGAATACATGCTCCAGAATGGGTGGTCGCCGGCCGAGCGCACCGACCAAGCTGGCGAAGGGCCCGTAACTAGCCGCGTCATCCACTAGCGGATGAAGGGCAGGTGGCAGATCCGTTCTTGTGGCATAGGCGATGCGGGCCATGGGCAGGGTCTCCCGTCAAACGAGGTCGATGATGATATTGCTATAGCCGTCCCGCCCTGCCCAATCCATCCCTCACCGGATCTTGCGAGGGCACTGTCGGCCGGCTCGTTCACATCGGTTCGATATCCCTGGCCTGAAGCCCGCGTGGCACGGTTTCGGCCCGGACCAGGACGCGCTGCCCCGGTGTCAGATCGACCATGCCGGAGCGCATGAGAGCGCTGGAATGGACGAAAACCTCCCGCTCACCCTCATCCGGCACCACAAAGCCGAAGCCGCGTATGGGGTCATAGAACTTCACTGTTCCCGGCAACTCCATGACCGGGCCTGTAGGCGCATCGTCATGCCGGCCCCGGTCTCTGGGTTCGAATCGCGGGCGGTCCGCCGGTCCTGTTCCGAAGGCCGGGGCCTCGACCGAGAGAAGCCTCGACACCTGGGGGCCCCGGTCGCCCTGCACGGTCTCGCAGGTCACCACAGCGCCCTGCGGCAGCGTCTCATGTCCCGCCGCCTGGACGGCGGTCATGTGGCAGAATAGGTCGGCGGACCCATCTTCAGGCTCAATGAATCCGTAACCCTTGCTTGCCAGGAACCACTTAACAAGTCCCCGGACTTCGCGGCCCAGGGCGGCAGCTTCGGGACCGCCGTGTTCTGCCGCTGGTGCGCTGTTGTCGGGCGAGTGGGCGAGCGGCGTCTCACGCGGCGCGGCCTTAGAAAAATCAACGGCGAGAATCCGGGAGACCTCGGGACCGGACCGACCCTCCGTGGTCTCGCAGGAGACTGTCGCGCCGGCGAGTAGGACATCTATGCCAACAGCATCCAGCACCAATCCAGAGCAGAAGATCTCGGCCGACCCGTCGCCGGGGTCGAGGGCACCGTGGCGCTTCGCCTCATCATACCATTTGACCGTCGCAGACATGCTCACGCTGGCGCCAGGTCCAGAAATCGGATCGGTCATCCCGAATGGCTTTCCCAGTTTAACGAAATTTCTATTGAACGGGCATCTTACCGCCTGTTCCCGAGAGGGTGAAGGCCCCCGGCAGCCGAATAGAGAAACCAGGGTTGGCCCGATCATTTCGGGTCCGCGGGGATGCTGCCCTAGACCTTCCGCCCGAGCTGCTCCCGGAGCGTCTTGCGGCGGATTTCGGCGACAGCGCCGCGGGGCAGGTTGCCGAGCTGGAAAGGGCCATAGGCGATGCGAATGAGGCGGTTCACCGGGTGGCCCAGATACTCCAGAACGCGGCGCACCTCACGATTGCGACCCTCAGCGAGGCTGAGAGTGAGCCAAGCATTGCCACTGCGCTGCTCGTCAAGGCTCGCGGCAATCGGTCCGTAGCGTTCGCCCACGACTTCCACGCCCTCGGCAAGCCGCGCCAAACGTTCCTCATCGACCCGACCTCGCACCCGCGCCCGGTATCGACGCACCCAGCCGCGCGCTGGCAGTTCGAGCTCGCGGGCAAGAGCGCCGTCATTGGTCAACAGCAGCAGGCCCTCTGAGGCGAGGTCGAGCCGCCCGACGCTGATCACGCGCGGCAGATGGGAAGGCAGGCTGTCAAACACGGTCGGCCGGCCTTCCGGGTCGCGGTCAGTCGTCACAAGACCAGCGGGCTTGTGGTAACGCCAGAGACGCACCGGTTCAGGCTCGGCCAGCGTGGCACCATCTACTTCTACCAGATCGTCCGGCCCGACATTCACCGCCGGATCCCGGAGTGCACGCCCGTTCAGGCTAACGCGCCCGGCAAAGATGCGCCGCTCGGCCTCACGCCGCGAGCAGACGCCGGCGCGAGCGATGCGTTTTGCAATGCGCTCGCCATCCGTGCTCACGGCCTCCCTCTCATGGCCCGCGCTCTCATGGCATGGCGTCGCGTGCGGCGGTGACAAAGGCTTCCACGAGGCGCGCATCGCCCGGATCGACATGGTATTCTGGATGCCATTGTACGCCGAGGCAGAAGCGGTAGCCTGGTGCCTCAATGCCCTCGATCACGCCGTCTGGCGCACGCGCATTGACCACGACACCCGGCGGCTCATCGGCGGCGGCCTGGTGATGGGCGCTGTTGACGCGAAGCGGGCCGGTCCCAACGATATCCGCCAATCTCGTGCCGGGTGTGACCGCGACCTCGTGGCCAGGCTCGGTGCGCGGATTCGACTGCTCGTGGGCGAGCGCACCCGGTATCTCGTCCGGGATGTGCTGGACGAGCCGCCCGCCCAGCGCCACGTGCAGTAATTGCTGGCCGCCGCAAATGCCGAAAAGAGGCATGTCGCGAGCGAGCGCACCCCGAACCATAGCAAGTTCGAAATCGGTGCGTCCGGGCTTAAGCGATACCGTATCGTGGCGCGTCGTGGCCCCGAACAGCGCCGGATCGACATCGAAAGCTCCCCCTGTAACCATAAGTCCGTCCAAGCGGTCGAGATAGGCTTGGGTGTGACGCCTCTCGTGCGGCAGTAGCAGGGGAATGGCACCGGCCGCACTCACCGCGCCTGCATAGTTGCAGCGCAACGCGTACCACGGCAGGCTGGAATAGCCGCCGGCGGATTCCTGGTCGACGGTAAGACCGATGACTGGAAGGCGCATCATGGCGCCCATCTACACGCTTCACCGCGCAATGCAACGGGCGCTCGTGCTGGCGGCGGCAGCCGCGGCGCGGACGCCTGCCGACGCGCCGGTGGGTGCGGTGTTGCTCGACGCGGACGGGCGAGTGCTGGCCGAGGCGCATAACGAGGTCGAGGCGGCGGCGGACCCTACGGCGCATGCCGAGATACTGGCGATCCGCCGGGCAGCGGCCGCGCGCGGCCGCGCGCGCCTTGACGGCTGCACGCTGGTGGTCACGCTGGAGCCTTGCGCCATGTGTGCACAAGCGACCGCGCATGCCCGGATCGCCCGTCTGGTGTTCGGCGCCTGGGACCCGAAGGGCGGCGGTGTGGACCACGGCGCCCGTGTGTTCGACCGCGAAACCTGCACACATCGTCCCGAGGTGGTCGGCGGCCTGATGGAGGCGGAGGCCGCCGCCCTGTTGATGGCCTTCTTCCGCGCGCGGCGGTAAGGCCGGCCTGCTGCGCCCCCTGCCCCGGGGGCTTGACGGGACATGGGCGCTGTTCCATAAGAATGATGATACCGGCCTCGCGTCGGTGCCGCGGGATTTGATCGGGCAGCTTGCAGCCGCGTCACCAAGTGCTAAAGCGCCACGGGATATATTTCCGTGGGCCCGCCAACCGGCAACCCAGGGAGATAATCATGTCCCGATTGCCCGATCCGCTCCATGCGGACACCCTCCATGCAGACACCGCCGCCGTCCATGGTGGCATCCAGCGCAGCCAGTTCGAGGAGACCGCCGAGGCACTCTATCTGACCTCGGGCTATGTCTATGGCTCAGCCGAGGAGGCCGCGGAGGCCTTCGACGGCGCGTGTGAGCGCTATATCTACAGCCGCTATGGCAACCCGACAGTGCAGATGTTCATCGACCGCTTATGCGCCATTGAGGGCGCTGAGGCGGGTGCGGCGACGGCGAGCGGTATGTCGGCGGTGTTCACTGCGCTGCTCGGCCTGCTGCGCAAGGGCGACCGACTGGTCGGCTCGCGGGCACTGTTCGGCTCCTGCGCCCATATCTGCAGCCATATCCTGCCGCGCTATGGTATTGAGACGGAGCTGATCGACGGCAACGACCTTGCGGCCTGGGAGCAAGCGCTCGCCCGTCCGGCAAAGGCGGTCTTCCTGGAGACGCCGACCAATCCGCAACTCGACATCATCGACCTGAAGGCGGTCTCAGCGCTCGCGCATGCCGCCGGCGCAGAGGTTGTGATCGACAATGTCTTCGCCACGCCGCTGCTGCAGAAGCCGCTGGAGCTCGGCGCCGACATCGTGGTCTATTCCGCTACTAAGCACATCGACGGGCAGGGCCGCTGCCTCGGCGGCGCGATCCTCGGCTCGCGGCAATTTTGCGACGAGGCCCTCCAGCCCTTCATCCGCCATACTGGCCCCAGCATGAGCCCGTTCAACGCCTGGATTCTGCTGAAGGGACTGGAGACTCTCGTGGTCCGGGTGGAACGCCAGTGCCGGACGGCGATGGAGGTCGCGCGCTGGTTGGAAGGGCAGGCCGGGGTCCGGCGGGTTATCTACCCGTTCCTCGACTCGCATCCGCAAGCGGCGCTCGCACGCCGCCAGATGAGAGCGGGCGGCACAGTCGTGACTTTCGAGATCGAGGGTGGGCGGCCCGAGGCTTTCGCCCTGCTGAACGCGCTCCGGCTCATCCCGATCTCGAACAATCTGGGCGATGCCAAAAGCCTCGCCACTCACCCCGCCTCGACCACCCACCACCGTATCGGGGCGGAAGGCCGCGCGGCGGTTGGCATCGGCGAGGACATGATCCGCCTCTCCCTCGGCCTGGAGCATCCGGAAGACCTGATCCGTGACCTCAACCGCGCCGGCGTCGGTAATGGTGCTGACCACCGGGAGGTATAGGCCAGACATGTCCAATGCCGGGCCTCGGATGATGCATACAGCTGGCGGTCGTGGATTGATGCGGGCCTTATAGCCGCGCTTTCACGGCATTCACGGCGGTGCCCGCATCCCAGGCATCGACATGGCTGAGTGTGAGGGGGGAGAAGGCGAAGGTGATCCGGTCGGGCGCGGCGAGGTGCGCATGAACGCCGTCCACCGCGAGTGCTCGGCACAGGATCTCCGCCTCCGCGCATGCGAGCACGACATGGGCGCCGCGGCTTGTGGGCGGCAGTGGGTCGGTCTCACCGAACGCCGCCAGGAACAGCCCCGCCAGCGTGCGCGCCTTCCAGCCGAGTGCCGCGACATCGACGCCTGCGAACATATCGAGCGCCCCGTCCAGCGCTGCGAGCGCAATTGCTGAGGGTGCAGGCAGCACTGCCAGGGCCGGAGCGAACGCACCAGTCGCATGAACCCAGGCGGGCGCGCCGGGCCCACCGCACAGGAACCCACAGCCCCGCCCGAGGGCCGCCCCGACGCCCGAGTGCTCAAGCGCAGCCGGCAATGCTCCCACGATTTCGGAAAGGTCGAAGGCAGCAAGCGCGCCGGCCTCCTGGGCCTGCCGGGCATAGGCAGCGATATCGCGAAGCGCGCCCGTTGCAGGGTCAACAGGCCCCACCAGCAACAGCGCATCGTTGCCGAGCAGCGCCTCCGGGGCCCCAGTCTCTCGGATGGCCAAGCCCTTCGCGACGAGCCGGGGCAGCGCATCGGGGAACGCGCCGGGCGCCGCGAGAATGCGCTTATGCCCGGTCGCGGCAGCAGCCGCGGCCAGCGCCTCCAGCCCGTCAGCCGCTGTGGCCGCGAAACCCAGTGCCTCCGGCGGTGCGCCTAGAAGTGGCGCTAGCTTGCCGGTTGCCGCCTCGACGAGCCCTCTGCCATCCGAGAACGCCACGCCCCACTCGACATGCATGAAACTCGCAAGCCTTGCCCGCGCTTCGCGTGTCAGCGGCCCTAGCTGGTCGGCGTCGAGCCGGAGCATCCCGGCCGGCAGCAGCACCCCTTCGCGCAGGCCGGCAAGCGGGTCATCGGCGTCCAGCGCCAGGCAGTCGGCGCGTGTCATCATTGGTCCCCGAACAGCAGAGCGGCGGCGCGGCGGGCCATGCCTGCGTTGTCGTGACCGACACCGGGCTCGGTATGCAGCTCCCAGGCGAAGGGCGCCAGCAGAAGACGTGCCATGTCCTGCCCCGCGGCGTAGAAATACCGGCCGCGGGCCAGACGGTGCGGCCCCTGCGCCATCGCTTCGGGAGACTTCAGCAGCATAGGCGCATCCGTCACCGTATCGCACTCGCCGAGCAGCACCATGAGCCGAACCGAGAAGGCGGCGATGAGTGCCTCGTTGCCCATGCGAAAGCCTGTAAGGCCGTAAGGATAACGTTCCTCCTCGCGCGGCACAGTGTAGGCACCGGCATTGGCGGCGACTGCGGCCTTGATGCGTGCATCCGGCCGGAAGAGCGTCATACGGTGGACGAACTGACCGCCAGCAGAATGGCCGTAAAGATAGTAGCTCTGTGCTTCCGCGCCGCTCCAGGCGCAGGCGGCATCAAAGGCGCTCTCGACCACGCCGAAGCTCCAGTCTTTCTCTGGCAGGAAGGCGCGCCGGTCCGGCGTGCGCATGTTGCCGACTTCGTATGCGCGCGGGCCAGGGAACTGCGCACCGTCGAATTCGGGTGCGACGACGAGCACGCGGTAGCGCTCGGCATGCTCTGCCCAGACATCGCGGTAGTCGCCAGCATTACGCCGATAGCCATGCAACGCGACGAGCACCGGATCAGCCGAGCGCCAGGCCGCCGGGCGCCAGAGATGGGTGCGGACGGCGACATCTCCCTCGGTCGGACG
>JAPORR010000084.1 GCA_026710105.1 Alphaproteobacteria bacterium
AGTCGATCGCGCTCGACATGCAGCGCTTCAATGTGCGCTCCAACTGCATGTCGCCCTTCGCATGGACGCGCATGATCGGCACCATTCCCTCCAATACGCCAGAGCAGCAGGCGCGGCTCGAGAAGATCAAGCAGATGACGCCCGCCCAGATTGCGCCGATGGTGGTTTATCTGCTTTCAGACCTTGCGAGCGATGTAACAGGGCAGATCTTCGGCAGCCGCATGAACGAACAGATTCTGTTCAGTCAGAACCGTCCGGTGCGTTCCGTGCATCGTAGTGAGGGTTGGACGCCGACCGGGATCCACGAACACGCTATGCCCGCCCTGAAAGCGGCGTTTACGCCAAACGAGCGTTCGGGCGATGTGTTCAACTGGGACCCGGTCTGACCGGGCCCTGGTCACCGGAAGGCGACTGCGGCCAGTCCGGCGAGCGCCGGCGCCGGATGGGTAACGACAGCGCTCGGTATGGCCGAAAGGTAGTCCCGGAAGCGACCCTTGTCCGTGAACCGGTCTAGATAGGCCGCAGGATCCAAGTGGACGCCTAGGCGCGGCAGGATACCGCCAGAGAGATAGACGCCCCCCTTTGCAGCGAAGACAAGCGCGAGGTCGGCCGCCGCTGCCGCCAAGAAGCGCGTGAAATGCCCCATGACGGCGATAGCCAGAGGGTCTCCGGCGGTGGCGCGCGCCGTAACCTCGGCAGGATCGGACACAGCCTTCCGTTCCCCGGAGAGGACACTGTAGAGCAGCACCAGACCTCCCCCGGACACAATTCGCTCCACCGAAACATGACCAAACTCCTGGCGGAGTCCGGCCAAAAGCACAGCTTCGGCCTCGTTTGCTGCGGCAAGCGTCATATGTCCGGCTTCGCCGCAGACCGGCAACCAGCCGCCGCCAGGTGCTGGCAGCAGGGCGGCGGCGCCGAAGCCGGTGCCGGGGCCAAGCACGACTTTCGGTGCGCGCGCCTCGGGTCGAAATGCCTTATCCACCGGCGAGAGGTTCTGGTCGTCGAGGCACGGCAACGCCAATGCCTGAGCTTCGAAATCATTGAGGAGACGAACCCATTTGACGCCGAGTGCATCAGCGATGGATGACTCCTTGATGATCCAGTCGCGATTGGTCATCACTGCGCGGCCATTTGTCACCGGCCCGGCCACTGCCACGGCAACGAGGTCGACTTCAGTTTCGCCAAGATAGTGCTGCGCCGCGTCCTCGAAGGAAGGGCAATCGTCAGCTACGATCTCAGCCAAGGCCTGTAGCGGCCCATCATCCCGGCAGAGCGCGAAACGGATATTCGTGCCGCCGACATCGGAAAGCAGTGCCAGGGTCACGCGAAGGGCGCTTTCATCAGCCGCGAGACGAAGATCTCACGCCAGCGGCTAACATCATTGCGGCGCAGCGCTTCCATATTCGCATGCCAGCGCTCGACCCGCTCCCCGCGCGGCATGTCCAGCGCCTGCTGAATGGCTTCGGCCATCCCTTCTGCATCATAGGGGTTGACGATCAAGGCGCCCGGGATCGAACGGGCTGCGCCGGCGAAGCGCGACAGGACGAGTACGCCCGGGTCCGAAGGCGATTGTGAGGCGATATATTCCATCGCGACAAGGTTCATACCGTCGCGTAGCGGGGTAATCAGACCCACCTGGGCCGTACGCAGCAAGCCAAAGAGCGTGCGTCGGGCGAAGCTCTTGTTGAGATACCGGATCGGTACCCAGTCGAAATCAGCAAATTCGCCGTTTATGCGCCCTGCGAGCGTCTCCAGCGTCCGTCTGATCTCATCATATTCGGGAACGCCGGCGCGAGTGGGCGTCGCAATCTGCATCAGGCTTACCCGGTTCCGGTTAGCTGGATAGGCGCCCAGAAGGTGGCCAAAAGCTGCAAACCTCTCCGGCAGACCCTTGGAATAATCTAACCGATCCACACCCACGATCAGCCGGCGCCCGCCAAGACTGGTGCGCAGGCGCGCGCCGTATCGAGCCGCGGCGGCGCTGGCGGCAGCCCTCTCAATATTATCCGTATCGACCCCGATGGGGTGGACCTCGGCCAAAGCGGTCCGCCCGAGAGCATGGACGACGGTATCGTCCGCCACTTCCCCGCCAGCTTCTTGCAGCGCGTAATCGAGCAGGCCTCGGCGGTCGGCTTCGGTCTGAAAGCCGATCAGGTCATAGGCGAAGAAGGAACGCATCAACTCCTGGTGCTCCGGGAGCGCCAGGAGCAGTTCCAGTGGTGGCAGGGGTGTATGCAGGAAGAAGCCGATGCGGTTGGCAATGCCAGCGCGGCGAAGCTCTTCAGCCATTGGGATCAGATGGTAGTCGTGAACCCAGATGAGGTCGCCGGGCTCGATGAGATCGACCAGTTTGCGCGCAAAATAAGCGTTGACACGACGGTAGCCGGCATAGTTACGACGGCTGAAATTTGCGAGGTCCAGCCGGTAATGGAAAAGCGGCCAGAGCGTGCTATTCGCAAATCCGTTGTAGTATTCTTCATGGTCGCGCGTCGATAAATCGAAGGTCGCGTAGGTCAATCTGCCGGAGCGGACCTTATGGACGGTCTCGCCTGGCACATCGGAAACATCGCCGCTCCATCCGAACCATATGCCACCGGAGCGCTTGAGCGCGGCCAGCACGGCGACCGCAAGCCCCCCAGAGGTCGGTTTGGTCTCATCGACTGGAGCCACGCGGTTGGATACGACGACAAGCCGGTTCACGGGTAGTGCCTGGTCAGAACGCTTCCTCCCACGACTTCGACAGGCGCAGCGCTGACACGATCAGCCCGACCATGCTATAGGTCTGCGGAATGTTACCCCACAGCTCGTTTGTGTCGGTGTTCAGGTCCTCCGACAAGAGTCCTGCCTCGTTCCGGCATGCAAGCATGTTTTCGAACAGCCGCCGTGCTTCGTCACGCCGACCGATTGCAGCCAGAGCATCAATATACCAGAAAGTGCAAACATTAAACGCGTTATGCGGCATTCCGAAGTCATCGGCTTCGACATAACGGAATACATGGTCGCCCCGGCGCAGTTCGCGCTCAATGGCGGCGACGGTGCCGAGAAAACGCGGATCGTCGGCTTTGCAGAAGTCGAGTTCATGCATCAACAGGAGCGCGGCATCGACCTCTGTCCCGCCAAAGGCGCTGACATAGGCCTGCTTCTCCTCATTCCAGCAATCCCGTTCGATCCGAGCCTGGATCGTCCGGGCATGTCTATTCCATATCAAAGCGCGGTCCGGATGGCCGAGTTGCACGGCGATCCGAGCCAGGCGGTCGCAGGCCGCCCAGCACATCAAGGCGGAGAAAGTATGAGGGCGCTGGCGACCGCGCAGCTCCCAGAGGCCGGCATCAGGCTGGTCGAACATGCGCGCTGCCACTTCGCCGATGCGCTCCAGGGTTGCAAACAGGCGGTCGTCGCCATGCAGATCGATGCGCTGGTCGAAGAACGCCTGGGCGCAGGCGAGTACGACGGCGCCGTATACGTCGTGCTGGGTCTGCACATAGGCGAGATTACCGACGCGCACAGGCCGGTGCCCGCGGTAGCCACGCAGGCTTTCGACGGAGGATTCGGACAGTGCCGTCTCCATATGCACGCCGAACACTGGTTGCAGGCGACCGTCTGGGCTAGAGGCAACGATGTTGAGGATATAGCGCAGGAACTCCTCCATGGTACGCGTGGCACCGAGCCGGTTGAGTGCCCGTATGGTGAAATAGGCGTCACGCAGCCAGCAGAATCGGTAGTCCCAATTGCGCTCGGTGTCTGCCGCTTCGGGCACCGAGGTGGTGACGGCGGCAACGATCGCGCCGCTATCCTCGACAGAGCAGAGCTTGAGCGTGATCGCGGCACGTATGACGGCGTCCTGCCATTCGAAAGGCACGGCCAGGTAGCGCACCCATTCCCGCCAGTAATCGTCCGTCTGTTCCTCGAAGTCGCGTGCGACTTCATGCACCGGCTGCGTCAACGCCTCGTCCTGCGTCAGGATGAGATCGATAGGCTGGTCGAGAAGAAACGATGTTTCGTCGAGCACAAAGGAGACTGGCGCATCGGTCGTCAGCCGCAGGACATGGTCCGGCAGAATATAGCGGACATGGTTGCTGCCGCGCGTCACTGTGGCGGTCTCACTGCCATAATTACCAGCAGGACGCAGTCTGATGCGGATGCGCGGCGCACCGCCCAGGCGCCTGATGCGGCGTACCAGACTCAAGGGCCGAAACAGCCGTCCGAACTGCTTGAAACGGGGCGCGAAATCCAGAATCTCGATCGCGGCGCCGTTTTCCGCAAACAGACAGGTTTCGACAATGGCAGAATTGGGACGATAGGTCTGTTCGCTGCGCAGGAAACCTTCTATCTCGACTTCGTAGAAGCCAATATCCTTCTCGGGCTCCAGCAGGTCGCAGAATACCGGGTTCCCATCGAAGCGCGGCATGCAAGCCCAGACCATACGTCCACGTTGGTTGAGCAGGGCGGCATAGCTGCTGTTGCCGATCATGCTTAGTTCGAGTGAACTCATCTCAGCTTCCTCTGTCGGCAAGCCAGGCATGGACGGCCGTCACATCCGCAAGGTGCCATTGCGCAGCGGTGTCAGCTGCTTCGCCAACGCGCACGGCGACGCCACCCTGGGTGCGTACGGCTCGGAATGCCGCTTCGTCCGTCATGTCGTCACCTACGAAAATCGGACGCCGGCCGGCAAAAGGTGCCTCCGCCATGAAAGCTGCAATCGCTGTCCCTTTGTCGGCGCCCTCGGGGCGCAATTCCATCACCGCTTTGCCGTGCTGGATCGCGATGCCGCTACGCGCGCTGCCCAGGATTGTCTCCAAAGCAGCAGTCGTTTCCGCAGCCAATTCAGGCCTGGCGCGGTAGTGTAGGGCCAGAGCCGCGCCCTTGTCCTCAAGCAGGAGGCCGGGACGCTCCGCTACAAAACGCCTGAGAGCCGCCCGCAATTCATCGAAGCGGGGCAGGGCGGGTGGCAGCTTGTATGCACCATCAGCGCCGCGCCGCTCGAGGCCGTGCAAGCCGGCGACCGGCAGAACAAGGGGCGCCAATATGCAGTCTATGTCTTGGATGGGCCGCCCGCTGACAATCGCGAGGGCGGCCCCGACATGCCGTGATGAGCTTTCCAGCAGCGCTCCCAGATAACCTGCAGGCTGCACGGTGCTTGGCGATGGTGCAATCTCGACCAGCGTGCCATCGAAATCCAGAAAAACAGCATCGCCCGTAGTGATACGGGGCGGCATCACGCCAGCAGTCGCTGGCCGATGCACGGCAGGCGAGAACGTCTCGCCATACATCGGCCGGCAGCTAGACGCCGAAATTCTTGAAGCGCTTGTTGAAGCGCGCTACCTGGCCGCCGGTATCGACAAGCCGCTGATTGCCACCAATCCAGGCGGGATGGGAGAGCGAATCGATATCAAGCCGCAAAGTATCGCCTTCACTGCCCCAGGTCGAACGCGTCTTGAACTCGGTCCCGTCGGTCATCACGACGGTGATTTCATGATAGTCGGGATGGATGTCGGGCTTCATCGGCAGAGCGCTCCCAGACAGGCATAACAGTCCTCCATAGCGAAACACGACGGAGCACTCAAGTGCCATTTGGAGGGTGCGATGTGCAATGCAGGAACGTCGCCGCCAGCATGTTGCCGGTCTCGACGCACAGGCCGCCCGCGCCGAGGCGTGTCGTGGCGCAGTGCCTGAATATGGTGTCGTCGATGGCGCGCCGCGCCGCATCGATGACGGCGCGCTCGATCGCCTCACGCTCGTCGGCGCGCGACCTCATGTCCTTCATGCGTGGCCTGGCTCTCGATGTAGTGGGTCAGACCCGCCATCTTCGCGAACGTCGCTACCATGACGCCTCCGGCGCAAGCAGGTCCCGGGCTGTCAATTCGTTAGCAGGCGCCACCAGGCACGCAAGGACCGTGTCAGGCGCAGTGCGCTAGCGTATGGCCGGTTCATGCTGCCAAACTGTCATGCGCCTGTTGCGCATTTCTCGTGTCCGCCCTTTGCGCCAAAGCCCTTGTATTGCGTTTTCGGCACCTGCCATCGAACAAAGGCCACCCCCGCGGAAATCATTGCCATAACTTCACCTGCGCCGACATTTGAATGCCCACGTGTAGATCTCCTAACCCGCTCATACCGGAGGGACGGCTCCATATCCAGGCTCAGCCCTCCCCCAAAAGCTCGGTTCCGGGGAAAACCCGCCTCGGAGTTCTGCAAGAGGTTCCCGGAGATAGGGCGTTAGCTCCTGCATCTCTGCTGCGTGCTACATCTTCGCGGCGAATGCCTCGAAGGACCTTCCGCCCGTGCTGACGGCGTCGAACAGCATGGAGAAATGGTTGGCGCCTGGCACTGTCACTTTCTCGACCGTACAGCCGGCGGCCTCGGCGATGGCGGCATAGCCGGCGCTTTGCGCTTGCCAGCCACCCGGCTCCTCGCCACCAACCGAGACGACCATCGGCACGGGCTTTCGTGGCGGGTTGGCGAAGACGTCGTTCCGCGCTGCCATGGCCTCGTCGAGCCTTACCTCCTCATTAACTGATATCCGCCGCACGACTGACGTTTCATAGATACCGCTCATGCAATGGACGCCTGCGATGAGCGCTGCCGAAGCCGGGTCCGCGAGCAGCATCCCGGTCAAATGTGCTCCGGCCGAATGGCCGCCGACGAACAGCCGCGCCGGATCGCATCCCCATGCCCCTGCATGCGCATGGACGAAGGCAAGACAGGCGCGCATCTCGGCCACGATCTCGTCCAGAGTCACATCTGGGCAGAGCGTGTAATCGACATTGGCGACCGTCACGCCCCGCTCGACGAAGCCACCCACGGCGAAGCTGTGGTCGGCCTTGGAGAATCGGCGCCAGTAACCGCCATGAATGAAGATGAAGAGTGTGCCATTGCTGCCGGAGGCTGGGCGGTGCAAGTCGAGCACCTCCCGCGGGCCGGGCCCGTAGGCGACGTCATAGCTGCCGGGCCAAGCCTTGCGCGCTGCCTCGGCTGCCGCCAGATACTTGCCGAGGTAGCGTTCGACTGCCTCGTCGCCCACGGCGGCGCGCGGATTGAAATGCGCTTCCAGTGTCGCGTCGTCCGCTGAACGCCAATCGAATGTCATCTCACCCTCCCTTGTGTTCGCACGCGCGCCGAAGAGAGGTCGGTCTCTCGGTTCCGCTCTTGATCTCATGGTTTCGATCCGGGTCGATTTTATCATCCGTATCATGCGGCTGCGAAATTCGGAGGCGGGTCACCTATGCCGCTTGCTCGCTACTACCTGCACTGCTTTAGCCACTATTGCGGTCTCCCCGCCCGATTTCCTCCTTCAGCGCGCGGATTTCGCTGCGCAACCCCTCCAGTTCAGTTGCGAGGAAGGAGGCTTCGGCCTCTGTTACCTGCCTGAGGACTGCCTCGGTCTTCTCCCGGTCGGCGCTGTGCAGCGTCTGCATGGCATCGACAATGACGGCGATGAAGAGGTTTAACACTGCGAAGCTCGTCAACAAGATGAAGGGCACGAAAAACGCCCAAGCCCAGTCGAATACCTCCATCACTGGGCGCACGATGCCCATCGACCAGCTTTCCAGCGTCATGATCTGGAAGAGCGAATACATGGAAGCGCCGACGCTGCCGAACCATACTGGAAACGCCTCTCCAAACATCTGTGTCGCCATGACCGCGCCGACATAGAAGACCAGCAGCAACAAACCAGAGATCGAACCGAGGCCTGGAATTGCGTGCAGCAGCGCTTCCACCACCTTGCGCATCTGCGGCACGACCGAAACCAGTCTTAGCACCCGCAGGATGCGGAGCGCACGCAGCACGGAAAGATTGCCGGTTGCCGGGATGAGCGTGATGGCGATGACGATGAAATCGAACATGTTCCAGCCGCGCTTGAAGAAGGCCGGCCCCTGCGCCAGCAGGCGGGCTGTAATCTCGACTACGAAGACCGCCACGATAGCTCTGTCGAGCCAGCCAATCCACGGCGAGAGCGCTTCCTTGATCGAGTCTGAAGTCCCCAGGCCGAGGGTTACGGCATTGACGACGATCAGAACCGTGATCAGCCGCTCCGTTTTCGACGACTCTGTCAGAGCCTGCAACCTCGATGATAATATGCTGTAATAGCTCATAATTTCCTTCTTGAAGCTCACGCTCGGGGGCGAAGAATACAACCGTATTTCTCCTTACCTGCAACAGGCTGTGCGGGGCGCATGAGGCAAACTGAGTCATCGGGCGTTGACCTTGATGCATGCGATGTCCATGTTGGCGGCAACATGTTATCCGCCAGAAAAAGGCCGCCGCTTCATGCGTTTCTTCCTGTTCGCGCTCGCGGCTGTCCTGGCCCCGACGCTCGCTCTCGCCCAGACCGGGGATCCGGTAGTCGCAAAGGTAGACGGCGCGTCTGTCTACCAGTCTGATGTGAACCGGCAAGCGGCTGAGATCGCGTCGTCCATGCCGGGCGCGCCGCCTTCCTTCATCCGCCGCAGGGCTCGCGAGCGCGTGATCGAAGGTCTGCTGATCCATGCTGCCGCCGAAGCCGCAGGCTTTGACCAGCGCCCGGACTTTCAGCGCCAGCTCGCCCAGCAGCGCCGCACGCTGCTGACCCAATCCTACATGCTCGACTATCTTGAGCAGCGGATCGACGATGCCAAGATAAGGGCGCTTTATATGGAGACCTATCCGGACGGAAAAGGCCAGCTACAGATCCATGCGAGCCATATTCTGGTCGCAGACGAGGTGGCCGCGCGTGCCGTCATCGCCGAACTCGACAACGGCGCAGACTTCGCCGCGCTGGCAGAGACGCATTCCATCGGTCCGAGCAAGTCGCGCGGCGGTGATCTCGGCGCGTTCGGCAAGGGCAGCATGGTGCCCGATTTCGAGAAGGCAGTGCTGGCCCTGGAGCCGGATGCCTATACGACCGATCCGGTCGAGACCCGCTTCGGCTGGCATGTCATCCTGCTGCACAGCATTGAGCACCCACCCGCACCGGACTTCATCCAGGTGCGGGGCCAGCTCGCGCGCCAGCTCAGCGAACACCTCCTCCGGGACCATCTCGACGAGCTGCGTGCCGATGCCCAAATCGAACTCTTCGATGCCGACGAAACGGCGAAGTCCCAATGAGCACCGTCTCTCCCCTCGCACCCGGGGCTTTCCCCGACATGCTGGCAGTCGACGGTGTCCGCGTCGCCACCGTTGAGGCCGGCATCCGCTACAAAGGCCGCGACGACCTGCTGCTGGTCGAACTTGTGCCCGGTGCGGCTGTCGCCGGCGCGTTGACCCGCTCACTCACTGCCTCGGCACCGGTGGAGTGGTGCCGGACAGCGCTGGCCAGCGGCCGCGCGAGGGCCATTGTGGTGAATTCGGGCAATGCCAATGCCTTTACCGGACGAGTCGGCACAGCCGCCGTGGCGCATACGGTTGCGGCGGCGGCCAATGCTCTCGGATGCGCTGAAGACGAGGTCTTCGTCTCTTCGACAGGTGTGATCGGCGAACCCTTGCCGGCGGAGAGCACCATCGTCGAGAAGCTGCCGCGGCTCGTCGAGGCGCTTGCACCCGGGGCCTGGGAAGCCGCGGCGCGGGCCATCATGACCACCGACACCTTCCCCAAAGGCGCCTCGGCGACCGCGATGATCGGCGGCCAGAGGGTGCGGATCGCCGGCATTGCCAAGGGTTCCGGAATGATCGCGCCCGACATGGCAACTATGCTGGCCTATGTGTTCACCGATGCGGCGGTGCCGCAGCCCCTGCTGCAAAAGCTGACAAGCCGGGCGGTCGAACGCAGTTTCAACGCTATCACCGTGGACAGCGACACTTCGACCAGCGACACGGTGCTGGTCGCTGCGACCGGCGCGGCTGGTAATCCGGAACCGGATGTGGCCCTGTTGCGCGGCTTCGCCCGCGCATTGGAAGCGGTTTGCCGCGATCTAGCGCATCAGATCGTCCGCGATGGTGAAGGCGCTTCTAAATTCGTAGAGATCACCGTGTCTGGGGCTACCTCTGCCCGTGCTGCGAGGCGCATCGGTCTCGCCATTGCCAACTCACCGCTGGTGAAGACCGCCATTGCTGGCGAGGATGCCAATTGGGGTCGGATCGTAATGGCAGTCGGCAAGGCAGGTGAGAAGGCGGATCGGGACGCATTACGCATCGCCATCGGCGGGGTGGAGATCACCCGCGGCGGCCAGGTCGTCCCGGACTATGACGAGGCTCCTGTGGCCCGCCATATGCAGGAACAGGACATTGTCATCGCAGTCGATGTCGGCGTCGGGCGCGGCAAGGCCACCGTCTGGACCTGCGATCTGACCCACGGCTATATCGACATCAACGGATCCTACCGCTCTTGAGCCGCGTGCTGCTGGTGGTCGCCGCCGCTCTGGTAGACCGAGACGGGCGCATCCTTCTGGCCCGTCGTCCCGAGGGTAAGGCGATGGCCGGGCTCTGGGAGTTCCCTGGCGGCAAACCCGCGCTCGGCGAGACGCCCGAGGCGGCCCTATTGCGCGAACTCAAGGAGGAACTCGACATCGACACGGAAGCCTCTTGTCTGGCGCCGCTTACCTTCGCGAGCCATGCCTATGCCGACTTCCACCTACTCATGCCGCTCTATGTGTGCCGCGTCTGGCAGGGCGTGCCCCGTCCGAGGGAGGGACAGCGTCTTGCCTGGGTTCGCCCGCGCGAGATGCAGGACTGGCCAATGCCGCCGGCCGACCGGCCGCTGGTGGCTATGTTGCGCGACCTGCTCTGAGGGAAGCCTGCGGCTCGCTGACGAGCCGTGCGCGGGCATTGTCGCAATCGGCAGCGATTTGGGCTTTAAGCGCGTCGAGGCCGTCGAAGCGTCGTTCTGGACGAATGAAATCAAGCATCCGAACCCGCAGGACGCGGTCGTAAATGTCCCCCGAAAAGTCGAAAATATGCACTTCGAAAGCAAGGTTCTCGCCGTCCACAGTTGGCCGGACTCCGAGATTGGCCACGGCATCGCGCCAGACCCAGTGCCCTTTCTCCTCCAGCCCGGCGCTGACGGTGTAGACGCCGCGGGCTGGCACCAGCAGGTCGCCGAGATCGAGGTTGGCTGTTGGGAAGCCGATCGTTCGGCCGAGCCGCTGGCCGGTCTCGACCCGGCCTACGATCTCCCAAGGATGGCCCAGCAGCCGGGCGGCTTCCACAGGTCGCCCAGCTGCCAGGTGTTCCCGGACCCGTGTCGAGGAGAACCCGACTCCGTCCGGCGCCACCACGTCCGGCATGATAGTGACGGCGAACCCGTAATCACGGCCAAATGCAACCAGATCTTCCGGTCCACCGGCCCGGCCCTTGCCGAAGCGAAAATCATCGCCCACGACGGCATGGGAAATACCGAGGCCTTGGGCCAGCACGTCGTGGGCGAAGGATTCGGGGGCGCGTGCCGCCATCGCCCCGTCGAACGCCAGCACGAAGAGCAGGTCGAGGCCGAGCGGCTCCAGCTGGTAGATCTTGCCCTCCAGCGAAGTCAGCCGGAAGGATGGATCGTCGGGACGGAAGTAGCTTCGCGGATGCGGCTCGAAGGTCACAGCGGCGAGCGGCGCGCCGCCGGCAATCTCTCGACAGGCGGCGAACACCGCGCGGTGGCCGCCATGTACGCCATCGAAATTGCCGAGCGCCGTGACAGCCCCCCGCGCATCCTCCGGCAGTCCGGCAGCATGTCGGAAAACCTGCATCTAGCTTTGGCCGGCGGCGGGGCAGGGCAGAGGCACAGAACCGGAGGACATGACGGCGCAACGAGTGGCGGGAAAGTCATCTATAGCCGAGCGTCGCATTCTGTGAAAGGTCGCCGTTCCCCGGCCGCGCCGGGAAGTCTTGCGGGACTTGCTTTCGGCTCTGCTGATGCCGGAAAATAATGCTTCGGGAGCAGTTTACCATGTATGAAAAGACAACCGCGAAGATGCGTGTCCGCGTCCGCCCGGAATATCTGGAGGATCACTCCGACCCGTCGGAAGGACGCTACTTCTGGGCCTATCATATCGAAATTGTTAATGAGGGCGACCGCACCGTGAAGCTGCTGTCGCGCTACTGGCGGATTACCGACGCGTTCGGTCGTGCCGAGGAGGTACGCGGTTCTGGCGTAGTCGGCAAGCAGCCTGTGCTCAAACCGGGCGAGAGCTTCTCCTATTCCAGCGGCGCACCCTTGCCGACCGCGTCTGGATTCATGGTCGGGCGCTACCAGATGGTGCGCGACGACGGCGGGCGGTTTGAGATCGACATTCCAGCCTTCTCGCTCGACAGCCCCTGGGCGTCGGAGTCAATCCACTGATCGGTTCTTCCCTTCCATGATCGATATACGGCCGGTCTTCTTCATCATCGGCTGGCTGCTGGTCATGCTCGCCGGCGCGATGTTGCTGCCTGCGGTGGTCGAGACCGGCCGGGCTGAGTCGGAATCAACCGTTTTCCTGATCGGCGCGGCCATCACGCTCTTCGTCGGCGGGCTGCTGGTCGCCGTCTGTAGCTCCGTGCGACCGCATACCCAACTATATCGTTATCTCACACTCAGGCAGTCCTTTCTGATAGCGGTATTGAGCTGGATTGTGCTCGGTGCCTTCGCTGCCCTGCCTTTGCTTCTGCTTTCGGACACCGACCTGAGTGTGACGGACGCCATGTTCGAGGCGGTTTCGGGCATTACGACCACGGGCTCGACCGTCCTCACCGGCCTTGATGATATGGCACCGGGCATCCTGCTCTGGCGGGCCCTGCTACAGTGGCTTGGCGGCATGGGCATCATCGTGACCGCAATTGCGGTCTCCCCGCTGCTCCGGGTCGGTGGCATGCAGATATTCCGGATCGAATCGAGCGACCGGTCGGAAAAAGTGCTACCGCGCGCCGCGCAGATTGCAGGCTATATCGGCGTCATCTATCTCATTATGACCGCCGCGCTGACTGGAGCGCTCACCTTTGCAGGGCTTGGGCTGTTTGATGCGGTCGTCCACGCCATGACGACCATTGCAACCGGTGGCTTCTCGACGATGGACGGCTCCGTCGGCGCGTTCGGCAACCCGGCAGTGGAATGGATCGTCATCGCCGGCATGGTAGCCGGCTCGCTGCCCTTCGTGCTCTACATTCAGCTCATGCGCGGACGGCGAACGCGGCTCTTGGCTGACAGCCAGGTCCGCGCCTTTCTCGGCATACTTGGCGTGTCGATTGCCGTGCTGACAGTTGCGCATGCGCTAACTAACGCTGTGGACCCGCTCGAGGCGCTTCGGCAGGTTGCCTTCAATACCACCTCCTACATGACTGGAACCGGTTATGTGACCGCAGATTTAGCCGCCTGGGGCGGGTTCGCGCCGACGGCACTCTTCTGCCTCATGTTCATCGGCGGCTGCGCCGGTTCGACCACATGCGGAATCAAGGTTTTCCGCCTCCAGGTGCTGTTTGCCGAGGCGCGCGCCCAGCTCGGCCGACTGCTTCATCCCCACGGGGTCTATGTGCCCCATTACGCCGGCAAGCCGATCACGGCCTCTGTAGCCGCTTCAGTGACCAGCTTTGTATTCCTGTTTATTGCCGCCTTCGCCGCGATCACTGCCGGGCTTGGAATTGCAGGCCTCGACCTCGAGACAGCTGTCACGGGTGCTGCCACCGCCATCGCGAATGTTGGCCCCGGCCTCGGGGAAACCATCGGGCCACAGGGCAATTTCTCTTCGCTCAACGATCCCGCCAAGTGGCTGCTGATCTGCGGCATGCTCCTCGGCCGGCTCGAAGTGCTGAGTGTCCTCCTCCTCTTCACCCCCCGCTTCTGGCGTTCGTGAAGCAGGTGTCCTGCTGGCAAATAGGATCGGAGCCAAGATCATGGCAAACCAACCCACCGCTGCAGTGGTTGGCGCCGGCATAGTCGGCGTCTGCTGCGCTCTCTACCTCCAGAACGAGGGGTTCAACGTCACCCTGATAGATCGCGGTGGGCCAGGCGAGGAGGCTTCCTTCGGCAATCTTGGCGGTTTCGGCGTGGCGTCCTGTCCGCCGGCCGCTATGCCGGGCATCCTTGCCAAGGTGCCGAACATGCTGCTCGACGCGGACGCGCCGCTGAAGCTTCGTTGGAGCCATGCTATCAGGGCACTGCCTTGGTTTCTGCAGTTCACCGCCAATGCCCGCCGCGAACGGGTCGAGGCAAACGCTGCCGCCCGGCAGAGCCTGCTCGACAAGGCGCATGAGGCGGTCGATCCGCTGATCGCGGAAGCGGGAGCACAGCATCTGATGAGTCACACCGGGCTCATGTTTACCTTCGAGAGCGAGCAGAGCTTCCGGGCCGCGTCCTACGCCTTCGACCTTCGTCGGCGGAACGGCGTTCGGATGGACCTGTTGGACGGCGACGAGGCGCGGCAGGTGCAGCCTGCGCTGAGCCCAGCAGTGGTACGCGCCTGGCGTGTCTCGGACTTCTGGCATACCCTTGACCCGCTCCGACTGGTGCAGGCGCTGGCCGCGCTTTTCGAGAGGCGTGGCGGCCGGTTGGATACACGGACGGTAAGCGGCTTTGACATCGGCCCGGACGGAGTGCGCGCGCTCAGAACCGCCGAAGGCGACCTGCCGGTCAGGATCGTCGTCGTGGCGGCCGGTGTGTGGTCTCGACGTCTTGCGGCCATGCTCGGCACGCGCGTGCCCTTGGAAGCCGAGCGCGGCTACCACGCCATGTTCCGTGACACGGATGTTTCCATGAATGGCGGCATCATCTCCGTAGACCGACATGTTGCAGTGACACCTATGGCGGCCGGTGTGCGCGTCGGCGGCGTCGCCGAATTTGCCCCACCTGAAGCGCCGCCAGACCCAAGGATTGCCGCACGTGTTCGCCACCACGGGGAGGCGCTGTTTCCTCGGCTGAAGGGCGGACGTGTCACCGAATGGGTCGGGCCGCGCCCGTCGCACCCGGATTCCAGGCCAGTCATTGGCCGCTCGCCGCGCTTCGCGAATGTGCTGTTCGCCTTTGGGCACGACCATCTCGGCCTCACCATGGGCGGGATTACCGGCAGGCTGATTTCCGAACTCGCCGTCGCCCGCCCGCCGAGCGTAGACCTTGCGCCTTTTCGCCCGGACAGGTTCTGAACCTGGGCCTGATTTCACCGGACCGTTGCGAAAGCATTTAGCAGTATGTCGGCGTTCTCGAACGTAGGGCTCATTTTGTCTGTCGGTTAGCGAGTTGGAGATCTCGATTAACGCGGTTTTTGTTGGTTTTCCGAAGTGAGTTTGATCGGCGGACACGCGTTATGCGTGTATTTCGGCCCTGATCAAGACCGCATAAGCGGGGTTTTCCGGATTTTGGACGGAGTCAGGCGTGCTGACGCTCGTGGAAAATGAGGGGCGGAAGTTGTAGTTCAGATTTGCCAGGGTCATCCGCCCTGCGGCGCGTTCGGCCTCACGGACATAATCCGGGGATGTCGTCCGGTAGATGACCACCATCTCACGCCAGCCCTCTTTCCGGTATTGATTCCACCTTCCCTCTGGATTCGTGGTGATCCCCACCTTGAACCCCCCGTTGTGCCTTGCGTAGGCTCCCAAGGCCCTGCGCAGGGTGGGGATAATTCCGGAAATATGCCCTGTCCAGACATTCCACCTGACCGGCATCGCGGTTCGCCCCCGCCCGCCGGAGCCGCTCGTACGGGCGCGTCGCGGTCTTCCGGGCGTGTCCATGCCCCGAGACGGCGGCGCCGCTCAGGACCGCGTCTATCGCCTATTTTAATTTTTGCATGCCCTGGCGGTGTTTTGGATTTTTTGGCTTGGACATGGATTTATGCGTAACCGTCTCCCCTATGGTGACCCGGGGAGGTTCATTGGGACTGATTTGCAGTGTCATTTGGGTTGTTTTTTCCTCGTGTTTCTCATCCACCCAGTAAGCCAGTATCGCGTATGTTGAAGCCCGATACACCACTTCGAATAGAGTGATGATCCGTTGCCGGATTGACCCGTCCTCGTCAGGCACTCCATGGAGCAACTTAAAAAGTCCATGGGTCGAGTGCTCAAATTCGGAGATGAATTCCCTCAGCGCCGTTTCCAGTTCCTGTTTATGGACAAATCTCCGTTCGCTCAGGTTGAGGATAATGGAACGGATAGTGTCGCAGTACACTTGCCATTTGGCTGA
Source organism: Alphaproteobacteria bacterium (assembly GCA_026710105.1). GTDB lineage: Bacteria > Pseudomonadota > Alphaproteobacteria > Bin95 > Bin95 > Bin95. The sequence goes on from JAPORR010000084.1 coordinate 16,046, forward strand.
TTGCTTTTGACCGTCTGGCCAGAAGGGTCTGCCTTCCTCGGCCAGGCGCTCAATCGCTCCCTGTGCCATGACAACGTGACTGGAAACCGTTTTTTGCTCAAACCGCTGAATGACATCAAAGAACTCCAGTGATCGATTCTCGAAGCGTTTTGTTTTGTTTTTCTTCATGGTCGGGCTATCCCTTCCTCTTCATGCATCCCGGCCACACGGCCGGCGGATGTCCGTTAAGCGGCCTTATCGGCCCCGCGCCCCGTGAATCGCCCGTACGGCGCGGATCCCCTTTCAGGGGCATGTTGGGCCGTCCAGGGCGCGGAATCGACGCACGGCCCGGCCGCTGGCGAAACCGCGAGGGGACGGGAAACGAAAACCGCACGGGAAATAATCGAAGAGCACGAAGCGTGGATCGGGATCTGCGGCTGATTGGAACGGCAAACCGTCATAGGGGGCGATCCGAAGACCGCCCCGCGTGTTAGTTGCTGGCCGGAATGCAGCTGTTGCCTGCCTGTTCCCAGGTTGTGTTGGACGCGGCGTTGCAGGCGTTCCGCGCCTGGACGCAGGCCGCATAATTCGCCGACTGCAGCGTTCCGCCGACAGTTGGAGTGTATGGCGCGAAACATCTGGTCGCGGAGCCTCCCCACGGATTGGATGGATCGCGGGCGGTGCGGAAACAGTGCATCCTCCAAGGGTTCAGATTGCCCTCGTAGAGACTGTAAAGCACGACGACATAATGCGCGTTTGGCTCAAGCCCGTTGACTTGCAAATGGTGGCCGCTACCCTGGAGATTCCCGGCGGCGTTGAGTTCCCCCAGCCGCTTGCCCCAGACACGGGTTGCCGCCTTGGCATCATTCCCCATGATGGCGGCTCCCACCAGTTTCGGGGCACCCTCCGGGAACGAATCGGCGAAGCTTTTGGCTGAGCTGATACTAAGAGACACGCGGATACTGTCGTGATCGGCAGGGTTGTCATCGCATAACTAGCAATCACGCTTGAAATTCGTTCTCATCGCGTTCCGACATCACCAATTTCTTGCCGCCCGGCCAAGTCACGAATGGCAAGGACCAATGGGAAGGGGCATGACCCATATGACGAACCCGGTCAGCAGTTCGGCGTCATTCGGCCGTTGGTCGTGTCGTACCTCATTGAACGCAGTGTATCCGGAGTTGCCGCACATTCGTGATTTGAGATTTGAGGGGACGGAACCGCGACCCAGCCGTTTGATGAAACTTTCCACCATCCACACTGGATCCTGACATCACACTTGCAGTGATGTCCAAGCTGTCCCTTCCATCCCTCTATGCGGTCCCGCTGCTCGTCATTCAAGTCATCCGGGTCTATGGAAGTGATACCTTTGTCCAGCCACTGCGGAAATCCGCCCGCAAACTGCATCTTGCACGATCCCCTGCCGGCCTCGCTGTAGCCAAATGCCAGTCCGCATGTCCAGGTAGGGTCGCCATACCAGTACTCGCACAGTGAAACCCCATCTGCTGACGCCGTGCCCGCGCCAGCAAACAACAGTACAGCGGTCAACACTGCGGTCATTGTGCTCCTGTTCATATTTCACCTCTTTGCCGTGAAAATACCAGGATATTCGGGCGCAAAACTCCCTTTGCCGTCAAAACGCTGGGCCGCCACTATTGCGGCGTCCATCTTGCCGACTGTGACCGATAGGCTACCCCGTACAGGCCTGAAGCCCCGCCCGCTCGGCCGACTTCTGTTTGGAGGATATGGGAGAGTGAAGCACCGCGTCAACCATGAGCGTTTTGACGATTCTGCACACGCAGGAGACGATCCCGAACAGCGTGAGCGAGCGCGCCTGAAAGTAGATCCGACAACCGACGCAGCGCATCCCGCCCCGACGGCCAGTCCGGCGGCACGAAATCCGGCGTGCCGCATCGCAAGGCACAGGCGACAGAGCTTGTCCGGCGATTTCGGGGTTTCCTCTGTCTCCGGCAGGACTGCCGCTGCGACAATGGCGGTGCGCTCGTCGCCAAGCACCCGCCGCAACAGTTCGACTGCCTGCCCGCGCTGACCGTCGTAAGCCATCGCCCTGAGGTGCCTTTCCAGCAGGGTGCGCATGGCGAGGGTCGAGGACGCTTCGCCGCCGGCATGCATGTTGCCTGCAGCCGTCTCTATGGCGCAGGAGAGGCCGCGCTGCTCCCCTGCATCCAGCATCATGCGATGGCGTATCCAAGGCGGCCAGGCTATCCTCACCGTCCGCGCCCTCATTGATTTGCGGGACAGCATCGAGATTATAGTCTCCGGCAACGAGATCGACCGAGAAAGCATGGCATGACAACCTTGTGTCCAGAAGTCCTCAACAGCCCGGCTGCCTGGCGTGGTCCGGAGATACGCGCCGGGAGTGGTTGGGAGTTTCACCTGTCCGATGCGGAGATCGAAGAAATCGACCGGGCTGTCGCGGGCATCGACCGGCCTCTGATCGAAGTGGATCGGGAGACCTTCCCGCTGCCATTACTCGGGCCCAAACTCACACGGCTGCAGAGCGAATTGCTGGAGGGCAGGGGATTCTTCCTGCTTCGCGGGCTGCCGGTCGCACGGATGAGCCGGCAGGAGGCCGTAGCCGCGTTCTGGGGCATCGGCGCGCATTTCGGCAGGGCGCGTTCGCAAAATGCCAAGGGCCACCTGATGGGACATGTGAAGGACATGGGCCTGCATAGCAGCGACCCTAATGTGCGGGTGTACCAGACAAGGGAGCGGCAACGGTTCCACACCGACTCGGTCGATATCGTGGCGCTGATGTGTCTGCAGCCTGCACGGTCGGGCGGACTGAGTTCGATCGTGAGTTCCGTCGCTGTCCACAATGAGATTGTGCGCCGGAGGCCGGATCTTGCTAGCGAGCTCTACTGCCCCTTCCAGACGGACCGGCGCGGCGAAGTGCCGGAAGGCATGGATCCCTGGTTCGCCCTGCCGGTGTTCAACCGCATTGGAGATGAATTGACGACGATCTATGCTCGTCGCTACATCGAATCCGCGCGGCGCTTCCCGGAGGTTCCAGCCCTAACGAAAGCGCAAGTAGAAGCGCTCGACCTGGTCGACTCACTCTGTGAGAGCGCCGATTTCCGGCTCGATATGGCCTTTGAGGCCGGCGATATGCAGTTTCTCTGCAACCATGTCATTCTGCATGATCGCACCGCCTTTGAAGACTGGCCGGAGCCGGAACGTCGTCGCCACCTTCTGCGGCTCTGGCTCTGCCCACCCGCGGGGCGACAGCTTCCGGACGCCTTCGCCGCCCGCTACGGCAGTGTTACGCCTGGCGATCGGGGCGGCATCGTGGTCAAGGATGCGGTGCCTGTTGTCCCTCTGGAGGCAGCTTAGGCCGCGCCGAGGCGAGGAACTGCACGAGCGCATCCTCCGGCAGGTTGCACGGCAATTCGGCGTTCGTATTGATGGCTGCCCTGAGCCGGCGGCGATAATCCGTACGGCTTATTTCGATGGCACCGAATGTCGCCAGATGCTTAGTAAAAAATTGCGTATCCAGAAGGAGATAACCACCGAGATAAAGACGCACTGCGAGATGGACGAGTGCCACCTTGCTGGCATCCCTGACGCGCGAGAACATGCTTTCGCCGAAGAAAGCAGCGCCGATGGATACGCCGTAAAGACCACCCTCCAGCTGGCCGTCAAGTCGGCATTCGACACTATGCGCAGCTCCCCTGCGGTGAAGCTCTTGGTATAGACGCAGAATGTCGTCATTGATCCAAGTTTCGTTGTCATCCGTGCGCGGCTCGGCGCAAGCTGCAATCACCGCATCGAAATCGCCATCGACCAACACCTCGAACCGACCCTGGCGCACTGTGCGGGCGAGACGGCGCGAAACATGGACGCCGTCGAGGGGAATAATTCCACGCTGGCGCGGATCGAGCCAGTAAAGCGTATCTGAGAGCCGTCCATTCGCCATGGGGAAAAATCCCATCCGGTAGGCGGCCAACAGAATGTCCGCCGAAATCTGCATCAAGCGTTATCCATCCAACGTTCAAGCCAATGGATGTCACAGGCCCCATTATTGAAATCTTGGTTGCGAGCAATGCGCCGGTGCAAATCCAAATTTGTCTCTATGCCTTCGATGACATATTCGTCCAGTGCGCGGGCAAGGCGGGCAGTTGCGATTGCGCGGTCCGGCCCATGCGCGACCAGCTTGGCGACCAAGCTGTCATAGTGCGGCGGCACGATGCACCCTGCGAAGAGAGCAGAATCAACTCGGATCCCAGGTCCCCCCGGCGGATGATATTCGCGGACCCGTCCAGGGGATGGCACGAAGGTGCGGGCATCCTCGGCATTCACACGGCATTCGATGGCATGGCCGTCAAAGCGTACATCCTTCTGCCCAAAGGTTAGCTTACCGCCGGCCGCTACCGTCAACTGCTCACGCACAAGATCCACGCCCGTCACCATCTCGGTCACCGGATGTTCGACCTGAAGGCGTGTGTTCATTTCGATGAAATGGAAATCGCGGCCATCGAACAGGAATTCCAGTGTGCCGACGCCCAGATAGCCGAGCCGGCGGACCGCTGTCGCGGCGCGCTCGCCGATCCCGGTCCTGAGTGACTCGTCTAGGATGGGGGAGGGTGCTTCCTCAATGACTTTCTGGTGGCGGCGCTGAATCGAGCAGTCGCGCTCGCCGAGATGGACAGCGTTACCATGGGAGTCTGCAAGAATCTGGATCTCAATATGGCGTGGGTTCTCGATGAACTTCTCGATGAATACCCGCGAATCCCCGAACGCGCCGGCAGCCTCGCGCCGCGCCAGTCCGAGTGCAGGTCCCAGATTGGTCGGCGTGCGTGCGATCTGCATGCCGCGCCCGCCGCCGCCCGCCGCTGCCTTGACTAGCACCGGGTAGCCGATCTCAGCGGCGATCCGTGCCGCTTCCGTTTCGTCCTCGATGGCATTGTCACCCCCCGGCACGCCGGAAACGCCGACCGCCGCCATGGCTGCCTTGGCGGCGATCTTGTCACCCATCGTTGCGATATGGTCGGGGCTCGGCCCGATGAAGATAAAGCCGTGGTCGGCTACAACCTGCGCGAAGGTAGAGTTCTCTGCAAGGAAACCGAGGCCTGGATGGATCGCATCAGCACCCGCCACAGTGGCAGCGGAAATCAGCGCCGCCATGCTCAGATAGCTATCGCGCGGGGCCGGCGGGCCGATGCAAACGCTCTCGTCGGCCAAGCGCACATGCATAGCATCTGAGTCGATGGTGGAATGGACTGCAACGGTGCGGATGCCGAGGTCGCGGCAAGCACGAATGACACGAAGCGCGATCTCGCCGCGATTGGCGATCAGAACCTTTTCGAACACCGGTTTAGCCGAGAATCATCAGAGTCTCGGCATATTCGACAGGGGCGCCGCTGGAAACGAGAATCTGACGAACGACGCCGTCCGAGGGCGCGGGGATCTGATTATAGACCTTCATCGCTTCGATAATCAGCAAGGTCTGCCCTGCCTGCACGCGATCACCGACCTGTACGAATGCCGGCTGTCCCGGCTCTGGCTGCAGATAGACTGTGCCGACGATAGGAGCGGTGACAGCCGTGCCTTCGGCGGCTGCGGGGATCGGCTGTGGATGTGGGGCTGCGCCAGTTGGCAGGCCCTGAGGGGGCGCTGCTGCTTCAGCAGGCGCCGGGGCTTGCGCTATGCCGCGGGCGGCAATGCGCAGGCTCCGGTCTCCGTCACGATATTCGATTTCGGCGACGCCTGTTTCTTCCAGCAACCCTGCGAGGAGGCGAACCGCATCCTCATCGATCTCGAAACGGCTCATGGCGTATCCTCATGCGCGCGCCACTGTTCATCCAGGGCCAGCAGGGCCAGACGGTATCCGACAGGGCCGAAGCCCGCGATCATACCGAGCGCCGCGCCGGATATGTAGGAGCGGTGACGGAACGGTTCGCGTTTGTGGATATTCGAAAGATGGACTTCGACCACGGGTCCCTCGAAGAGTGTCAGCGCATCTAAAAGCGCAACCGAAGTGTGAGTGTAGGCGGCTGCATTGATGACGATAGCGTCAAAGTAGCCGCGTGCCTCCTGAATCCAGGTGACTAGCTTACCTTCGCAATTGCTTTGCCGGCAGATTGCCTCCATGCCGAGCCCGGCCGCGGCCGCTTCCGTGGCGGCGTCGATCTCAGCAAGAGTCTTTCGCCCATAGATTTCCGGCTGGCGTTGACCAAGCATGTTGAGATTCGGACCGTTCAGAACCAGCACGCGCTTCGCCATGCTCATCCTCGCATTCTCAGCCGAGTCTTAGAAGGACTCGACCCAGGGGCGTAAATCCAGTTCATGCGCCCAGGCCGAGCGGTGCTGGCGATGAACATGGAGATAGGTTTCGGCAATCGAGTCAGGACCCAACAGATGGTCTTCGGGGCGGTCAGGGTGGGGCGCATGATGCGGTCCCAGAATGCCACCGTCGATGATGAAATGCGCCACATGGATGCCTTTGGGACCATAGTCGCGCGCCATGGACTGTGCCAGCGCGCGCAGGCCGAATTTGCCTACCGCGAAGCCTGCCGACATGGCATAGCCCTTCACCGAAGCCGTAGCCCCGGTGAAAAAAATGCTGCCCGAACCGCGCAGCAGCATGGCGCGCGCAGCTTCCCGGCCTACGATGAACCCCCCAAGGCAAGCTTGCCGCCATGCCTGCTCGAACTGCTCGGTCTCGATATCCACGACGCTAGCGCGCACGCGCCCGGATGCGTTGAATACTACGATATCCGGCTCTGGTACAGCCGCGAACAAGGCCTTGACACTTGTCTCGTCGGTGGCGTCGCAGGCATGCAGGCTCACAGCATGGCCCATTTCGGCAGCGAGTGTCTCCAGCCTGGCCGGCGTGCGCGCTGCAAGGGCAACCCTCATGCCAGCGCGCGAAAAAATACGTCCGAGCGAGGCGCCAAGCCCCGGTCCTACTCCGACAATGATCGCGGTTTCCGTCCTGCTCATTCTGGGAATACTCCTATTCAGCGGCAGCCTTTATCCGTTTGCCGGGAGTGCGAAGCTCTTTCAGATATGCCACCCGTTGTTGTTCTGCGGCTTCGAGATGGCGCAGCTTCACATGGCCGTAGCCGCGGATATGTTCCGGCACGCTTGCCAGCCCGACAGCGGCCGCGGCGGTCTCTGGGCCAAGACATGCGAGAGCTTCCTTTATATCGGCCTCGTATTGCACAATCAGCGCGCGCTCCCTGCAGCGCTCTTCGGTCCGCCCGAAGGGGTCGAAGACCGTACCGCGCAGGCCACGCAGGGCTGCGAGCAAGCGGAAGACGTGCAGCATCCAGGAGCCAAAACGCATCTTGCGTGGCTCGCCAGTCACCGGGTCCTTTCTTGCGAAAAGTGGCGGAGCCAGATTAAATTCCAGCCGGAAGCCGTCTTCGAACTGGTTCTTGATCTGCTTACGGAAGTCGCCCGAGGCATGGAGCCGAGCGACCTCGTATTCGTCCTTGTACGCCAGCAGCTTGAAATAATAGCGCGCAACCGCATGGGAAAGCGGCCCGCCGCTTTTTGTGCCCTCTGCCTTGCGCACCTGGTCCACCAATGCTTTGTAGCGCCGAGCATAGGCGGCGTTCTGGTAGCTGGTTAAGAATGTGACCCGGCGGGCGACAATATCGTCGAGGCCTTCGGGAACCGGGTTTTCCCGCCTCGCTTCTGCCGGATAGGCAGTCCGCTCGACAAAGGCGAGGTTATGCGCGGCACGCCGACCCCAGTCGAATGCCGCCTTGTTCATCTCCACAGCGACGCCGTTGAGTTCGATGGCGCGTTCAATGGCCTCGGCGCCAACAGGGACCAATCCTCTCTGATAGGCGAAGCCGGCCATGAACAGGTTTGAGCCAATGGCGTCGCCCAGAAGCGCGGTAGCGAGGCGCGTGGCGTCGATCATTTCCACAGCATCGCCACCAAGCGCTGCTTCGATACGCGTGCGTAACTCGTCCTCGGGGAAGGACATGTCGGGATTGCGCGCGAATTCGTTGGTGTAGGTGCGGTAGGTGTTGACGACCGCGTGGCTGGTCCCGCGTGCCAGTCTCGAGAGCGTATCGACCTGACTGGAGGTTACGAGATCACAGCCGATGAGCGCACGCGCACCCCCGAGGCCGATGCGCACGCTGTGCAAATCTTCCACATTGTCGGCGATACGCAGATGACTCCACACGGCGCCCCCCTTCTGCGCGAGACCCGTGATGTCCATCACAGTGGCGGCCTTGCCCTCGAGGTGAGCCGCCATGGCGAGCAGCGCGCCGACCGTGATGACACCCGTGCCGCCAATGCCGTCGATCATGATGGAATAGGGCTCGTCGGTAGCCGGAATAGCCGGTTCCGGCAGAACCTCCAGCGGCCCCGGCGCCTGGCCGGCCGGCTTGCCCTTGCGCGGTTCGGCGTCATGAATTGTTACGAAGCTCGGGCAAAAGCCGTTGAGGCAGGAATAGTCCTTGTTGCAGGCCGACTGGTCGATCATGCGCTTGCGGCCGAATTCTGTCTCAACGGGGATCACGGAGACGCAATTCGACTTGACTCCGCAATCACCACAGCCCTCACAAACGGCCGGGTTGATGAAGAGGCGCTTGGGCGGGTTCGGGAAGGTGCCGCGCTTGCGCCGCCGTCGCTTCTCAGCAGCGCAAGTCTGTACGTATACGAGGCCGGAAACGCCCTTTGTCTCGCGCAGCGCGATCTGGACCTGGTTCATATCCGAGCGGTGTCGGACAACCGTACCGGGTGCAAGATCCCTTGCTTTTTCATAAACTTCCGGCGTATCGGTGACGAGATAGATCGGCTTTACATTCTCGGCAGCAAGCTGCTGCGTCACCATTGCTGGCGACAGCGGCCCGTCCACGGGTTGCCCGCCTGTCATGGCGACAGCATCATTGTAGAGCACCTTGTAGGTCATGTTGGCGCCCGATGCGACGGCAGCCCTCACCGCCAGAATACCGGAGTGGTAATAAGTGCCATCGCCGATGTTCTGGAAGATGTGCGGGGTCTCGACGAAATGGTGCAGTCCAGCCCAGGTCGCACCTTCCGCGCCCATATGGGTATAAGTGGCGGTCTTTTCTGGATCAACCCATTGCGCCATGAAGTGGCAGCCTATGCCTGAGAAAGCCCGCGATCCTTCTGGTAGCCGGATGCCTGAATTATGCGGGCAACCAGAACAGAAGGAAGGTGTGCGCACGAGGCTCGGCTGGTTGCCGCCTGACTGGCGCGTAGTGTCCTGTATCGCCGCCAGCCGGGATTCGAAACGCGAGACATCCATCATGCGCCTGAGCCTGGACAGAATGGCCTCCGCGACTTCTTCCGGCTGTAACTCCTGATAAGTCCGCAACAATTCCCGGCCGGCTTCGTCCGTTTTGCCGACGACCCGAGGCCGACGGTCCGCTGGTGTACTGTAAAGTAGTTCCTTGATCTGCGGTTCGATCAGCCCGCGCTTCTCTTCAACAACGATGACCTCTTCCAGCCCCTCGCAGAAGGCGCGCATGCCTTCTGGTTCTATCGGCCAGGACAGCGCTACCTTGTAAACCGAGAGCCCGAGTTCGCGTGCGGTCGAATCGTCGATGCCAAGTGCTGAGAGAGCCTGCCTAGTATCTAGATAAGACTTGCCGGTCGTGACGATACCAAGTCGCCGGCCCGGGCCGCCGACCATCACCCGATCAAGCCGGTTCGCGCGCACAAAAGCCACGGCCGCCGGTAGTTTGACATTATGCAGGCGAGGTTCCTGTTCCAGCCACATGTCAGGCCAGCGGATATTCGGGCCGCCCTCCGGCATCTCGAAATCCTCAGGGAGGCGGATCTGCACGCGGTCTGGGTCGATATCGACTGTGGCTGTGGAATCGACTGTGTCCGTCACGCAGATAAAACCAGCCCAGAGGCCAGCATAGCGCGACAAGGCAAAGCCGTAGAGCCCGAAGTCGAGGAATTCCTGGACGCCGGACGGGTTCAGGACGGGCACCATCGCATCGACAAAGGCGAACTCGCTCTGATGCGCCGTTGTCGAACTCTTGGCGACATGGTCGTCGCCGGCGAGCGCAATGACGCCACCATGTGGATGAGTGCCGAACAGATTGGCGTGCTTAAGCGCATCCCCGGTGCGGTCCACGCCTGGTCCCTTACCGTACCAGATGCCAAAAACGCCATCATATTTTGCGTCACCGAAAAAGTCTGACTGTTGTGTCCCCCAGACGGAGGTGGCAGCGAGGTCTTCGTTGACGCCTGCCTTGAAGACGATGCGGTGGTCCTGAAGGTGCTTGCGAGCTGCCCAGAGTTGCTGATCGTAGCCACCCAGGGGAGAGCCGCGATAGCCAGAAACGAAACCGGCAGTATTGAGGCCCGCCGCAAGGTCACGGCGGCGCTGCACCAGTGGCAGCCGAACCAGTGCCTGAGCCCCGGTCAGCAAGGCCTGTCCTTCGTCCAGCGTGTATTTGTCATCAAGCTTGACTTGCACAAGCGCCATATCGAGCTCCTGGGCCAAGGTCCGTACTCCCTAGGCAACCTCGATTATCTACGATGATGTGGTCTTTCGTCTATGGTCGCCCTATTCGGCGTCGGGCCGGGTGCGGGCCCAGCTCTCTTTGATGACGGTCAACAAATGGCGCTCTCGCACCGTGTCGATCGAAGCGGAAACAGTCATGCCTGCCCGCAGTGGCGGTGCACCGGACCGCTCCTGAAGTTTCAAGCGCACCGGCAGGCGCTGCACCACCTTGACCCAGTTGCCGGTGGCGTTCTGAGGCGGCAATACAGCGAATTCGGCCCCGGTGGCTGGGCTGATGCTTTCCACGACCGCCTGCCACAGCACATCTGGATAGGCATCAACCACGACCGTGGCCTTCTGGCCAACGCGGACATGAGTGAGTTCCGTCTCCTTGAGATTGGCCTCGACCCAAGGTTGCCGCCCGACAATGATAGAGAATATCGGCTTGCCGGACTCCACATATTCACCGGCCTGCAATTTGACATTGCTCACAATCCCACCGGCTGCGGCGCGCACGACCGTGCGTTCAAGATCAAGTCGGGCTGCATCGCGCAGCGCTTCCTTTTCGCGATACATCGGATGGCTCTCGACCGGCGCATCAAGCGCTCCGCCGAGTTCCGCCAACACCCGGCGCATCCGTTTCCGGGCCACTTCGGCTTGTTTACGAACTACCTCTGTTCCCTGCCGGGCGACTGCCAAGTCGTGCTCGGCCGCTTCCAGCTTGACGCGGGCCGCCGCACCCCGGCGCTGCAGGTCACGCAGGCGCTGGACCTGTGTCTTGTGGTAGCGCACGGCTTCAAACGCCTCGCGCAGCTCGCCTTCCGTTACCTCTAATTCGCCTGTGGCTACATCATATTCGGCCCTGAGGCTGTGCAGCTCATCGCGCACCATGCCCAGCTCTGCTTCAGCGCGCGCTAGACGAATCTCGACCGGCACTGGATCGAGCCTGAACAGGAGATCTCCGGAACGAACCTCTTCATGGTCGCGCACGGCAACTTTGACGACCCGCCCTTCAATATCAGCGCTAACCTGGACGATATCGTTCTTCACATAGGCGTTTTCGGTCGTCACATAACGCCCGCCAGTCAGATAGGCATAGGCTCCGACCGCGATCGCGGCAAGCGGAACCACAATCAGCAGAAATAAACGAATCAAGGCCCGGCTGGTGCGGCGCAAACTCATTGGGTCACCATCTGTCGGTCCACCGCACTGGCGGCCTGATTCTTGTTCTGGAGCATTTCCTGCAAACGAGCTTTGACTGTAATCAGCAATTCTACAGCCTTATCGCGCTCGGTTTCGTCCAGGTCGCTCAGGGCTTCCAGAATTGTCTGGCGGGCGATCCGGCGCATGGTGCGCTCAATCGCCTCGGCTTCTGGCGTCAGATGGATGCGTTTGACGCGACGGTCCGCCGGGTCTGATTCCCGCACCACGAAACCATTATCCTCAAGTCGGTCGATCAAGCGGCCTGCGGACCCCTTCTCCATCTCCATGGTCTCAGCCAATTCTGACTGCGTGCAGCCGGGCTGACGGTAAATACGGGTGAGCGCCAGCCACTGCGAGCGCGTAAGACCGAAATCCCGCACCCGCCGGTCGAATTCGGTGCGCAGCAAACGGGCAACATCAGAGACCAGAAAGCCGAAATAGCGTTCGTCTTCCATGTGCGGCGAGAGCCTTGAATTTAGTTACCTAGAATATCTTATGCTAAAAGATCGTCGTCAAGGCAACAAAATCAAGACATCAATTCAAAATGCGCATTCCGAAACCATAAACCTCACGCGCCGCCGCAGGCGCCGCCGCCAAGCACGCAGAACTTAGCACAATGCACATGGTTGAGGGGCACGGGGCCCGTCGCTTCGGACAGCGTCTCACCGAGCTCGAAGCGCGGGTCGTAAGGCAAGAGGGTGCAGGCGATGACAACCGGTCTAACCGCGCCCTGACGTTTCACGACCATCCGTGAAGATGAGCACATGATGTCGGAAGATGATTTGCCAAGTGCGGCCCAGCAAGCAGAGCTGATCTCCGGCACAGAGGCACTTGCATCCATTTCCGGGAAAAGCGTCAATTCGATTGGGTCGTCGGCATTGCAGGCCAGACCCAGCTGAGCGAAGAGGCGTGCATAGCCCGCGCGCGCAGAGGCTTCGTCCTCTTCCCAGCACGTTCGACCTGCGACTTCTGGTCTGAAACCGTTTTCGTCAAGCCAGTGCAATCCGGCCAGAGTCAACGCCCAGCTGTGCGCGCCGCGTTCCATTTCATGCAGGGTCTCGGTATAGTGGTCCAAGGAGACTCGGATCCGGAGCCTTGCGCCATGGCGGGCTCGGAGTCCCAGAAGCGCTTCGCAATGCCGCGTCATCGGGCGCATGGCATTGGTCAGTGTCAGGGTCTCGAAGCCGCGCTCGAGCGCCTCTGCCAGCATTGCTATGAAATCGGGATTCATGAACGGCTCGCCACCGGTAAAGCCAATTACCCGAACGCCGCCACCCATATGGGCGATTTCATCAAAATATGCCGTAACCTCGTCGGTCCGGATATAGGCGAGTCGGTCGTTGTGGGGGCTCGATTCGATATAGCAGTTGCGGCAGGCGAGGTTGCAGAGCGTGCCGGTATTGATCCACAGCGTTTCCAGCCTGTGCAGCGCGACGCTGGCGCGGCGGCTACCGTCTGCGGTGAACTCAGGGTCCTGGAATTTTCCACCGGCCGTTACAGCTAGCGGCGCCGAATTCGGCATGAATGCCTCCCGCTACATCAATGCCGGCGTTATAGAAGACTAGTCGTCGTCCAGTCCAGTTTGGCTATGCTTCAATCGTTCACCTTGCGTCGTTGCGCCCGATTTCTATGGTACGCCATCCGATACAAGGAGGAGTTACAGGCATGACAATTACCCAAGGAGACAAGGTCCCAGCGGTGACCTTGAAGGAGATGACCGGCAGCGGGCCGCAAAGCGTCGAGACCGCAGACCTGTTTGGTGGCAAAAAGGTAGTCGCCTTCTGCGTGCCGGGCGCTTTTACCCCCACCTGTTCGGCCAAACACTTGCCGGGGTTCGTGCAGAAGGCTGATGCCATCCGCGCGAAAGGGGTGGACGATGTCGTTTGCCTTGCGATCAACGACCCCTTCGTCGTGGGTGCCTGGGGTGACCAGCAAGGTGCTGCCGGCAAGATCCGGATGCTCGCGGACGGCAGCGGCGACCTCGCGAAGGCCATGGGTGTAGAGCTGGATCTGAGCGCGCTTGGGCTCGGCATGCGTGCACGCCGCTATTCGATGATTGTCGAGGACGGCACGGTGACACGGTTGAACCTGGAGGATGGCGTTGGGTTCGAGGTTTCCAGTGCCGAGAAGATACTCGAACAGCTTTAGCGTTCTTCGCCCTCGCGCTCGGCCTGGCGACGCGCGAGGGTATCAACGCGCTCGTTTTCGGGGTGGCCGGCATGGCCGCGGACCCAGATCCACTCGATCTGATGACAGGCTGCCACCATGTCTAGCCGCTGCCAGAGGTCGATATTTTTCACGGGCTTCTTCGCTGCAGTGCGCCAGCCGTTGCCTTTCCAGACCGCCAGCCAGGATTGGATGCCGTCCATGACATAGCGGCTGTCCGTGGTCAGCTGCACGGAGCAGGGCCGGGTGAGGGCTTCGAGGCCGGCAATGGCAGCCATCAATTCCATGCGGTTGTTAGTCGTGTGCCGGGCGCCGCCAGCCAGTTCCGATTCATGCGTGCCATAGCGTAGCAGCACCGCCCAACCGCCGGGGCCCGGATTACCGAGGCAGGCGCCGTCAGTGAATATTTCGACTCCGGTCATGATAGACCGTCCAGCTTGCGCAGATATTCGAGCGGATCCTTGAGAGTCATCACCGCAGCGGGCGCCGGATAGAGCCAATCATAAAGCCGGGTTAGCAGGAATCGTAATGCCGCACCGCGCCTGAGCACTGGCAATGCCAGCGACTCGGCGGCTTCAAGCGGCCGGATGGCTTCGTAGCCCTTTTCCACCTCCACGGCGGCAGCGGCGTCGAAACGCCCTTCTGGGTCCATCACCCACGCGACCTGCGTAATGGCGAGATCGTAGGCAAAGGCATCCGTGCACGCAAAATAGAAGTCATATATTCCCGATATGAGGCCCTTGCGGAACACCGCATTGTCGGGAAACAGGTCGGCATGGATGGCACCAGAGGGCAGCCCCTCGGGCCAGGTCGCGGACAAGTCCGTCAACGTATCGGCAATGCGTTCGGCCAAGCCGGGAACCAAGTCGTCGGCGCGACAGGATGTCTGCGCAGCTAGGTGGTGCCAACCTTCCAGACCCAGGTCGTTGATCCGCGTCGACGGGAAACCGGTTCCCGCCAGGTGGAGCCGGGCCAGCGCTTCCCCTATGGCCCGGAACGCGCTCGGATCCTGTTCTCCTTCGAGGAATGTCACAATGAGCGCTGTTCGACCAGCCAATGGCGTCAGGCTGACGCCATTGATACGGCGAATTGGCACAGGGCAGGGAATGTCACGAGCGGATAGGTAGTCCATCAGATCTACGAAAAACATTAGATTCGCCTGGTCGAGGCGGTTTTCGAACAGGGTCAACACATAGCGCCCCGAAGAGGCTTCAAGCAGATAATTTGTGTTGTCGATTCCCTCCGGTATAGGCTCGAAGCGCTGCAGGCTACCCAGCCGATACCCGGCTAAGAAACGTTCCAGCGCGTCTTCGCCTACCGGCGTATAGACGGCCATTAGAAGTTAGACCGCGAGCTCCCGCGGCAGTTTGAATTTCACGGTTTCGAGCGTGTCGATCCAATTTTCGAGCGTCACATCGAAGTGTTCCCGACAAGCTTGAACCACGTCTTCGACCAGCGCTTCCGGTGCCGATGCGCCTGCGGTGATTGCCAATATCCGAGTATCTGCCAACGCATCCCAGTCGATTTCTGCCACGCCGTCTGCGAGAAGAGCGCGCGAACAGCCAGCTGCCTTCGCGACCTCGACCAGCCGGTTGGAATTCGAGGAGTTCTGTGAGCCAATCACGATGACAGCGTCCGCGCCAGGTACAGCGGCCTTGATCGCAGCCTGGCGATTGGTCGTGGCGTAGCAGATGTCCTCCCGCTTGGGTTCATGCATATCAGGAAACCGCAAGCGCAGCGCTCCAATGATATCCGCGGTATCGTCCACCGACAGTGTGGTCTGGGTGACATAGGAAAGTTCGCGCCCTGGCGGTGGTTCCACCTGCTGCGCGTCCTCGACAGTCTGGATCAATGCGATCGCGCCGGGCGGCAACTGGCCTATCGTGCCCACGACCTCCGGATGGCCGTCATGTCCGATCAGGAAGATATGCCGTTTTGCTGCGAAATGTCGCTCCGCCTCTCGGTGGATCTTGCTGACCAGCGGGCAAGTGGCGTCGATATAGTGTAGTTCGCGCCGTCCGGCTTCCTCCGGGACGGACTTCGGCACACCGTGCGCCGAGAAAATGACAGGTGCATCGTCCGGCACCTCGTCGAGTTCCTCGACGAAAACGGCGCCCTTTTCCTCCAGTGTCTTTACAACGAAACGGTTATGGACGATTTCGTGGCGCACATAGACAGGCGCGCCGTAACGTTCCAACGCCGCTTCGACAATCCGGATCGCGCGGACAACGCCGGCGCAAAAGCCACGTGGCCCGACAAGTCGAATCGTGAGTGGTGGTTTCTCGCTTGTCATTGTGTGTGCCTCCGGTCCGCTCTAGGGTCCGTTAAGTGCATGGCGCATGACTGAATTTAGTGCAGAGGGCAGTAAATGGCGAGGAGATTTGTAGCCGGGGCCGCAACGTCGGTGGCGGCGCTTTCTTTGTTGACGGCTTGTTCTGGTATAGGCGGATCGTCGCCCACCTGTCCGACAGTCGGTGTGGTCCAGGGTGCTGGGCAATTGACAAGATTTGTAGGCAGCGACCTGACAGATGTCGAGTTTGAAGCACAAGTCGGCAATCTCGTGGCGGAGTGTGAATTCGACAGCGATTCACGGACAGGCTCGATTGATCTCGATATCATGTTCCGTACTCAGCGCGGCCCCGCAAGTGCCGCCACCGAGCATGAATTCGGCTATTTCGTCGCCGTAGTCGATCCCGAGGGCGATGTGGCGGCACGAACTCCGTTTTCAGTGCGGGTCGCATTTGACGGAAATCGGACAGAAGTGGCGAAGCCGGAACGCCTGGCCCTGGACATTCCGGTTAGGGAAAACACCTCCCTGCGCGCTTACCGCATCTATGTCGGAATGCAGCTGACGAAGACACAATTCGACTACAACCTCAACGGTCGCCGTTAGGCCCCAAACCAGCCAACGTCGGCCTGGGTGATAGCCCCTTTGCCGGCGCGGCCTCGTGGCGCGCGGCCAGTCCGCAAGTGGCGCCATCGTCGAGCGCGTGGCCCTGGGCGATTCGCAGGCCGCGCGGTATACCGCCCTGAGATGCCAGTGTCATGTCCCGCAAATACGCGCAGATAGACGCTCAAGTTTGCCGAAGATCGACTCCACTGTCGTGGCCCAGACGAAAGGGGAGGTATTGTGGTTCGCGATGAATACCTCGATCATCTTGACCAGTTGAGCGACGCTGTCGACGCGCTTGATAGCCCGTTGGCTGATGAGGCCAAACCAGCGCTCCACCTGGTGCAGCCAGAAAGCAGAAGTGGGCGTGACGTGAAGATAGGAGCATAGTCTCTTGGCGAGCGACGACCTTGGGATGCTTGTGGGTCGCATAGTTGTCCAGAACGAGAGGGAGGTGGTGTTTCCTTGTCGATGATCCGCGGGAAGGAGAGAAACTCCTGGTGGCGTTTGGAGCATTTGCCGATCACCTTGCCACGTCGGCGAACAGCGTGGTGGTTCCGTGCTGGATGTCGTCATGGATATAACTTTCGACATAGCCGAACCCCATCGGCAAGGTGGGTGCGATTGAGGGCCTGAATCTGGCCCTTCTCATCGGCACACAACACGTAGTTCTACGTACAAACTATCCAGTGATCCCGAACCGACTGAGCACGAAGGCGTAGAGTTCCGCAAGTTCATCCAGCGCCTCGAAGCGGCCGGAAGCACCGCCATGCCCAGCAGTCATGTTCGTGCGCAGCAGCAGCAGCGGTTCACCTTCAGCCGTCTCGCGGAGTGCGGCGATCCATTTCGCCGGTTCCCAGTAGGTGACGCGCGGATCTGAGATACCGGCCGTTGCAAAAATATCGGGGTAGGGCGCCACTGCGACATTTTCGTAAGGGCTGTAGGCGGCGATTCGCCAAAACGCCTCCTCGTCCTCTATCGGATTCCCCCATTCCGGCCACTCTGGGGGGGTGAGCGGTAGGTCGGGGTCCGACATGGTGTTTAGCACATCGACGAAAGGCACTTCGGCAAGTACGGCCCGGAAAAGC
Organism: Alphaproteobacteria bacterium; assembly: GCA_026710105.1. GTDB lineage: Bacteria > Pseudomonadota > Alphaproteobacteria > Bin95 > Bin95 > Bin95. The sequence continues at coordinate 33,840 of JAPORR010000084.1, forward strand.
TCCGGCGCCCGATTAGCCGCTGCACCAACAAGCAATCCTCCGGCGCTGCCGCCATGGGCGACGATGCCGCTTGCATAGCCCTCGGCTGTCAAGTGGCGGCCGGCCGCGATGAAATCGTTGAAGCTGTTGTTCTTGTCAGCCAACTTACCGGCGCGGTACCAACGATAGCCACAGTCGGTCCCGCCCCTGATATGGGCGATGGCGTAAACGAATCCCCGATCCACGAGGCTTAGCCTCGAAGTCGAGAAACCAGCAGGGATCGAAATACCATAGGCGCCGTAGCCATAAAGAAGGCAGGGCGGCGGGAACGAAAAATCGAGGTCTGCACGATAGAGCAGGGTCACCGGCACCGCTTCGCCGTCATCTGCTGTCGCCGTCAGTCGCCGCGTCCGGTAGTCTCCAGGAGCATGACCACTTGGCACTTCCTGCTTGTGCACCAGTTGGTGCGTCCGCTCGACCATATCGTAGTCATAGACATGCGTCGGGGTCGTCGGCGAGGCATAAGTGAAGCGCAGGGTATCGGTGGCATATTCAAAACCGGGCAGGATGCCGAGCGAATACGCTTCCTCATCGAAGATGATGGCGTGTTCCTCGCCCGAGGCAACCGCGCGTACCACGATACGCGGCAAGCCGTCTTCGCGCTCCAGGCGCACAATCCAGTCCTGGAACAGCAGCATTTGTAGAATAAGCCGCCCTGGCTTGTGAGGCACCAGGTCTTCCCAGGCTCCGGGATCTGGTGCGTCGAGCGAGGCAGCGGCGATGCGGAAATCCTCGGCCCCGCGGTCATTGGTGAGGATCAGCAACCGGCCCCCCAAGTCTGCCAGCGCATACTCTACATCGGGGCGCCGCGCAGCCACCATGCGCGGCGGGTCTTCGGGCCGGTCGGCATCGATCAGCCGGATTTCCCCGCTCGTGTGGTCGTGGGAATCGAGCAGGATGAACCGCCCGCTCTCGGTTTTGTTGACTCCCAGGAAAAACCCGGGGTCGGGTTCCTCGTAAACGAGAGTCGGCGTTCCTCCGAGGCAGCAGCGATAGACCCAGCGGGGCCGTGCTTTGTCGTCGCGGGTAGTGTAGAAGACAGTCCGGCTGTCATTGGACCAGGCGAGCGGGCCTGCTGTCCGTTCGACCCGATCTTCAAGAACCACGCCAGTATGAGCGTCTCGGAAGGCGAGTGTATAGTCCTCGGAACCCGATAGATCGACCGTATAGGCGATCAGCCTGTGATCTGGGCTGTGGATGCAGGCAGCGATGCGACAATAGGGTTGGCCCTTTGCCAGCAGGTTGCCGTCGAGCAGCACCGTCTCTTCGCCTTCACTGTCCTGTCGACAGAACAGCGGGTGCTCACCGCCAGTCACGAAGCGGGTGTAGTAGGAAAACGGCCCGTCGGGTGCCGGCGCCGTTATGTCGGCCTCCTTGATTCGGCGTCGCATTTCTTCCTTGAGGCGCTCCTGAAGGCCCCGCAGCGGCGCCATGACCGCCTGGACATAGTCGTTTTCCGCTTCCAGATGCCGCCGGATGTCGTCCGGCAGAACAGAAGGGTCACGCATCGCTTCCTGCCAGTTGCTGGCCCGGAGCCAGGCATAGGGATCCATGCGTTCTTGGCCGTGCTGATTGATTCTGTGCGGCCGTCGTTCCGGACGCGGCGGACTTGCAGCGTTTCCTCTCTCACTGATCCGAGTGAAGGCCGACAATGTTTCCTCGCTCACATGGTGCTCAATGCCTTCCGCGTCACGCCTCGCAGTCTCGTCGCTGACACCGATGGTCTTCAGGAAATCGAGCACGATCTGATGGCGCCGCCGGGAGCGGAGCGCCATCTGGCGGCCCTTTCCGGTGAGGAAGATCGAGCGGTAGGGGCGGGTCGTCACTAGCCCATCACGCTGTAGGCGGGCGATCGTCTTACTCGCTGTCATGTGGGTCACGCCCATACGGCGCGCGATCTCGACCAGACGTGCCTCGCCATTCGCCTCGATCAGGTCGTCGATCAGCTCGACATAATCTTCGGCCAACTCCTTGCGCCGCGCCCGCCGGGTGTGGCTGAAGACGGCAGCCTGCCGCTCGGCGTCCTCCAGCGTCTCGTCGGCATCGTCGCGGTCATCGTCGTGCCGGTCGCTCATCACGCGCCACCTATGACGGATGCGCAGGCTCTGGGCAAGGGAGTCTCCCGATTACCGGGCAGCGGCATCTCTTCGTGGGTCTAATGCGAGTCGGCCCAGTTGTCCGCTACCCCGGTTTCGACGACCAGCGGTATCGCGAGCGCCGCAGCGCTCTCCATCACCGCTGCAACGCAGACGCAGGTTTCCTCGACTTCGTCCTCCGGGGCCTCGAACAGTAATTCATCGTGGACCTGGAGGATCATACGCGCCTTGAGGCCAGCCCTGACAAGCGCGGGAGGTACGCGTAGCATAGCGCGCTTGATAATGTCCGCCGCCGAGCCCTGAAGTGGCGCATTGATTGCCGCGCGCTCGGCAAAGCTGCGCCGGGCTGGATTCTTGTCAGCAATATAGGGCGTCCGGCATTTCCGCCCGAAGATCGTCGGCACATAACCATTTTTGCGCGCGAATGTCTGCGCCCGATCCATATAGCTACGGATGCCTGGGTAACGCTCGAAATAAGCGTCGATATACGCTCGCGCCTCGCCTTGTGGGATCGCGAGCTGGCGCGATAAACCGAAGGCTGAGATACCGTAGATGATGCCGAAATTGATCGCCTTAGCGCGCCGGCGCGTCATTGGATCCATATTCTCGACCGGTTGTCCAAACACCTGCGAAGCGGTAAGCGCATGGATATCGAGGCCGGCATGAAAGGCGTCACGAAGCGGCTCGATCTCTGCGACATGGGCCAGCAGCCTGAGCTCGATCTGCGAATAGTCGGCGCTGATGAGCATATGGCCCGGCTCGGCGATGAAGGCGCGCCGGATCTTCCGCCCTTCTTCAGTGCGCACCGGAATATTCTGGAGGTTCGGGTCGTTGGAGGACAGGCGCCCCGTGCCCGTGACCGCTTGGGAGAAAGAGGTGTGGACGCGCTGCGTGCGAGGATAGGCGGCAGCAGCCAATGCCTCCGTATAGGTGCTGCGCAGTTTCGACAATTGCCGCCAGTCCAGTACCCGGGCAGGCAGGTCATGTCCTTGGGCACGCAGGTCCTCCAAGATTTCGGCTCCGGTCCCGTAGGCCCCGGTCTTGCCCTTCCTACCGCCAGGAAGGCCCATCTCGTCGAATAGGATTTCTCCCAGCTGCTTGGGCGAGCCGATATTGAAGGGTCTACCAGCAAGGTCGTTAATGCCCTGTTCAAGTTCGCTGATGCGGCGCGCAAAGTCGTTCGACAACGCCTTCAACGCCGCGACGTCGACCTTGATGCCTGCGTTCTCCATGCCGGCGAGCACCGGGATCAGCGGCCGTTCGATGGTTTCATAGACGGCCGTCATGTGCTCCTCACGGAGCCGTGGGCGCAGCACCCCATGCAGCCGGAGTGTAATATCAGCATCCTCAGCCGCGTAGTCGCGCGCCCTGTCGAGTGCCACCTTATCGAAAGTGGTCGCGGTCTTGCCCTTGCCGCAGACGCTTTCGTAACTGATGCACTCATGGCCGAGATAGCGGCGTGCGAGTTCATCCATGCCATGACCATGGCTTGAACCATTGAGGACATAGGACAGCACCATCGTGTCATCTATGGGCGATACATGGATACCTAGTCCAGCAAGGACTTTTATGTCGTATTTGATGTTTTGCCCAACTTTCAGCACCGCGTCAGAGGCGAGTAGTGGCTTTAAGATGGCGAGTACGGTTTCGAGAGGAAGCTGGTGTGGTGCCTCGGCTTCCAGCAGTTCTGCTGCCAGATTGTGTCCAACCGGGATATAGCAGGCCTTGCCAGGCGCGACAGCCAATGACAGGCCGACTAGTCGCGCGCGCTGCGCGTTCAGGCTGTCTGTTTCGGTGTCGATGGCAACGATTCCGGCCTCGAAACCGGCCTCGACCCATTGCCTGAGCGTTTCCCCGTCAGTGACGAGTGTATAGTCCGCTTCCACCGGGGCGGCTGACTGTTCGTTTTCCTCATCACTGCCCAGGCGAGCAAGGATCGAGACGAAGTTCTGTTCTTTCAGGAACGGGCGCAGTCGGTCCAGGTCGAGGCCCGGCACAGTGAAGACATCCAAGTTCTCGACGACGGGCGCATCGTCGCGCAGCAGCACGAGTTCCCGTGAAATACGTGCCTGTTCGGCGAATTCGATGAGGTTACTGCGGCGCTTCGGCTGGTGGATTTCCTCCGCCCGCGCCAGCAACGTGTCCAGGTCTCCATATTCGCTGATCAGCTGCGCCGCTGTCTTGACGCCGATACCGGGCACTCCCGGCACATTATCGCTGGAATCGCCGGCAAGCGCCTGCACGTCCACGACCTTTTCCGGTTCCACGCCGAAGCGTTCGACCACTTGTGCTACGCCGATTCTACGCTGCTTCACCGGGTCGAACAGCGAGATGCGCTCGTCTACAAGCTGCATCAGATCCTTGTCGGAGGAAACAATCGTGACCACTGCGCCGAGAGCCGCCGCTCGGCGGGCATAAGTCGCGATAATGTCGTCGGCTTCATAGCCAGGGAGCTCGGCAGCTCGTAAGTTCAAGGCCTTGACAGCGTCGCGGATCAACGCGAATTGCGGTACAAGTTCGGGCGGTGGGGCGGGCCGATTCGCCTTGTAGTCAGCGTATATGCTGTTGCGGAAAGTGGTCCGTGCCACATCGAACACAATCGCAATCCGGTCGGCGTCAGTATCCTCAACCAGCCGCATCAGCATGGTCGTGAATCCATAGACGGCATTGACGGGCGTGCCGTCCAGCCGTGTCATCGACGGCAGAGCGTGGAAAGCGCGGAAGATGTAACCGGAGCCGTCAACGAGGAATACGTGCCGGGGGACGTTTGCGGTCAATGTGCCTTGCGGAGGTCCGCTCCGTCCTTCAGCACAAAGCGCCGGCCACAATAGGGACAATCCACCCGTCCTTCGCTATCGATATGTAGATACACGCGCGGGTGCCCGAGAGCCCCGCCGCCGTCGCAAGCAATCGCGGTCTCCTCGACCTCAATCGTCTCCGGCGGTTCCATTGGTGCCTCCCCTGGGCCTCGCAGGCGATGATGGAATGATAGCGCACCCCCTTCAGCGCGCAATATGCAGGCATTTGGAGAGGGCCGTCTCAGGGCAGATCGTAAATCCACCGGGCTATGCAGCGCGTGGTGCTGCTCCACCTGCTGTCTTCGCATTCCGGTTGACAGCGAACCCTCTGCATCTATGGTCTCCAGACGCAAGCGCCCGTAGCTCAGTGGATAGAGCGTCTGCCTCCGGAGCAGAAGGTCGCACGTTCGAATCGTGCCGGGCGCACCAGAGCCTTGTACAAGTTCCCCATATCCCGATAGCCCAATCGCGCGTGGGGCGCAGCAACTGGTTCGCGAGATCAATCATACCCAGGCCTGGCAGGTCTAGGTCGATCTCGAGGTTCTCTGTGCCCCCTTTCTGTTGGAGCAATGATCGCATCGGAGTGCGGTGTTTGGCCCGTTTCCGGGGAAACCCGCCTCGGAGTTTTGCAAGAGGCTCCGCTATCGAACGCCTCACCGCTTGATCACTTCAAGCGATTCCCATGCGAGAATGCCCGTCACGGATATAAGTCCCTTAGCTTGCGCAGACCGGCACGCTACCTCACTATTGCGACGATGCCCGAAGGAACAGCGGACATAATCGTCATCGGCGGCGGTTTGGTCGGCGCGGCTGCCGCCTATGGGCTCGCTGGAGCGGGGCTCGACGTACTCATGCTCGATGAGGGGGATGATGCTTTCCGGGCAGCGCGGGGCAATTTCGGTCTGGTTTGGGTGCAGACGAAGGGCTTCGGCCTCCAACGCTACCAGGAATGGTCGCAGGAGTCGGCGGATCTCTATCGCGGTTTCGCAGCGGAGCTCAAGGACGTCACGGGCATCGACATCCACCATGAACGGCCGGGCGGTGCGATCCTGTGTCTGGGCGACGCAGAATGGGAGGCCCAGAAGCGGCTTAACGATGCGATGGCGGTGCAGGGCGGTAGCTACTACCATGCCCGAATGGTTGAACGTGCCGAACTGGAGCGGATGGCCCCGGCTGTTCGCTTCGGACAAGAGGTCGTGGGCGCCTCCTTCTCGGAAAAAGATGGACATTGCGGGCCGCTATATCTGTTGCGCGCCCTTCACGCCGGTTTCAGGGCGAGAGGCGGACGCTACCGGTCCGGAGCACGAGTCCGCACTATCGAGCGCAGCTTTCGAGTTACGACCAACGCCGGTGTTTTCGAAGCTCCGAAGCTGCTTCTGGCAGCGGGCAATGGTATTCCGCCGCTGGCAGAACAGGTCGGCCTGCATGTGCCGACGGTGCCGGAACGCGGCCAGGTTCTAGTGACCGAGCGTGTCGAGCGCTTTCTGCCGATGCCGATGGGCAATCTGCGCCAGACTGCAGAAGGCACGGTCATGATCGGCGCGACGCAGGAGAGTGTCGGTCTGGATACCGGCACGACGCTGGAGGCCGCGCGCGGGCTGGCGCGACGCGCCATCCGTGCCTGTCCGGCGCTGGAACGACTGAGGCTGGTGCGAAGCTGGGCAGCGCTCCGGGTCATTCCGCCGGATCGCTGCCCGATCTACGATGAGTCGAAAAGTCATCCCGGCGCCTTTGTCGCCACCATGCACAGCGGTGTCACACTCGCCGCCGTCCATGCAGCTCGCTTGCCCGACTGGATTGCTGAAGGCAGGGAGCCGGAGGATTTTGGAGCTTTCAGCGCGCGGAGGTTCGATGTTTCGGCGGCTGTCTGAGCGCGAAGCCTCGATCACGATCGAGATAGATGGCAAACCGGTCGCCGCCACACCGGGTGATAGTGTTGCCGCAGCCCTATTGGCGGCCGGACTCGCGACGTTCCGTCATGCCCCGGCCGATGGTGCGGCACGCGGCCCCTGGTGCGCAATGGGTATCTGTTTCGAGTGCCTCGTGGAGATTGATGGCGAGCCAAACCGCCAAGCTTGTATGACCCCAGTGCACGAGGGGCTTCGCGTCATACGTTGCATTGAGGATACGTGGCAGGGCCCATGAGCGCCGATCTGGCGATTGTTGGCGCCGGCCCGGCTGGTATGGCAGCTGCCGTGGAGGGGGCGGCGCACGGCCTTTCCGTTACTGTCCTCGACGATCAACCCGAACCCGGAGGGCAGATTTACCGCGGAATCGAGCGCGCCGGATCTGACCTGTGCGCGCTGCTAGGCGAGGACTACGAAGCTGGACGCGCGCTAGTGGCGGACTTCCGGAGAGCTCAGATCGACTATCGGCCAAACAGTATGGTCTGGCGGCTCGACCCTGGGGCACGGATCGCTTATAGCCGTGATAGAGTCGCTTCGATCGTCACGGCCCACCATGTGCTCATCGCGACAGGTGCGATGGAGCGGCCGGTGCCGATCCCCGGGGCCGAACGACCAGGCGTGATGGGAGCGGGTGCAGCGCAGGTGCTGCTCAAGGCGTCCGGTCTGGTGCCGACCGGACGTATCGTGCTGGCCGGATCGGGACCGTTGTTGCTTCTAGTTGGGTGTCAATTGCTCAATGCCGGCGCGACGGTGGCGGCCGTGCTGGAAACCACGGAAAGCGGCGATTACCTGAATGCCGCGCCCGCCTTGCCATCCGCTTTGGTGGGAGGCTGGCGCGACCTCGTCAGGGGGCTTGCCATGAAACGCAGGTTGAAGCGTGCAGGCGTCGAGATTCGCGCTGGTGTTAGTGGTCTCGCCGCGACAGGCGGGGCGGTGCAGTTCGACGCCGGTGAGATCGCCTGCGACTTGCTGCTGTTGCATGAAGGCGTCATCCCGCAGACCCATCTGGCGCGGCAAGCCGGTCTCGCACATTGCTGGCATGCGGAGCAACGTCACTGGATGCCTGTTGTGGATCCCCTAGGCCGCACGGAGCAAGAGACTTTGCTCGTTGCAGGCGATGCCGGCGGCATTGCTGGGGCGCGCGCAGCGGTACTTACGGGCCGAATCGCAGCCCGGGTGGCTGCCGGCGCAGATCCGGGAAGACTTATTGCTGCGCTGGATAGGGAACGTGCCATCAGACCGCTGCTTGATCGCCTCTTTCGACCGCACACTGCACTGCCTCCCGACGAAGCGCTTGTCTGCCGCTGCGAGAGCGTTGTGGGCAGCGATATTCGCCGGGCAGTTCGCGACGGGGCGATGGGCCCAAATCAGCTCAAAGCGTTCACCCGTGTCGGGATGGGTCCCTGCCAGGGGCGCATGTGTGGGCTTGCCGCGGCCGAAATCATCGCTGACGAGCGGGGCCTTCCGGTGGAGGAGATCGGCAGCTTCCGCATACGTCCACCGATAAAGCCGCTCACGCTCGGCGAACTCGCCTCGATGGAGGGCGAAGCGGCGGAGGCCGAAGCCTTGTGAACCGCCGTACCGGTAATTGACCCGCAATGCGCTTCGGGAGAGAACCGACGAGCCGCAACAATGATTCGACGCAGGAGAAAAACTCCAATGGGCGACCGCTATGACGACTACCGCCGGACATTTGAGATTGACTGGCCTGAGGAGCGCATTCTGCGCCTGACCCTCAACAAACCGGAGACCTATAACTCGCTCGACTCTGACGGTCATCGCGACATGACCTATATCTGGCGCGATATCGACGAGGACCGCGATGTCTCGGCGGTGATCCTGACCGGCAAGGGTAAGGCCTTCTCGTCCGGCGGCGACTTCTCAATGATTCGCAAGAATATCGACAATTACGACGACCGGGTGCGCGCCTGGAAAGAAGCCCGCGACCTCGTTTACAACATCATTGATTGCTGTAAGCCAACGGTTTCCGCGCTGAATGGCGTCGCCGTCGGCGCTGGTTTAGTCGCAGGGCTTCTCTGCGACATATCCATCGCCGCCAAGTCGGCGCGCATCATCGACGGCCATACCCGGCTTGGCGTGGCGGCGGGCGACCATTCAGTCATCAACTGGCCACTGCTTTGCGGTATGGCGAAAGCCAAATACTACCTCATGCTCTGCGAGTCGGTTTACGGTGAGGAGGCCGAGCGTATCGGCCTAGTGTCGCTCTGTGTCGAGGATGACGCGCTTCAGGACAAGGCGCTGGAGGTCGCACGTAAGCTGGCGAAAGGAGCGCCAAGCGCCATACGCTGGACGAAATATGCGCTGAACAACTGGTACCGCTCGATGGGACCGGCCTATGACGCTTCGACGGCGCTCGAGATGCTGGGCTTCACCGGTCCGGAAGTCGAGGAAGGCCTGGCGGCGCATCTGGAGAAACGAGCACCGAATTTCGATCCTGAATCGTCTGCCTGACTGCCGGTCGCTGAGAACGGCCCTGCGGCGTGTTTCGGGCCCCAACCGCCCGGCGGCCGTTTACGCGCGCAGAGAAACAGCGACGATGAGCGCCCGCTTCCTGCTATGGATCATGTGCGGCCATCTGGGGCTGAACCTGATCGGCCTGCACGGGCTCCCCGCATTGCTGCCCGACTTCATCGCACGCTGGTCGCTGGCAGAAAGCGAAGCCGGCTGGCTTGCCGGTGCGCCTTATATTTCCTCGATCTTCGCCATTCTAGTCAATATCGGGAGTGACCGTTTCGACGCCCGCCGGCTGATTATCGCCGGCTCGGCGGCCAATGCAGCCGGCTTTCTCGGCTTCGCGATACTCGCCGACGGGTTCTGGTCGGGGCTAGGTTTCCGCCTTTTACAGGGCATTGGCTTTGCGTGGATCTACATGCCAGGGGTCAAGGTCATTGCCGACCGGACACCGCCCGGAAGTGAGGCACGGGCGGGGGCATTCTACATATCGACATTCCCGATTGCGGCGAGCTGTTCCTATGTCATGATCTACTGGCTGGACGCTGTGGTCGGCTGGCGGTTCGCCTTCGCGATTCCTGGCTTTGCAGCGATTGTTGCAGGCCTTCTGGTCTGGAGCTTGATCGCGCCGAAAGCGATGACAGGAGCTGGCGGCGCCTCCTTCGATCTGCGCCCTGTCTTCGCCAACCGAAACGCCATGCGGGTGATTTTGGCGAATTTCTGCCATTCGATCGAATTGCTGGCGCTCCGCAGCTGGATGGTCGCCTTCTTCGTGTTCGCCGCGACAACCAGCAAGGGAGCTCCCGATTGGAACTGGCCGCTGCTTGCCATGGTGCTAACATTGCTCGGTGCACCTATGGGTATGGCCGGGACCTGGCTCGGCACAAGGCTTGGAATGGCGCGGGTCTCGGCATTGTCCCTGTTGCTGTCCGGCACCGCAGCCTCCATCGTCGGATTCGCGGCGGACTGGCCGTTTTGGCTACTTCTGCTAGGGCCGGTGGTGCTCCACAATCTTTTCGTGTTGATGGATTCGGGCACTCTCGCGGGTAGCATCATTGAAGCCAGCAGCCCTGCGCTGCGGGGGCGTTCGCTTACCCTCCATGCGTTTGCCAATGCCGCGGGCGGGTTTGTTGGCCCTGCATTGTTTGGCACTGTGCTGGAGGTGGCTGGCGGTGCAGGCTCTGTCAATGCGTGGGGATATGCGTTCGCCTCCGCCGGCGTCATCGCCATAATGGGGGCTATGTCGGCGGCTGCCGTCTCACGCCGGAAATAGCCGCCCCGCTGCCATCGGTGACGGGCAGCCGGTTGTACCTGGAAAGCTCGCCGGTAGATTTTTCAAGCATCGGGCGGCGAGATAGGCAAATGCCTCGGCTTCCAACGCATCGCCGTTCCAGCCAAGTGCCTCGGCCGGCTGTGCGGGTTGGGGCAGGGCGGCCATCAATACGGGATTGCGTCGTCCGCCGCCGGAGACGATCCACTGTCGCGGCGGTTCGGGAAGTGGCGCGCGTGCCACGGCTTCGGCGGTGAAGGCCGTCAGCGTCGCGGCCCCGTCGGCAGGCGCAAGGCGTTCGAGTGGAGCGAAAGAAAAACTCATTCGATCCAGAGATTTGGGAGGCGAAGCAAAGAAATAAGGATCATCCAGAAGCCGCTCTAACAGCTCCCGATCGACTTCGCCCTGCGCTGCCAGCCGCCCGTCCTCATCCATCGGTGCGCCGTTATGGCAGCGACACCAATCGTCAAGAAGCGCATTGCCGGGCCCAGTGTCGAAAGCAAGCATCTCGCTATCCCGACCGATCCAGGTGACATTGGCGACACCGCCGATATTGAGTACTGCAATTGGTCCTGGCTCCCCGGCAAGGCGGGCGCGGTGATAAACCGGTGCAAGCGGCGCGCCTTGGCCACCGGCAGTGATATCGGCGCTGCGGAAGTCGGCAACGACCGGGATGCCTGTCTCCCGCGCGAGCCGTGCGGCGTCGCCAACCTGCAGGGTGAAGCGATCTTGCGGGCGGTGGTCGAGCGTGTGGCCGTGAAAGCCGATGGCTAGCACCTCCAGTGTGCCGGTCTTATCCAGAAGATACTGGACAGCGCGGATATGCGCCTCCGTCACAACCATTTCAGCGGCGCGTACTATTTGCGGGTCCCCGGCGCCCAAGGCCAAGCGGATTGCTGCTTTCTCCTGGTCGCTATAGGGCAACGAAACGAAGCCGGCCGGGCGCACCGCCTCTTCGCCATCGGTTTCCAGTAAGGCGGCGTCCACCCCGTCCATCGAGGTGCCACTCATCAGGCCGATCAGCAGGTCCATGTCCAATCCTCCGGAAGCGCTTCCCGTTGCGGGGCTCCAGCTGCCGTGATAGACGGCCGGACCCGTTCCGGACAGCGAGATCAATTGTCGTGCCGCCTTTTCTGGAGACCATTCGCGAACGCGGGTTTCTGCATCAATGCACCGACGCCGACCGGCTTAGGTCGCTGCTAGACGGGCCGCCTGTGCCGGCCTATGTCGGATTCGACTGCACGGCGGACAGTCTGCATGTCGGTTCCCTGGTGTCGATCATGTTGCTGCGTCGCTATCAGCAAGCAGGCCACAAGCCGGTTGTGCTTATGGGCGGCGGAACGACCAGAGTCGGCGACCCGTCTGGCAAAGAGGAAGCACGCCCGCTGCTTTCCGACGAACAGATCGCAGCCAACATGGCTGGTATACGACGCGTCTTCGAGCAGTTTCTCACCTTCGGTGACGGACTGTCGGATGCGGTTATGGTCAATAATGCCGACTGGCTAGATGGCCTGTCCTATATCCCGTTCCTGCGGGAATATGGGCGGCATTTTTCCGTCAACCGCATGCTTTCGATGGACAGCGTGCGCCTGCGCCTCGACCGGCAACAAACGCTGAGTTTCCTCGAATTCAACTATGCCATTCTCCAATCCTACGACTTCGTCGAACTGGCGCGCCGCCTCGGCTGCCGACTCCAGATGGGCGGATCGGACCAGTGGGGTAATATCGTGAGCGGTATTGATCTCGGACGACGGGTGGAAGGCGTTGAACTCTTCGGCCTGACAACGCCACTGATCGAGACGGCAAGCGGTGCTAAGATGGGGAAGACCGCGAGCGGCGCTGTCTGGCTGAATGCCGAGCGCGTATCTCCATATAACTACTGGCAATTCTGGCGCAATACCGAAGACGGCGACGTCGGCCGCTTCCTGCGCCTGTTTACCGAAGTGCCAATAGAGGAAATCATGCGATTAGAAGCACTTGAGGGACATGAACTGAACGACGCCAAGAAAGTGCTTGCTGACGCAGCGACTGCGCTTTGCCACGGCGGCGGCGCGGCGCGACAGGCAGCGGAGACGGCGCGACGCGCATTCGAGCAGGGTGAGGCAGCGCAGGGCTTGCCGGAAATCGAAGTGCCGCGCGGAGAACTGGAGGCGGGCATCCCAGCCTTTGCGCTTCTACAGCGGGCAGGACTCGCGGACACTCGCAGCGCGGCGCGACGCCTGATAAGGGGTGGCGGTGCCCGCCTAAACGACCAGCCTATTGGCGGGGAAGAACGGCTTGTGGGCCTCGCCGATATGGAGGGGCTGAGCGCGCTCAAGCTCTCTGCTGGCCGCAAGCGCCACGTGCTAGTGCGGCCAGCATAAACCGCTACTGCCAGCCTCTTAGCTAAGAGTCCGTTCGAGAATGTCATCAGTGTGAGCGCCGCGATGCCGAGCCGCGCAGGGTGGATTTCGCCTGGGCCGAGTTCACCACCATCTGTCGGAGACTGCTCAAGGTCGGCGCCCGGGTGGTAGAGAAGACCGCCCGTATCCACTGCGCCTGTCCCGACGCCGCCGTCTTCCGACTCTTGGCGGTCCGGTTTGCGACCTCCGGACTCTGACCGTCGGGGCAGCATGCCCCACGAACCCAAGCCCGTTCAACCCTCAACTCCGAGTTCGAGACGATAAGACTCCTAGTCCGGCCTGGCCATGGCTTCCGTGAAAAGGGTGCGCACCGGGCTCCTTCATGCCAGAATGCCGGCGGTGCCAATCTCAGCGAAGAAAGGGAGAGGATGACCGCAAATTTCGACTACTCGGGAAGGCTTGTGCTGGTCACGGGCGGGTCGAGCGGCATCGGCCGGGCGATCGCCGTCGGTTTTCGGGATGCCGGCGCGACGGTCACAGTTCTTGGCACACAGGACGGGCCCGAGGATTATCCCGATGAACTTTCGGGCATGACTTACCGCCAACTCGACATGATCGATAATGACGGTATCCTCGCGCTTGCCTCCGACATGCCAGTGCTTGATGTGCTGGTTAACGCAGCTGGCACGACAGTGCGCGGCCCGGCAGCGTTCCAACCAGACAATTTCGAATATACCGTGCAGGTCAACCTCAACGGTGCCTACCGCATGTCCCATGCTTTCCACGGGCATCTTGAGGTGTCCGGCGGTTCGATAGTCAATATCGCGTCCATGACGAGCTATTTCTCCTCACCACGAGGGCCAGGCTACGGCGCTTCCAAGGCTGGCATTCTCCAGCTGACACAATCGCTCGCTTCCGCATGGGCGCAAGACGGTATCCGCGTCAACGCCATCGCGCCCGGCTGGGTCGCCACCAAGCTCACCGCCCCCGTGCAGGCCAACGAATTGGTGAACCGGAAAATTCTGGAGCGCACACCAATGGGCCGCTGGGGGCAACCGGAGGAAATGGCCGGGACGGCACTCTATCTGGCATCTGACGCCGCCGGTTTCGTGACCGGTGTCACGATCCCTGTGGACGGCGGCTGGTCCGCCGAGGGTATCTGACGGATGCCGCCGCTTCTGCGCCGGCCGTGCGCAAATCCCCAAAGACTGCTACTGGAGGAAGCCTGCTCATGACCTTGTCCAGCGTGACCGACGTCGACGCATCGTCGCCGAAACACCTCAGAGGACGATACGCGATTGCCGGGGTCGGGGAGACCACCTACATGCGCGGTTCGAAATACTCGACCCGCTCGCTCGCCACTTGGGCGATCAAGAATGCGATGGATGATGCCGGCCTAGCGCCTGGCGATGTCGACGGCATGCTGAGCTATTCCGGCAATGACTCGATATTTTGCCCCTTTGTTGCCGGCGATCTGGGCATCCGGCTGAACTTCTACATGGATGTACATGGTGGCGGCTCCTCGACGGAGGCGCTGATCGGCATTGCCATCGGCGTCATCGAAGCCGGCATGTGCAAGACAGTGGCAATCTTCAGATCCATGAACGGCTATACCCAAGTGCGGATCGGCGGGACCGGTGCGCGCTCGGCCGTGCCCATAAATGGCGACCAGATTCACCACCGCGCCTATGGTTGGCAGAGTGCCGGGCAGATGTTTGCGCCGACCTTCCTGCGCCACATGTACGATTATGGCACGACGCCAGAGCAAGTGGCCGCGGTCAAAGTCGCTCACTCCAGACACGCTTCCAACAATCCGAAGGCGTATTACAAAAACCGCCTGACCATCGAAGACGTGGTCAGCAGCCGCATCATCTGCAAGCCGCTACATCTTCTGGACTGCTGCGTCGAAACGGACAATGCGACCTGCCTCATCGTCACCAGCCTTGACCGGGCGCGCGACTGCCACCGACCACCGGCGGTAATCCAGTCCGTGGTCGGCCGCTGCTGCAAGCCGCGGGCCGACATGCATTACCAGCACGGGCCGATTTCGACCGTTGCCGGTCACTACGCCAAAGACATCTTGTTTCCGAATGCGGGCGTTTCGCCGGACGACATAGACCTCACGGGCTCTTATGACGCCTTCACATTCACCACCATGCTGCAGCTGGAAGATTACGGCTTTTGCAGGAAAGGCGAGGGTGGCGACTATGTCTCTTCGGGAATTATCGAACTCGGCGGCAAGCGACCCAACAACACTTCCGGCGGGCATCTCTGTGAAGGCTATACCCACGGTATGAACATGGTGATCGAGAATACGCGTCAATTGCGTGGCGAGGCGGATGACAGCTGCCCCGTCGGGCCGGATGGCAAGCACCAGCACACTTATGACTACAGCGAAGGGGGCTGTCGGCAGGTGAAAGATGTGGAGTTAACTGCCAATCTCGGCTGGGCTATGCCGGGCACAGGCTCCGCCATGATTATGTCCAAAGACACACGCTGAAGGGAACGAGACGATGTCGCTTCAAGGCGAGTATATGGGCATGATGCTCACAGTCGACGATGTGGACCGTGAAAACTGGGAATTCTTCGCTTGGTGCGATAAAGGCGAGTTCAGGCTGCAGCGGAGCCCTAAAAGCGGGCTATTGCGGTATCCGCCAACAACCGCCTGCCCGTGGAGCGCGGACCGCAGCTACGAGTGGACGCCGGTCGAAGGTCGAGGTGCCGTGCACTCCTATGTAGAGGTTCACCACCCGATACAACCGGCTTTCCGCGACAAGGTCCCCTACATGATCCTACTGGTCGATCTTGATACGCAAAAGGGCCAGCCTTCGGCGCATGAAGCGCTCAGAGTCGCGGGCAATCTCGTGACGGCCGACGGCGAGTTTGCGCCGCCGGAGGCGATCCAATCCATCGGGATCGGAACGCGTGTCCGGATGGTGTTCTCGAAGGTCGCAGACGGCTTCTCGCTACCACAATGGACCATTGACGAAGATGCTGAACAGCCCGAGAATCCCTGGCGTTACCCTCAAGAATAGGCTGTAAGTGACTCAGGCGACGATATAGTCCCTCAGGACTTCCAGGCTCGGGTCTGCTCCGAGTCCAGGTGCATCCGGCACAGTGATGCGCCCGGACTCGACCTTGCAAAGGTCTCCATAAATCTCCGCCTCATGCACACCGAAGAAGCGTTCCACCGGTTCTTCGGTGTCCGCGACGGCGAGGAGATGCAAGGTTGCAAGGAAGCCTGGCCCAAAATAAGGCGAGTGTGGCACATAGCGGGTATTGTGGAGGTTGCAGAGCATCTCAACCTTGCGCATCTCAGTTACACCGCCGACCTTGGTGACGCTTGGTTGAGCTACATCCACTGCCTCAGCCTCGAACATGGCCTGAAATTGCCATGCGGTGCAGAGGTTCTCACCGGCGGCAATGCCTATGTCCGTCCGCTGCCGCAATTCCGCGAGGCCGGTGAAATTCTCCGGCGGCCAGATCGGCTCCTCCAGCCAGTGGACATTGTGCGGTTCGAAAGCGGCCGCCTTCGCCACAGCTTCCGCAAGGGTCCATGGGCAATTGGTGTCGACCATCAACTTCGCATCGGCGGGAATGGCGGCGCGAGCGGCGGCCACAGCCGGCTCCATGCGTTCGTGCAGCTTCACCCAGCGATAACCCTGCGCGACGGCAGCAGCAGCGCGCTCACCTACCAAGTCCGGCTCGAAATAACGCAGCAAACTGGCATAAGCTTCCAAAGACAGGCGCTGCGCACCGCCAAGCAGACGGTGGAGTGGCATGCCGGCAGCCTTGCCAGCAATATCCCAGAGCGCGATGTCGAGACCAGAAAGCGCATAGATCGTCTGTCCATAGCGCCCAAAAATATGCAGCACCTTCTGCAATTCAGCATGGAGCGCAGCGATATCGCTGGCGTCGCGGCCGATGACGAGCGGTGCAATCATCGTCTCGAGTGCCGCTCGCGTTGAAGGAATCGCATTGAAGCCGAAAGCTTCCCCCCAGCCGACATGGCCTTCTTCCGTCTCAACGCGCACGAGCAGTGTATCGAGATTGCGCCATTCCGTGCCGCCGAAGCCGGTCGGTGGGCCACCATGGTCGAAAGGAATCGACAGGGTAACGGTTTCGATATTTGTGATCTTCACGGAGTGGTTGCTCCGTCAGACTCGATCCAGGCGTCCAACATCTTCCGGATGCCGGTTTCGGAAAGCCCATCCCCGATAAAGACAAGCCGGCTTGTATGGTCGTCGGAAGGCCAGGCCTCCAGAATCGCTGGCGGATGAAACATGTGCTGTACGCCATGCACGGCGACAGGCGTTTCCAGTCCCGTGACATTCAGGATGCCTTTGAGGCGCAGCAATGAGCTGCCTTGAGAGGTAATCAGCGCTTCAAGGAAGCCAACCCATGTGTTCCATGAGCATGCGCCCTCCCGGCGCAGGCAGAAGGATGCGAACCGCTCGTCGTGCCGGTGGCCATGTTCATGGTCATGATGGTGGTGATGGTCGTGTTCATGAGTATCAAAGGCTTGTTCTCTGAGCCAGTTGCGAACATCCGCAGACTTAGTTTCCGGATTGTACAGCCCGGCGCCGAAGAGACGGTTAGGAGCAACTTCGCCATGGACCGCCCGGTATTGCGGCGCGCTCGGGTTGATCGTGGATAGACGCCCCTCCAGAGTCGACAGTGACTCTGCGTCAGCGATATCGGTCTTGGTCAGCAGCAGCCGATCAGCCATAGCCGCCTGCTTTATCGATTCTTCATGCTGATCGAGTTGCCCGCCGCCATGCACGCTATCCACAGTTGTCACCACGCTGTCGAGCCGGAAACAGGTTGCGACCAAGGGGTCCGCCATCAGCGTGTGTAGTACCGGTGCGGGATCGGCAAGCCCTGTGGTCTCAATTACGATGCGGTCGAAGAGGGGAATTTCCTCGCGCGCGCGGCGGCTGAACAGGTCGCGCAAAGTTTCGGCAAGCTCCCCCCGGATCGAGCAGCATATGCAGCCCGAGTCCATAACCATGATGTTCTCGTCGTTCGACGCTGCAATCAGATCGTGGTCGAGTCCGATTTCGCCGAATTCGTTGATGACGACGGCGGTCTTTTCCATACCTGGTTGGCGGATCAGGCGGGAAAGCAGGGTGGTCTTACCGCTACCGAGAAAGCCAGTGATTACACTGACCGGCAGCAATTCGTTTTCATCGCTCATTGGAAGGCCTTGAAGGTTATGAGCGTGAATGTTTCCGCGACACCAGACAGGGTTTGCAAGTGTTCAGTCACGAAATGGCCAGGATCTGCTCCATCTTCCAGATAGCACTTTACCAGAAGGTCGTATTGCCCGGAGGTGGAGTAGATCTCCGATACCTGCTCCACATCATGCGCCAGCCGGTCGGCGACTTCGTAAGCCTTGCCGAGAGAGCATTTTACCATGACGAAAATCGGTCTCACCCGTGTCTCCTGGCCCGCTCTGGCGCCCTATACCGACTGGGCTTCCCGGCCAGGACGCAGCAGAAATGCGGGGATATGTTCACCAAAAGCCGTATCCGGGCGAAAGGTTTCAGCCGGGGCCGCCTCTGTATGGCGACGCCTCATCTGCTTAGCAGGTGAGGTCTCGGAACGGCGGCGCGGCCTTTCGCGGGCAAGCGATTCCGGTTCGACCGAAGCAGCCTTGCCGTTCCGCCGGCGACGTCTCGGCCGGTCGTCCCAATTAGCGGCGTTAACGGTCTCCAGCGCGCGCCGCGGCACATCACGGCCGATCAGCTTTTCAATCTTTTGCGTGTGCAGCACGTCATCCGGCTGCGCGATGGTGATTGCCGTGCCAAGCCGACCGGCCCGGCCAGTACGGCCGATGCGGTGTACGTAATCCTCCGCATGGATCGGCACGTCGAAATTGAATACATGGCTGACGCGCGGGATGTCCAGCCCGCGCGCCGCGACATCCGAAGCGACTAACAGTCGAAGCTCGCCCGAACGGAACCGCTCCAGTGTATCCGTGCGCCGGAATTGCGGCATGTCGCCATGAAGTGCCGACGCCTCAAAGCCATGTTTTGTTAGAGACTTGACGAGGATGTCGACATCACGCTTGCGGTTACAGAAGATCAGCCCGTTCTCAATCACCTCCGAACGCAGTATCTCCCGCAGCGCCGCGCGCTTGTCATCGCCATGCACGAGCGCCAGTTGCTGATCGACGGTCTCTGCCGGAGAGGCAGGCGGGGTGACCGTAATTTCCTTCGGTTCGGTCAGGAACCTGTCCGCCAGCTTGCGAATCTCGGGTGGCATGGTAGCCGAGAAGAAAAGGGTCTGACGCTGATACGGTAGCAGGCCCACAATACGCTCAATATCAGGGATAAAGCCCATATCCAGCATGCGGTCGGCCTCGTCGATCACAAGCACTTTGACATCGCTGAGCAGAATGCGACCCCGTTCGAAAAGGTCAATCAACCGGCCTGGTGTGGCAATCAGCACATCGACACCGCGTCCCAGTGCTTTTTCCTGATCGCCGAAGCTCTCTCCACCGATCAGGAGTGCAGTCGCAAGTCGGTGGTATTTACCGTAGCGCTCGAAACTCTCGCTCACCTGAGCGGCGAGTTCCCGTGTCGGCTCCAGGATAAGTGAGCGCGGCATCCGCGCTCGTGCCCGACCGGTCGCAAGCATGTCGATCATCGGCAGGGTGAAGCCAGCGGTCTTGCCCGTGCCCGTCTGGGCGCAACCCAGAACATCGCGCCCCATGAGCACAATGGGAATCGCCTGTTCTTGTATCGGTGTCGGCTCAGTGTAGCCCGAGTCCTCGACCGCTTTGAGCGTCGCTTCGCTCAAACCAAGATTTCGGAAAGTCATGTGTTCTGTCGAATTCTTTCTGATCAAATAGAATTCCCCTATTTTTATGTTGAGTCGCCGGAATGTCAAGGACTCCTGCCGATTGCCCTCGTCCTTAGAGGTCGGGAAGACACAAGGCCGAGTGTCGCAGATGTACGGCGGGAGCATCTTTCGGGCAAGGCATGCGCTGTGTATGGCTCCGATGAAGAACTGGCTCCTTCGTATCGGCTGTCATGCGCAGCGCCTGCTCGATTGTGTTGACCGACGGTTCTGGCCTCTCTTTGCGGGCCGCATATGCCTCGGCTATGAGTGGCGTTTACAAAGCACGAGACGGGCACCTGTGCCCCCTCGCGCATCCCTGAGAAGCCGGGAGTCGAGCATGAAGGAATTCAAGGATGGGCCACTTGCAGACGAGATGATGGGCGAAGCTTGGCCAGCAGTACAGCCAGGCGCGGACCCAGTGCTCTACGGTTATGCTGAGCTTCGCCCGAGTGATCCCGTCGAGGTACGCAGCCTGCAGACCTTCGAACTGGTCTATATCGTCGGGCGCTACGGTCTGGACGATACTGGCAGCATCCGGGTCTCGTTCCGTTCGCTCGGCGACTGGGGTGGATTGCAGATGCATGACCCGGCCGGTGACAATTATGTCACTGCCCGCTCCAGCAAGGGTGTGCCAATCCGTCTTTCCTATGTTTCGCACGGCACCCCGCGGCCTCGATGGAAGGCGCTGACGGCGCATGTCATGGGTGGCTATCTCCGCGAGGGGGACACCATCCATATCACCTTTGGCGACACCTCCGGTGGTTCCGCCGGCATGCGGATGCAGACGATGGTGGAAATGGATTTTCAATTTCGTGTCCTCGCGGATGTCTGCGCCGTTGGACATCATGTGCCGATCCCGAATTCGCCGGCGATATCGATCGTACCGGGACCGCCGACCTGCTGGCGCGCCGTGCTGCCGTCGCTCCGCCGCCCCGGTGAACGGTTCCAGTTCGGACTCAAGGCGGAAGATGTCTGGGGCAATCCAACGGACCGGGCAAGTTCCCACTTCACGTTGGAATGCACTATGCCAGTGTCCGGCCTGCCGGCCGAGATCGACTATCCGCTCGGGCGTAAGTCGCTCTGCTTCGAGGGTCTCGCCGTTCACGAGCCAGGTTTATTGCGCATCTCTGTGCGAGGCCAAGACGGAAAGATTGCAGCGGAATCGCATCCTCTGATTGTGCGGGATGGGCCGTTTGGAGGCTATTGGGGCGATCTACATGGCCAGAGCGGCGAGAGCATCGGCATCACCACGGCGAGGCAGTATTTCGACTTTGCCCGCAATAAGTCTTTCCTCGACGCGACTGCCCACCAGGCTAATGATTTCCAAGTCAATAATGTCTTCTGGGAACACATCAACGAATTGACGGCAGAACACCATGAGGATGGCCGGTTCGTCACTTTCCCGGGCTACGAATGGTCGGGTAACACGGCTGTCGGCGGCGACCGCAATGTCTATTTCCGCAATGAAGGACGGGCAATTCACCGTTCGTCGCATGCCTTGCTGACCGACCGCTCGGACCTCGACACGGACGCGCCCAACGCCAAGCGGCTGTTCGAGATGATGGCCGAAGAGGACTGCTTCATCTATGCGCATGTTGGCGGCCGCTATGCTGACATCACCTATGCGCACGATCCCCGAAACGAGGTCGCGATGGAAATTCACTCGGCCTGGGGCACGTTCGAATGGCTCCTGACCGACGGATTTCCCCTCGGGTATCGTTCGGGCGTGGTCTGCAACAGCGACGGCCACAAGGGTCGCCCTGGCGCTAGCTATCCAGGCGCCTCGACCTTCGGCGCCTATGGCGGGCTCACTTGCTTCTACGCGAAGGAACTCAGCCGAGACAGCATCATGGATGCAGTGCGCCGCCGCCATACCTACGGCACGACGGGCACCCGGATGCATCTGGATGTCCGCGCTCGGTTCGCGACTGGCGGCAACCTGTTCGAGCGCGATCCACACGCCTTCGAGGGCGAGACACCGCAGTTGGTCGGCGAGGTCATGATGGGCGATATCGCGCAAACGGACGATGCGGCGGTCACGCTTTCGCTCGAAGTCTTTACCCATATGCCCATCGAAAGGATCGAAATTCGCAATGGTGTCAGGGTCTTCCAAACCCTTCGTCCGCATGGTGGCGAACCACTTGGTTCCCGCATCCGCGTGTTGTGGAGCGGCGCCGAATATCGCGGACGTGGACGCGAGACCAATTGGAAGGGACGGGCGCGCTTCCGGAATTCTTCAATCCTACGCATGGAGCCCATCAATGCTTGGAACAAGGAGCGCCTGCTCGAACAGCGGGGGCCGGACACTATCCTGTTCGACGCCATTACTACAGGCAATTTCGGCGGCTTCGATGTGTGGCTGGACGAGATGGCGGATAGCATGGTCCACCTGACAAGCAATCTGGGAGGGCTTGACTATCCGCTTTCCGGGATCGGCCTCGAGGATCAGGTCATGGAAGCAGGTGGCCTTGAGCGACGGATCAAGATCTTCCGCCTGCCGGAGAAATTGACCTGTCGAGAGTTCACGACAGAAGTGGAAGTACCACTTTCAACGAAAGGCGATAATCCCATATGGATATCAGTATTCACCGAAGACGGCTTCCAAGCTTGGAGCAGCCCAATGTTCCTCTACCGCGAGGATGACCGCGCGCGCTGATTAAAAGGGGTTGGAGGTACGCTGCAAACGAAACGCATGATCAGAGATCGTTTGAGATAGCGATGGACGGGCTGGCGATTGGCGGTTCTCTGCGACCACTGGCGCCGGGCGCCCCTCAAGGCTGCTACGGATTGACAGGAAGGAGAGGGGCAAGCGGCATCAGAGGGTTTGATCGACTCTGCGCTATGAAGACAGTTCAAGGAAACCTGCTAACTTATTGATAAATAAGGAGTCAAGGAGGAATTCATACAACCAGAATTCCATGATTGACAATTGCGATCACTAGAACTCGGCGCGGTCAACAGGCAGGAATAACCCCTTGATTTTATTGGAGGGCGCACGGGGACTCGAACCCCGGACATGCTGATTAAGAGTCAGCTGCTCTACCAACTGAGCTATGCGCCCCACTAGGGTACGACATGTATCCTGTTCCTCGTGGCTTGTCGAGGACCGGTTGTGGAAACCGTTATCGACCAGACTTGATACTACTTGTCGTCGGCAATTTGTCCTGCATGCAGGGAAGACCAAGGAGCCAATGTTCGAGTTTTTGGAACTCGTATGCCGGGTGCAAGTCTGGCATGGCGCTGACATGGCGCTGGTAAGCGGTTGATTTATTG